>CALBUI010000262.1 GCA_937968125.1 uncultured Anaerolineales bacterium | reverse complement strand
AATTTTCTTCGGATTCAGCCTATCTCACTGCTTCTGCCACCAAATCCACTTGAGATGGATTGCCATTGGTGATTACGTTGGTGGCCGCTGGATTAATGAAGAGCAAATTGCCTTCTTTATCCTCTATCCGCACTCCAATTGCATAGGTGTGATTCTCAACAATCTCCCTCGGATTGTAATTGACCATGAAAGGAAATGAGAACCGGGTCACACCTGTAATGACCTGCTCAACGATGGGCATAGATTCCGCATCAGCCAGGGATACATCATTTAATTGAACGTAAATAACAGCATCTTCAGGAATTTCTGAGTTTTGTTCATTAAATACCTGTCCCATGACAACTGCATCGTAAATCAAGAATAGGTTGTTGGAATTATCGAACAAATTCAACTGCCAGTTTTCAAGCCGGGTGGTAACTACCCGTTCCAGGTTATCGAAATATGCAGATTCTTGTGCCAGGATGCCTTCGAGCTCCTCGCACTCCTTGGCGGTAGAGGTCACGATTCCGAAGTTGAGATTCGCCCCTCTACGCTCGTAGCTGGTTTTATAGTTATTGCAGCCTCCGAAGCCAAATGCCTGGAAGTTTTCAAACTGCAGGGTGATATTTGAATTATCAATCAGGGTTCGGCCATTGAGCTCCAACAGGCTCCAAAGATGGTTTTCCGGTTTGACCAATTCGCCCGCGCCTGGTGATTCCCCGAAACCGACATTGACGCGATCTTCAGCAACCCTGCTGCCATCCATTGCAGAGGTGGAGAAAGCTAAAATCTGACCCTGGGTTCCTGGCGGGGAATTTATTTGCAGGTCGACAGACCAGGGTCCGGAACCGCCCGTTCCCGCTTCAGGAGAATCGATGATTGTGACTTCCTGAGCGAGCACCTCTCCTGAAGCGCTGAGCGCCTGGACGATCACATTCCCTTCGAATAAGCCTCCCCCCTCTCCTCTGACCGGCACAGCCCAGGTGATGTCCAGCAGCTCTCCTTCAACAGGATCATTGATCGTGATGAATGCTGTGGGTTGAGTTGCTGCTGGCGGAGTAATGAATCCTGTTGCGGATAGGTCTGCATAAGCAATAACGCCAACTAGAATGATGATGAAAAGAATGACCACACCAATCAACCAGGGATTCGTCTCATTAGTTGAATCTTCTTGGGGGTCCATCCCTCCTGGTGAATCTAAATCAGAGGATTCTGTTGCCATAAACAATCTCTTTTCGATTTTGAATTCTCGACCGAAGGATAACGATGTAGTATTGCCCACTTCGGCAGGCTCAGTGCTGGCTCTTGTGGGTGTTAATTAGTTCGCAGACGTGCGCAAGTCCCTTAACTATACAGAACTGCCGAAAGTTGGATTAACTACAAAATTTATCAGATTTTTTTGTAGTATGAGTTCTAGCGCCGTTGATCGTAATTTTTTTTCAGCTGCTTGGCTGTTCCGCTTCCGCGGTTCCTTTCATGCGTTTGCCCAATTCACCCGCAGCTGGCATGAGCAATACCAGGCTAATGATGGCCATCACCAACACATAAGTGAGCACGTCAGCGCCGAAATTCTGCCCCGCGACCACCAGGGCAGCTGAGACATTGCGCTGTGCGGTGCCAAGCCCCATGACGCTCTTATCTCCTGGATCAGACCCACCCATGAAGTAACCGACCAAGACCGAAATCAGGACGAACAGGATCCCGGCTAATATACCAAAGGTGCCTACCAGGGCGATCATACTGCTGAAATTGAGCACTAGACCCAGCACGACCAGTACCAGCAGGGCGATGTTTGACGCCATACCGAAGGTGGGCTGAATTTTATCTGCTGCCTCTTCATAACGGGCCTTGATGAACAGCCCCACAGCAAGTGGGATCAACATCATGATGATCAGGGACTGGGCGATATCCCAGGGATTCACCTGTACATCACCCAGCAGGAGGGGCAGCACGAGCGGTAGATATATAATCGTGACGACCATCAACAAGACCATCAAGCCAACCGAAAAGGCAATATTCCCTTTGGCTACATCAACCAGCTTGGGCAGGAATGGCGCGCCTGCTGCCGTGGAGAGCAGGATCAAACCAGTGCGCAGCGAATCATCGAGATTAAATAACAGGGCAAGTGCGTATGCCAGGATGGGCACAATAATGAAATTAGCCACCAAGGCAAGGATGACCATGCGGGCGTTCCTGAGCGGATCGATGATCTGTTTCATGGTCAGGCTTAGACCCAGGCTGAACATGCTGGCGATCACGAATACCAGCACAGATAGTTGTGACAGAGCGATTAATACTTCGGACATGTAAAGCTCCTTTGAATTAGGCAGTGAAAACCGACATTATTTCACAGTCAATCCATCAGTTTTCACTTGTTCAGTTTTGATGAGAAAATTGAGGTACAGGATATAGGCGCTAATCAACAGCACCCAGGCAGGAAACAATAATGTAACCCAATGGGTAAAACCAATGCTGATGAGGAGGATTAATGCCAAAGCGTAGGTAAGTATTGTCAACCAGCGCGGCATTAATTCAGTGCGAGTCCAAATGGTACCCAGGACGATCATGAACATGCCTGCCATGCGGATAGCGTATATCGAGATTATCTGGTTTGTTATCGTCCGAGTCACCAGCAGAACCACATTATTTGCCAATAGATCTGGTTCAAGTGAATATGCCACCAATGAACCTCCGGCGAAAGCGGATGCGACAAAGACCATTCCTATATAGAGTATGCCGCTGCCCAGAAATAATGTCGAAAAGAACTGGTCTTCAAGATATCCCATCCGATCGCGAAGCACCCCCAAGAACCACAGGAAGGCGATCCCCGCAAATGGTAAAAGGCTCAATCCAAACGTAATTGTTTCGGGTTGATTTGTCAACCAGTTCGCTCCACCATCGGATATTGCTGGAATGGAAATCTGGATCAGTATATAACTAGTACCAAACAGCAGTGCGAATAATATTCCTGCAATCGCAGCTGCCCGCGGTGTCCTCAGGCTGCGGTTTGACACATGCTTTTCTGTCTTCGACATAAGTGAGACCTCCACTTCAATTGGGGAGAAACACAAATCCCTGCAAATATTTTCCCGGAAACTAGCAGTTTCCGGGAAAATAGAATTCTCCGACCCGAAGAATACATTTTATGTTCGAGCTTCCGTGCAAGAGTTTGGACGAATTATATCAGCCTGGATTTGACAAAGGCCTCAGAGATTATCCATATGTTTGCAAAATCATATTGGCGGGTTGTATTTAATTTCTTCGATTTGCAGGTCAACATACATCAAATCTCCGGATTCAAGATTCCAAACTGCTTGACCCTGAGTCGGCAAGTTTAATCCTGCGAGCTTCCCGTAACCTGTGATCGGTGTAGACCAGGGGTCAAGTGAGAAGTGTCCATCAATTTCCCGGTATCGCATAGCGGTGAAATTCGTCGGCCGACCTTGATCATCGAAGAAGAGGCGCCCCGAAACGCTATTGCCGGCGTCCTCAATCTGCACATCGGCTGAAATATCGTCAACTGCCTGCCAGGAGATGTTTTCTCCCAGGAAGGCAATCGGAAACCAGATCATCTCACTCAGGTAGCGGAGTAATGCTCCTTGATCTAGTTCTGCCCCTCGAACGTCAAAGATAGTCCTTATTCCCGCCAGCTTAGCAAACATATGGGCATGCCCTGATTTGTATTCATCCCAGGCGCGCAGCAGCGGAAGTCCCATCACCTTGAAACGGGCATCCCAGACGAAAGATGGAGGGGAAATGGTGTAGACCTGCCTGGCGGTCATCGGCATCCATGGGCGATCGAGTCCCTGGCGAAATTTTCCGCTGTACTTCAGCTTTACTGAGTTAATCCATGGCTTATCAAGTACACCAGTGAAGCTCATATACCGCTGTACAGGCTCTGGCAGATCCGCCAGCATGCTTTCAGCAACCAGCAAACCTTCTTCTTCGGCTTCCATGTTTCTGTTCCTAATCTTGGCTTATTGCTGAGCCTCTTCATCCTGAGAACTCTCTGCATCTGGTGCCTCGGCAGGAGCAGGTGAATCTGCTGGTGCTTCGGCAGGAGCAGGTGTAGCTGCTGGTGCCTCAGCAGGAGCTGCAGGTGTTTCTGCTGGTGGTGGGGGAGCAGCAGGAGCTGCGGGTTCCATTGCCTCGGTTTTTTCGCCACCAATTTCAAAAGCCTTACGCACGTTGGGCATTAATAGGTAAATGAAAATGATGATCGACAGGAAACTTCCCAAAAGAGCAGAGAAAATCGAGGCGCCGTTGATCAAATTTATAACCACGCCAATGACGGTGATCCCGGTAGCGATCAGTCCCAAATACCAGGCCCACGAACGCAGTTTGAAAGCCCCATAAGAGAAGATCAACTGAAGTATGGGTCCAACAATCAAAAAAACACCGGCCACGGCGCCAATCGTTCCAAAGACGCCAGGGAGCAGCGCGCTGCCCATAAAGGCCAATGTCGGCCAACACAAGCCAAATAAACCACCGATCAATGCTAAGATTGCAATGACTGTCACTCCAAATGGTCTTTTCATGCTATTCTCCTTTTTGTGTCGAATAAATGCTTGATAGATGACAATATTAATGCCATTAGGATTGATTTTATATCCGAGAGCAAAAAAAGGCAACTGGAAAATATGTCAAAATTGTTGTAGGTGAATCCTGAATAATGAAAATTAAACTGCCTGAGTTGAACCTAAAGGCAGGTGGACTGTGAATTGACTGCCACCATCGGGTTCGCTGGACAACTCAATCTGGCCCCCATGCGCCTCGACGATATCTCGAGCAATGGTCAAGCCCAATCCCAATCCTTGAGGAAAACGGCTGGTCTTCTGGCTGCGGAAGAAAGGTTCAAACACCTGCTCTTGTTCAACCAGATCTATTCCCGGGCCGGTATCGCGTATCTGGAACCAGGTTTCTGCTGCACCCGATCCGGCGGTGATAACCACATTCCCCCGTTCAGGTGTGTATTTGACCGCATTGCTGAGCAAATTGCCCAATACTTGCGCCATACGTTCAGGATCAATATGCACCACTGGCAAACTTTCAGGTATTTCGGAGCTCCACTGGAGTCCTTTTTCCAAAGCCATTGCCCGCCAGGGCAGTAAATTGGTGGTGAGCCAATCACTCAAATCCACCTGGACCAGGTTCAGCGTCAATGTTCCGGTCACCTGACCGTGCAGCAGAGCCAGGTCATCCAGCAGCGGCTGCATCCGCTTGATCTCGCCGATCACACCCTCGAGCAGTTCCTGTTCGACCAGGGGATCGTCGACGCCATTGATCAAAACATGCACCGCCGATTGGATCGCCCCCAGTGGTCTGCCCAATTCATGCACAATATTGGCCAGCGAGCGACGCCGGGTTTCTTCCAGGGATCTCAACCTGTCGGCCAGCTCATTCACCGCGGTGGATAATTCGCGGATCTCGCGCGGACCTTCAATAGGCACCGGTTGAATGTCTTTGCCTGTGGAGATATCGATAACGCCTGTCGCGGCATTGCGGATTGGTCGATCTAATCTTCGGGCTAGATAAACGCCGATGATCACCCCTAAAACCAGCTGGACGATCAGG
>CALBUI010000261.1 GCA_937968125.1 uncultured Anaerolineales bacterium | reverse complement strand
AGCCCAAGGATGATGCCCATCGGAACGCCATTGGTGAGTTTTTCCCTTCCTTACCCTGCAGGTGAAATTCTCCCCCAAATTACCGATACCATAATGAATTGACCTGATTAGATACGAAGAATTCAATCCCTGATTAATGTCAAATATACACAAAAGACCTCCCAGAGGAAGGATTCTTCTGGGAGGTCTTCGTTGGAAAGAATATGGTTCTTATATGGGCTATTAATATCTAAAACATCATGTCGTTGACTTGATCAATCGTCTCTGCTGGCGGCCGCATCTGCTGTTCCCCAAGTCGATTGAGAGGTCCTTCAGTCAGATTATAGATATCAAACAGCGAAGGTTGCTCAGTATCGATGTAGATCAGCCCGGTGATCAACCAGTCCTTACGGTTGGCCTCTTCCAGCAAAGCGATTGCCCGGCTGCGGCTGGTGGGATCATAGTCATGTTCTAACTTCTTGAGCACAACAGTGGAGCCATCATGCATGGTGACATCGATCATCTCCCCTTCATCATATTCGACGAGGATGTCCTCCATTGGAGGAACATAGGAGAGCTCAT
Organism: uncultured Anaerolineales bacterium; assembly: GCA_937968125.1. Classification (GTDB taxonomy): domain Bacteria; phylum Chloroflexota; class Anaerolineae; order Anaerolineales; family UBA4823; genus PFL25. Next base: position 22,094 of record CALBUI010000261.1, on the reverse strand, counting down.
GGAGGGCTACCTCGTGGTTCCTGCCCCAGGAATAAGAGTGCATTGATTCATCCGTGTTATTGAAAGTCACGCATGGGCTGATGATGTCCAGAATGGCGATCCCATTATGACTTAAAGCAGCTTTCAGCAATTCCTTAACCTGTTTCGGATCGCCGGCGAAGGAGCGAGCCACGAAAGTCGCGTTGCCGACGACGGCTTCCCAGGCGATATCTACCGGCATGTACAGATTTGTCCCGTGACCCTTCAGGGTCAATCCAGACTCTGCAGTCGCAGAGAACTGCCCTTTGGTTAATCCATAAACACCATTATTTTCTACAACATACACAAAAGGTAAATTCCGCCGCATGATGTGCTTGAACTGACCCATGCCAATACTGGCAGTATCCCCATCTCCGCTGACTCCTATCGCAACCTGGCGATGGTCGCCAAACATTGCCCCCGTTGCAAGCGAAGGCATGCGCCCGTGCAGACCATTGAAGCCGAATGAGCGACCCAAGAAATACGCCGGGCTCTTACTGGAACAACCGATCCCACTGAATTTGACGATCGACTCTGGCTTAATGTCAAGCTCATAACTCGCAGCGATGATCTGGCTAGAGATGGAATTGTGCCCACATCCCTGGCACAAAGTCGTCGGTTTGCCCCGATAATCCGCTTTTGAGAGTCCGACTAAATTAACATTTCCCTTGGGTTTTGTCTTTTGATCTGCCATTATTTCTTATCCTCTTCCTGCATAATCCTGTTTTCAATCCAGCTGGCTGTCATTGGCAAACCATCCAGGTGGGCAATCGAGGTGAGTTTCGCACAAACAGGTGCACATTCTAGTGACAGTAATTGGTGCAGCTGACCATCACGGTTCATCTCGACCACATAGGATTTTTCGTGGTTGTAGATGAATTCAGTCACTTCGTCGGTAAAGGGAATCGCCCGTAAGCGCAGAAAATCGGTCTTCAACCCGGATTCCGCTAAATAGTGGCGCGCTTCCCGAATTGCTGGCTCGGTCGAGCCAAAAGCGATAATACCCACATCGGCATCTTCCATGTTATCGATGATTGGTTTTGGCACCAGGCTTCGGGCGGTATCAAATTTCCGGCTTAAACGGGCCATATTACGCTCGTATTCACCACCATCCTCGGTGTAAACAGCGTTCTCGTTATGTCCGGTGCCCCTGGCGAACCAGGCACTGGATGGGTGCTGGTTCCCAGGAACTGTTCTATAAGGAATTCCATCACCATCAACATCCTTATAGCGCGCCCATTTCCCAGAGAGTTTTTCCAAATCCTCCTCCCAAAGAACCTTGCCTCGATCCATTGGCTGGTCAGGATACTCAAAGGGTTCGGCCATCCATTGGTTCATTCCAATATCCAGGTCGCTAAGAACGTAAATTGGCCACTGAAGCTGTTCCGCCAAATCAAATGAACGCCAACCAAACTCGAAACACTCGTTCACTGAGCCAGGCAGCAGAATTACATTCTGTGTGTCGCCATGACCTAGGAAGTAGACCATTGAGATATCACCTTGGGAAGTACGGGTCGGCAGTCCAGTGCTCGGGCCTACCCGCTGAATATCCCATACAACCACAGGCACTTCAGAATAATATGCCAGGCCAGCATATTCGGTCATCAGGCTGAGTCCAGGACCGGAAGTGGAAGTCATCGCTCGCAAGCCTGACCAACCAGCCCCGATAGCCATACCGATCGCAGCCAGCTCATCCTCTGCCTGCAGGATGGCATAGGTATTCTTTCCTGATTCCGGATCTTTACGCAGCTTCGATATGTATTCCTCGAGGGCTTCAACCAGGCTGGTGGCAGGTGTAATTGGATACCAGGCGGCAAAATTAACCCCACCATACACGGATCCCAATGCGGCAGCCGTATTTCCATCTGACATGATGAGATCGCTGGTCTTATCCATTGCTTCCACCCGGTAAGGATCCAATTTCTCGAGGTTACTTTCCGCCCAGGCTATCGCCGCTTTGACGATGCCAAAATTCAAATCGATCGGTTTCTGTTTACCTTTGAAATGAAAATCCAGGGCCTGGTAGATTTTTTCTTGGTCAATCCCTAGCAGTTGAGCAAGAACACCCACGTAAACCATGTTGGCAACATAGTCTTTCAAGCTGGATGGGGCATCCGATTCCTTGACCAGCTGCTTGACCGGTATCGGATAAATGACAATGTCCGCTCGATTAATGGGGATCTTTATGTCATCCGGATATAGGAATACGCCTCCTGGCTGAACATCAGCCAAATCCTGGGTAAACGAATCCGGATTCATGGCGACAACAATTTCATGTTCTTCCCTACGAGCCAGGAAGCCATCCTTACTCAACCTAATTGTGTACCAAGTCGGCAATCCTTGAATATTGGATGGGAAAAGGTTCTTCCCAGAGATTGGGATACCCATTTTGAACAGGGAGCGCAGGAGGGTTATGTTGGATGTCTGGCTGCCCGAGCCGTTCGATGTGCCAACCGTGATCGAAAAATCGTTGACAACAGAACCCAGTTCAACTGCAGGCTCCAATGATTTTTTTGTTTGTACTGCAGACATTAATTTCTGAACTCCTTTAATAAAGTAACTTAGAAACTGGTCAGCTCGCCAGATGATTGAGCGACCACCATATTCCCATCTTCGGATTCGATAACCCTGTGCCGGATCAAATCGGTGTGCTCAATCAAGGCTTGATAACCAGCCTCGAGATCACCGCTGTAAATACCATCCACCATCTGCTGGTGGTAAGTCCACACCTCTTCAAGGTATTTATACCCAGCATAAAGGTTCAAGCCCACCGCTTCATAGGCCTCCCAATAAGCTTCAAGAAGTCCTGAAACAAAAGGGTTGTCCAATCTATTGTAGATTGTAAGGTGCAATTGGCGATGTTCGTATTGAGGAATTTGAATTGGCGTGCCACGTAGTTTTTCCCAGGCTTGCTCAACTAGGCCCAGCAATGCTCCCTTATCCTCATCTGTGAGAAGATCGACTGCTTGATGCCAATACACTGCTTCAAGATTGCTTCGCAGGTCTGCAAACTTGAGAAAATACTCCTGGTCAATTGTAATTGCATAAGAAAGACTTTGGTCAACTGCCGGGGTAAATGAGTATGGCAGCCGGCGAAGCCCGGTTCGCGGTCTGGCTTCGATTAATCCCAGGGCGCGACCAACTTCCATTTGCTCCCGTAATGATGACAAACTGACGCCTAACTGCTTGCTTAATTCCATTAATGACGGTAAGCGCTCACAATCCTCATCAACCTGGTATGTTTCGGCAAGATAATTCAAGAAATCAGAAGAAAGGTTTTTGGGCATCATAAAGGAAAATCCGGCGTATTATTTGATTAATCTGATTATTCGGAGGAATTGGATTTTATCACGTATGGTTTCCCAAGTCAAGCACAGCACTGTTCTTCACTGGTCCAACACCACTGAATTATCCTTTAAGGCTGATCTCAAAATTTGAGAACTCCCCAGTATCTTAAGGGGAGCTCCAAAAGATAGATTAAACGATTGGATTGATCGCTTTTGAATTATTCAATCAAACAATAAAATCTACAACTCCGAGCCCATAGAATTTATTCTAAGAACTCAACCACCGCGGCTGCCATCAAGGCCGCTGCGCGAGGTAAAGCCCGCTCGTCGAAATCAAATTTCGGGTGGTGGTGGGCTGCGTCCAATCCCTGGGCATGATTTGAAGAACCAACAAAAAAGTAACACCCGGGAATATCATCCATCATGTAGGCCATATCCTCAGATCCCATGGTGCGTTCATCGGCATCCAATTCAGCCTCTGGCAGAATTTGTGCTGCCACCTTGCGAACACGCTTCGCCATCTCATGGTCATTAACAGTAGCAGGTGTGATTTTCTGCAGGTCAACCTCCGCATTGCAGCCCATGGCCTCAGAAACTCCGATCACAATTTTCTGGAATCGCTCCAAAACGAGCTCGCGGATCTTCGGATCGAAGGAACGGATTGTGCCGCGCAGCTCGACAGTCTCAGGAATTACATTGAATGCTTCTCCTCCCGTCATGCTGGTGACAGTCACCACCGCCGATTCTAGCGGCGGTACATTACGGGAGACAATATTTTGGATGGCTGTGATCACCTGCGCACCCGCCACCACCGGATCGATTCCCAGGTGTGGTGCAGCACTATGCCCTCCCCGGCCGCGAATCTTTACTGTAAAGCGGTCTGAGGCGGACATGGCCGGTCCAGATGTGATTCCAATCCAGCCAAGCGGCTTATCATTCCATAAGTGCAGGGAGAGGCTCTTCTCTGGCCTGGGATTTTCGAGGACCCCATCTGCCACCATGGCTTCTGCTCCTCCCAGGCCCTCTTCTGCCGGCTGGAAGACCAATTTCACCGTTCCCTTCAATTCTTCTTTATGAGCATCAAGGATTCTCGCCACAGTTAGACCCGCGGCCGTATGACCATCGTGGCCACAGGCATGCATTACTCCCGGAGTTTGGGATGCATATTCAGCCCCGGTCTCCTCCTGAATCGGAAGCGCATCCATATCGAAACGCGCCAATATCACAGGTCCCGGATTGCTCCCCCCAAGCGTTGCGACAACACCGGTCTTCCCAACCCCGGTGCTTACTTCCAGCCCCAGATCTGTGAGCTCTCTGGCTACAATGCCCGCAGTTCGCACCTCCTGGAACCCCAATTCCGGGTGCCGGTGAAAATCCCGACGCAGATCACGGGTGTAATCGAACAAATCCTGTGCTTCTTGTAAATAGTCGGTCATGCCGCCTCCAAGTTATATTGAATTTGCCTTCACGGTACTTAGAATAGGCTAAGAATACCTCAGAATGGAAATTGAAATCACGAAAAATTCATTTATGATCCATTTCAAAATTACGAATGTTCACGGGTTTCAGCAACTCGATAAGCGACTCCTTTTTGGATTGGAAAGGAATAAAACTTTATCACTTATTAACTCAATACGAAGAATGTGAAGACTGGGCAATTCGATAGCCCCAGATTAAGGGAATTTCTTCAATCCAAAGTGCGCTGTTCCGCAGTTGGTTGTATTGACCACTACCGGAGTGGTTGGCCAATAACCTTCTGGGACGCTCAAGATGATGGCATACTGACCACAAGTATCACCAGCCCTGAAAGGGAAGGTGTTCCCATCCGCATCTGTCACTGGCCGTATCCACAAGTGTCCATTTGCCAGGTCAACAATTTGAACCACAACGTTATCCATGGGCGATTCTTCTGCTCCCTGTCTGCCATCCCCATCCGCATCCTCCCAAACATGGGCAGTATAGGTAGGTTCGCCTGTTCCACAGGCTGCAGTGAGTAATAACCCCAAGAGACTAATTACCAGCAACCATTTCTGATTCATTGGAATTCTCCTTTTCAGATGGACGAGATGAGTGCAACAAGCTCAAGTAAATAATAATTTGGATGTCGACTAATTATACTTTCTTGGCTTTTAATCGTAGTGGGGGATTATAACGGCGATGACATCCAGGACGCGGTGGTCGCCAGCTATCATCACACAGAGGTGTTGATGTTGCTAGGTGGTCGAAGTTCAATATTGACAGGTTTTCTGTCTGGGGGAGAACATCCTTGGGATCCGGTTGCCCCAGATTTGAATGGAGATGGGAGAGATGATTTTGTCGTTACAGATGATGGAAAGAAGATTGCTACTATATACTTGAGTCTCGACCAGTGTGCTTTACCTAAACACCACCCTCCGGAAATGTTCCTCATAGCGTGGGTCATCCAAAGTACTGTCAAGTGTATGGCGTGAGCGCAGACGTTCTTCCAATTGCGCGGGATCGCCGATCTGGCTTGTATGTTTATTTAGTGCCCGAAGCTTCTTCTCAAAATGTTCAGTGATATCAATTGAAACACTCGCCTCCTGGGGTAAGGAGATCCATACCTCGCGGACATTGTGTGGGTCCAGATTTTCATCGCGCCACAGCTCGATGAAATTCAAATGGTCCCTGGCAGCAGGGAAAACTGCGTCCAGTGTCGCCTGTCCAGCTGCCCTGTGATCTGGGTGATTGATATAGCTATCCCGGATATACATATTCGTGGGATCGCAGGTCACCAATACATCCGGTTGTTCCTGCCTGATCACTCGGGTGATCTCTTTTCGCAGTTCCAGATCCGGTACCAGATAGCCATCCGGGTGATCCAGAAAAACGACATTGTCTACACCAAGCACAGCAGCTGCAGACCTTTGTTCATTTTGTCGAATTTTACATAGATCGTCAGGGGTTAAATCCCGGTCTTCTGTCCCCTTGTCTCCACAAGTGAGGAGACAGTAAGAAACCCGGTGGCCAGCCCCGATCCACCGGGCAATCGTGCCTCCACAAAAGAACTCCGGATCATCCGGATGGGCTAAAACAACCAGAATGTGTTGTGGAGATTCCCAATTGTCAGGCGCTTCGATTCTCTCCTCTTCCACAATCACATTCACCATTCTCGTGTTTGTCACACGGCTCTTTAGATTTCCGGCGTAATTCTTCGAACTCATCCCACGGTTGGATGTCCAACCGGCCGAATTCCTCCCTACCGATGCCTTCCACATCAACCAGCACGGAATCCTTCAATGGATAAGTATCGATTACTTTCCCCTCCCCCTGGGGGGTGATCACGCGCTTATTCCGCTTTGGTAATGTCTTGCGTGCTTCGACATATTGCTGGTACTCGTATATTAAACAACAACGCAATCGGCCACACATTCCAGTAATCTCGGAGGGCGTTAAGGAGATGCCTTGCTCTTTTGCCATTTTGATCGAGATAGGGCTGAACTCGGTCAGAAAGATAGAACAGCAGCGCGATTCCATTCCACAGGCGCCCATACCACCGATGATCTTTGCCACATCACGCGGTCCTATCTGCCGCATTTCGACTCTAGACCTTGGATAGGTACGCTGAATGGCTTTTTTGAGAAATTTCAGATCGATTCGCTCTTCTGTCTCGGTACTGTACAAGAAGGACAATCGTTTACCATCAATGGTGTATTCAGCCGAGACGATCTTCACTCCCTCGATATTCATTTCAGCCGCTTTCGCCCGGCAGTTGATCATTGCTTCAACACTTTTGCGCTGCCAGAGCTGGCGCAGCAAGAGATCGCGTGGGGTAGCCTTTCGTTTTATTGGTTTCCAGGACCCATGCGGGGGCATCGGTGGATCTTCGAGTATTTGCACCACCTCGCCCAGTTGTTTCCCCCGGCTGGTTTCAACCACGGCAAAATCACCTGCGCGTAGATCCTTAAACTTTCTGGCATCAAAGTGGTAGACCTTGCCGACCTTTTGGAAGCGAAGGCTAACAACCGTTGGTTTTGGTTTACTCATGATCACCCAACCATCGTGATCGGTACAAAATCATTGTTTTGCATAGCAGCCACGCTGACCTTTGCCGCAACATCCAGAGTGATGGCAGTTAATGCCTCAGAAACCGGTGAGTCAGGATTGCTGATCGTCACAGGTACCCCGCTATCACCACCCTCTCGCACTGCCGGATCCATCGGTATCGCACCAATAAAGGGCACGCCGCTCTCCAGGGCTAGTTTTTCTCCACCGCCAGCACCGAAGACATCCATCCGGGTGCCATCGGGCAGCTCGAGGTAGCTCATATTCTCAACCACGCCAAATATGGGTACATTCATCTGGCGAAACATCTCGAGTCCTCGCCGGGCATCATCTAATGAAACCTGCTGGGGCAGGGTCACGATCAAGCCACCGCTTAGCGGCATCGATTGAGCCAGGCTCAACCCAGCATCTCCGGTCCCTGGTGGCAGATCGACAACCAGGTAATCTAGCTCGCCCCATTCAACATCGCTCAGGAACTGGCGGATCGCAGAATGAAGCATTGGTCCCCGCCAGATTAACGGCTGGTCCGCCTTTACCATGAAACCGATCGACATCAATTTCACGCCATGCGCTTCGGCTGGGAGAAGTTTATCTTCTCCGGCGGGGGGCAAATGTTCAACTCCCATCATCGTGGGGATGTTCGGTCCATAGATGTCGGCATCGAGCAATCCCACCCGGGCGCCGGACTTTGCCAGCACAACCGCCAGATTTACTGCTAAAGTGCTCTTGCCAACTCCCCCTTTCCCAGACGCGACTGCAATTGCGTTGCGGATCGGCAATTTTAATAAACCACGCTGCCTGCCATCTGTAGGTACATTGGCATCTAATTTGATCGCCACGGATTTTACGCCGGGTAGTGCTTCAACCGCTTCACGCGCCTCCCGTTCAATTTGGTCCCGCAGCGGGCAGGCAGGTGTGGTAAGCATGACAGTAAAACCGACTTCTTGCTCATCAATTTTCAAATCACGGATCATGTTTAGACTCACCAGGTCCTGGTGGAGCTCGGGTTCCTGGACATGGCTTAATGCCTGCAAGACCGCTTCTTCGCTTACTGGATTGAGATTTACCATACAAATTTCCTCATTAAAAATACCGTTACAAAATATTTCTATATGTCTTTGAATTTTCTCGCTCTAATCCTGTTTCTTTCGCGCAGCTTTTCGGGCAGCTTTCTTGGCCTCGGCTTCTGCTCGGGCGGCCTCCTCCCGGTTGTAATTTGTCGGACGGATCGAAGCATAATATTCTACCGGTCGCGATAGCCGTTCTTTGTCGTAGATATTCTTCTCCAGCCGATTGTACACCGATATCTCGTAATCGTGATCCATTTTGATCGCATCGAATGGGCAGTACTCTGCACAAAGACCGCAGTTCATACAGATATCAACGTCTATATAAAACTCCTTCGGTTCCGGTACTGGTCTACCGGTGTCAGGATCGTTGGTGCGTTCAATCCAGATACACTGCGGAGGGCAGACTTTGGCACAAATTCCACACGAGGTACAACGATCTTGCTGTTCCCCTTCCTCATTGACTTCATAAATCAAGAACGGGATGAAACGAAATTCCTCAGGTACTGGCAATTTCTCGTCAGGGTACTGTACGGTGAAAATGCCTTTCGCATCAGTGCTTCTCCTGCTTTCAAGCCCTTCTTCGGTGTAATAACGGCGTTGACCGCGCGACAACCAGCGAATGTCCTCCAAATAGGTATTCACAAAGTGCTTAAAAGTGATTCCCAAACCCTTCAGAAGACCCTTGCCGTAAAAATCAGCCATAATCAAACTCCGTGGTTATTTCCTTGCCGATGGAAAATTTGTTGGATACAAGGTAGATCAGCGATCCGTCTCTCCTAATACGATATCGATTGAACCCAATATGGTGACCACATCGGCAATCATATAATTCTTACCCATCACACCCAAGGGGGTCAGATTGATGAAAGATGGTGCCCGGACGTGGTACCGCCAGGGATTCGGCTTACCATTGGAGACGACGTAAAATCCTAATTCTCCTTTGGGTCCTTCGACTCGTCCATATGCCTCACCAGGTGGCACTCGTACCTGGTATTGGGGCTTCCCTTCCTGGATCGGACCTTCAGGCATATCCCGGATTACTTGTTCCAATATGCGGATGCTCTGGCGGATTTCGTCCAACCGGATCAGGTAGCGATCATAAATATCGCCATGATAACGAACAGCCACATCGAATTCAAAGCGGTCATAGATCCCATAAGGATCTGCCCGGCGGATATCGTATGGTACACCAGATGCCCTAAGGACCGGTCCAACCGCTGAATGAGTGATCGCTTGTTCAGCAGTCAGTACACCAATTCCAATCGTTCGGGCGCGGATGATTTCGTTATTGGTCAGGAAAGTATCCAGATCGTCGATTTTTCTCGGTAATCTGTCCAGGACAAAGCTTTTTACCTGTTCAAAAACACCCTCAGGCAGGTCTCTTGCCATGCCAGCAAAGCGATAATAATTGCACATCATCCGGGAGCCGCTTACTGCTTCAAAAATATCCAGGATCAGCTCGCGCTCTTCAAATGCGTAAAGTAACGGGGTGAAAAACGCACCCAGGTCATTCAACAAAAAACCAATGGCGGCCAGATGGTTGACGATGCGGGTTAATTCAGCCATCATCACCCGCAGGTATTCCGCCCGTTCTGGGGGCTTGGTGCCCATAAGTTTCTCAACTGCCAGGACATATCCGAAATTATTGCTCATCGAGTTGAAATAATCCAGGCGATCGGTAAAGGGGATGTTCATCAAGAAGGTGTTGCGCTCCCCGATTTTTTCATGGTTGCGGTGCAGATAACCCATGACCGGTTCGAGATCGACCACCGTCTCACCTTCTAAGCGAACCACCATGCGGAACACACCATGCGTCGATGGATGCTGCGGACCCAGATTAACTACGATCTGGTCTGTGCTCAAAGCAGTCTCACTCACTGCATGATCGAGCCTGCCTACTCCGGCGTAGACCGCAGATTCTCCCACCGGCTCCCACAGTGCTGGATCGAAGCCTTCCGGATAGTCCACGTTCTTGTTGAAGGGATTATTGTCTTCACTGCGAATTACATCACCCCCTGGCCAGCGGCTTTTGAAAGGTTTGCCATCCTCTTCGTAAAATGGTTCCTGCCAATCTTTTTGCAGCGGGTGGCCTTCGAATCCTTCCCAAGTCAACACTCGTTTCAAGTTTGGATGTCCTTCAAATCGAATACCGACCAAATCCCAGGCCTCTCTCTCCTGAAGATCGGCCCCTGGAAAGAATGGTGTTAGAGAAGGAACCACCGGATTATCACGGGGAACCTGCACTTTGTAGACTAATTCCGGACCACCGGTGGTCTTATAGGCATGGTAGACCACTTCCATCTGGTCTTCAGGCAGGTAATCCACTCCAGTGACGGAAGATAGGAAATCATAGCCAAACTCATCTCGTAATCCGGTAGCGAACTCAACAATTTTTTCCGGTGGTACGATGAATCCTGCATATCCCTTGCGCTCATCACGGCTGATGTCTGGGAATCGCTCTTCTAATTCAGATTTTTGTTCAACAAGAACTTCTTCGCTCATCTCTTGACTCCAAATTTAGGCTTCATCCACAACAGGGAGTTCACCCTCTTCGACCTGTTTTTCGGCGCTGTATTCTTTTATCAACTCAAACTCGCGGGGATCCATCAAATCTGGTCCCAAGACTGGTATGGGTATCGCTTCAACCGGATCTTTGCTGTACCAACGTACATTTTTTATGGATTGCATGTCGATCTTCTTCTGCAATGTGATCAAGCCATGGAGCAATGCTTGCGGAGTTGGTGGGCACCCAGGCACGTAGACATCCACCGGAATGAACTTGTCCACCCCATCCACCACGGAGTAACCTTCTTTAAACGGTCCCCCTCCTGATGCACAAGCGCCCATCGCCAAGACGTACTTTGGCTCAGGCATCTGGTTATACAAACGTACGATCTGGGGGATCATTTTCTTGGTCACAGTGCCAGATACGATCATCAGGTCGCTCTGGCGCGGACTCGGCCGCATCACCTCCATCCCAAACCGGGAAAAGTCAAAGCGACTGGTCGCGGCGCAGATCATCTCGATCCCGCAGCAAGCCAATCCAAACATCATCGGCCAAATCGAATTGCGGCGGCTCCAGTTGTAGACCTTATCCAGGGTCGTAATGGCTACCTGACCATCCATCTCAGGAGGGATATCGTATCCAGGAGAATTTAATTCATCCGTCATTTTTGAGCTACCTCCTCATACCATTCTTGAAATATTGCCTCCAGGATGGCATCGTTCGCCAGCTCTGGATCATCTGAAAAACCTGGTAATTCCATCGTCCAGTTGTAAATCATCAATAGCGAGACTTCTTCGAGATTTATCCCTGGTTTTGCTTTTGCCAATTCCTGCGCGATGGCATATGAATCATCCCAGGTCAATGTAATTTCTCCGGTGGTCACAATGGCTAATTATAACGGATTAATTATGCCTGTCAAACTTCGATTAACGCAAAATATAATTTGCGTTAATCGTGTTCTTTAGTATAATGCATATGTGAAATCAACCCGCCAACGCATACTGGAAATACTCGATAACCGGCCGGGAATTACCGCAGCCGAGCTCAGCCGGGCCTTGCAGCTAACCCAGGCAGATATCCGCCATCACCTTTCCAACATGGTCGCGGAGGGTTTGGTCACCAGTTCAGGCCAGCAGAAAACTGGTCGCAGAGGCCGTCCGGCACGGCGGTTCAGCCTCTCAGCCAGCGTTCATAAAGACAATTTCGACTTGCTCAGCAGTGCGCTATTAAACACTGCTCTGCATTCTCTTTCCCCGAACCAACAATCCACGTATCTGGAACAGGTGGCCAGTCGCCTTGTCCCAAGTGAAAAAACAAAAGGACCGCTTTCCCAACGATTGGTAAAAGTGATAAACCATTTGAACGATCTGGGCTACCAGTCGCGTTGGGAAGCACATTCGGATGCGCCACGGATTATTTTTGAGCGCTGCCCCTTTGCCAAGCTGCGTATCAAGCATCCCGAACTTTGCCGATTAGACGCCAAACAGATTGCACAACTATCCGCCGAACCGGTAACGTTGGTTGAATCCAACGCTCATTTAGATGACGGTTTCTGTTTGTTCCTAGTGGGTTCATTCAGACCAGAATGATAATTTGTTTCAATTTATAATCACTATTACAAATCTCCCCCATCGTGTTGCCAAGCAGTTTGATTATTTCTCCCGGGCGGCTTTCTCCAAAAAATCAAAACCCTGCTCAATCAATTTCAATCCCTGCTCTGTCTCAAGTTCACCGTTCTCATCCAGCTTCAACAGCGATCCACGCACCCCACTCGCCTGACGGGCCCAATACGAATCGGCCGACATTCGCTCCAATCGAGCGATTAACATTTTCGCCAAATCGAGATTCCGAAAGATTACAGTTTCATTCATTTCAGCATTGTTGTGAGGCGGCAATTTAAACTTTTTACCTCAATTTTGATTGTCAGCTTATGGGCTCACTCTTGGAAATCCAAAATATCTGGGAGTAAGATCCAGAAATTCTCGGTATGATTCGCCATGCTTATTCACCAGATAATCTTCTTCTACTAAAACAGTCCAGTGAAAATAGGGGATCGTCACGAAGAAGTAAATCAGAAAAAGGATACTCGGTAACGAAGTCGACCAACCCATCAGGCTCATTCCGAAAATGACCGATGTCCAGCCCACATAATTCGGATTCCTTGAATACCGGTAAAACCCACTTGTCACCAGTCCACGATTATTTGCCAGGGAATATAACGCACCGCCAGCGATGATAATCCCCAGAAGATAAAATAAAACACCAACATAGAATAATGAACCGAGACTGAGCGGAACAAACAGGCTGATCACAAATCCACTCAGGATCCAGGTCAAGGCGGCGACCAGGACAATTTTCCGTTCGGATAATAATTCTGGATCTTCGATCGGCTCGCCGCGTTTCGCGTTTGCCCACGTACGCAAAGGAAACGCAATCGCATAGGCAAGAACATAGAAAATCCAGAGATTATTATTAATACCAAGGTCCATTGTGCTTGCCCTCCATGTGGTTGGAAAAGTCATCTACCCCAGGTAATTCTATCTCAAATACAAATAAAAAAAGCTTTGTGAGAATGTATTTCGCTCACAAAGCTCCAAATTAGTTGAACCAGAATTGGATTTACTAACGATCTTCCGCTTCCACCGGGACGGTCTTCTGTTGGTACACAGTTCGTAATGAGATATCTGTACCAAAGGCACCCCAAATCCCAAGAAAAAATAGTGGTATGACCTGCAAGACATGGATCATGATCGCGTAAGCGGTCATCAGCGCCGGATTTAACCCTGCAACCAAGGACAAGGCACCGACTATCGTCGCCTGGTATAAACCGGGTGTACCCGGGGCAGAGGGTGGCGCAACAGCCAGGGTGAGCAAGGCAATGGCGGCCATCTGTTCAACAGGTAGATGGATATTCAGACCCAACAAAACCAGATAAGCGAAGACAAAGAATGCGCCCCAGATAGCAAAAGACATCAACCAGCCGAATGTCAATTGCCGGGGACCGCCTGCCATCTTCAGGCCGGTGGTCAGATCTGTGAGGGCTTTCTCGACCTGCCTTTGATCCAACCTTGGAAATCTGTGCAGCAGGATTTGGATTTTTTCCACGATAATCTCTGCATTGCGAATCATCCAAACCATCAATCCAAGGAAAACCAGGATCAAACCAGCATTGACCAATATCGAACCGGTCTTGAAAGAGATCACATACCCTGTCAACAACGCCAACAGGAATGCCAGCACCCGCATCACCTGCTCCAGTGAGCGCTCGACGAGCATTCCAGAAGTCGCTCCAGAGATGGACATATCTGCACCTCGACCGGTGATCAACACCCGCACAGCTATCTCAGGAATGGGGGTTAAGCTATTTACCAGGTTTGAGATATTTACTGAATGAAAAGAAGGGAAAAAGCCAGGTCGGTTGGCCAATAGATACCGCCAACGCACAGCCAGCAGTATATAAGCAACCAATAATGCGCCCATCCCAGCTGCCAACAGCTGCCAATCAGCCTCGCGCAGCAGTGTGATGACCTGGTCCAAATCGACCAGCCAGAAGAATACCGCCCCGATGACAAGCGTGACCACCAGAGCCAATAAAAATCGTTTCTTCAAAAAACTTCTCCCTGCAACCCGTCTCCAGGATTACATATATTCAGCAAATGATTATAAGCTCATTTGAAGAATAAATGCAACCCCTTTTGTTTTCTAACACGCTTTTCATCTTGAATGAACTGGCAGGAAGGCTCTCATAGAAACGTTCCAACGCAGAGCCCCGCATCAAAGATACGGGATCAGGACATTGGAACGAGAGAACAGGGCTTTCATAATAAATCCCTCACCCACAGCCCCTCTCCCACGAGTGGGAGAGGGGATCAGGAGCCAGTCCCGGACTTGCTCTGGGAGGTGAGGGAGAATCTTATTCTACTGTGACCGATTTTGCTAAATTGCGGGGTTGATCTACATCCAAACCACGCAGGGCAGCGATATGGTAGGCCAGGATTTGCAGTGGGATCACTGTTGTAACTGGGCTCAGCATCCAGGGTGTGTGAGGAACCCACAAGACATGGTCGGCAACCGTCGGGATAACCTCATCCCCCTCTGTTGCCACAGCCACAACTATTCCGCCGCGGGCTTTGGCTTGCTCGATCTGGCTGAACATCTTGTCGTACCAGGGATCGCGAGGTGCGATGACCACCACCGGCATGTCCTCATCGATCAAGGCAATCGGTCCGTGTTTCATCTCTCCGGCCGGGTAGCCTTCCGCATGAATGTACGAGATTTCCTTCAGTTTGAGGGCACCTTCATACGCGGTTGGCATATTGATCCCGCGACCCAGGTATAAGCAGTGCGAGAAATCTTTCAGCGCCCAGGCCACCTCTTCCACCTCATCCTCCCGATCCAGGCAGCGTGACGCCAGGTCAGGCACCAGCCTCAGATCGGAAACCAGCTCACATCTTCTTTTCTCATCCAGGTCACCCCGAAGGTCAGCCAGGAGCACAGCCAACATGTAAACATCCACCAGGGGCGCGGTGTAAGCCTTCGTGGAGGCGACTCCAATCTCCGGACCAGTCTGCATCGAAATATAGCCGTCCGAGATACGCATCGCCTGCGATCCGATCACATTGACGATCGACCAAAGGATGGCATCCTTCTGCCTGGCTTCTTCCATCGCGGCTAATGTGTCTGCAGTTTCCCCAGATTGGCTTATTGCCAATACAGCAGTGTTCTCATCCAGAATTGGATCCCGGTAGCGGAATTCAGAGGCGATGTCCATCTCGACCGGTATGCGCGCGATCCGCTCAATGAGCGCCTTGCCAACCATACCGGCATGCGAGGCCGTGCCGCAAGCTGTTATGAACATCTTATTGATCTTCTTGGCTTGTTCCGGGCTCAAATTAAGCTGCTCCAGGTGGACCCGTCCAGAGTCAAAATCAACTCTGCCCCCAATCGTGTCGGTCAATGAACGCACCTGTTCATGGATTTCTTTGTGCATGAAGTGGCGGTACTCGCCCTTCTCTGCAGCCACTGGGTCCCAGGCGACGGTGTGCTCTTCAAATTCAGTTGGCTCTCCCTTCAGATCGCTCACTTCAACCCCATCCCGTCTGACCACCGCCATCTGTCCTGATTCCAGAAAAACCATCTGGCGGGTATGTTCCAAGATCGCCGGCATGTCCGAAGCAACGAACATTTCTCCCTCGCCTCTACCCACCACGACGCCGCCTGCGTTGCCGATCCTGGCCGCCACGATTTTGTCAGCCTCTTTGGTGGATAACAGGACGATGCCGTGAGCCCCTTGCAGGTGAGAAATCGCCCGTTGGGCTGCTTCCTCGAAGCTCATCTCCAATGAAAGGTAGCGATCGACCAGCTGCACGATTACTTCGGTATCCGTTTCGGATTTAAATTCCACACCTTCGGCGCTCAGTTCTTCACGCAGGTCTTTATAGTTTTCGACAATTCCATTGTGCGCCAGGACAACTTTGCCACTGGTGCCTAAATGTGGGTGGGCATTTCTGGCACTCGGTTCTCCGTGAGTCGCCCAGCGGGTATGTCCAATGCCGATCTGGCCGTGAAGAGGGACTTCATTTACCAGTTCAGCCAGGCGATCCAGCTTACCTGCATCCCTCCGCACCTCAATTTCATCGTCCTCGATTACTGCGATTCCAGCAGAATCGTACCCACGGTATTCCAAACGCCTCAATCCGTTCAGGATGATCGGCGTTGCATCCTGGGGTCCGATATAACCAACTATTCCACACATGGGATACCCTCCAATAACTTTCGATTCGTTTCTCGGGAAAATGAATAACTATCCCCGGGAACATTGAGTTTGTTTGTGTTCTGTCACTCCCAGAGGTTTTGTCCGGTTAGTCACCTATCCGGCCTTGTTCTTGGGTCCTTTTGGAGGGAATGATTTTGGGCAGTGACTTGCCCAGAGGGCTTCCGCTGATCTCTCGATTTTCTCCTGGATTTTTCAGCCATCTCCAGGATTAACCCGACCTCGCGGCCGGGAACCCTCTTCCTCGTCAACTCAATCTGTTGGTTTGACATCCAGCTCAATATTGTAGCCAGGGATATGCATTTCTTTCCAATTCCTGCAGGTTGAGTCCTTGCGCTGGTCTTCCCTCGGTTATATATTAGTAATATTTATGCTTATAAATCCACCTCCACAAGCTATTTTTTTACCGGAAATCAATTATACATTGATTCCAAGTGAAAAAAGGAGTTAAAATCTCCTCTTAGATTAGAAAATCCGCGATTTTGCCTGGGCCAAAGGTACTAACTGTTAGATGGTATAATCGCGCTGAATTTGCAGGTGTGTGAGGAGACAGCTAATTCCACGGGATTATTAAGACACCTTCAAATCCATTCGCAAAGGAGCCCCAATTTGGCTTTCAACCCACTTAACTGGCTACTGGGGTTTTTTTCACTCGACATTGGCATAGACTTAGGCACTGCCAACACCCTGGTCAGCGTGCGCGGCAAGGGCATCGTTATCCGCGAGCCTTCCTGGGTTGCGATCGATAAGCGCACGCGAGAGCCCAAGGCAATCGGTGCAGAAGCCAAAGAGATGGTCGGACGGACCCCGGCGAACATTATCGCCGTCAGGCCTTTGCGAGATGGCGTGATCTCTGAATTTGAGATTACCGAAGCCATGCTGGAGTACTTCATAGGTAAAGCGCACCAGCAGAGCATCGTGCCTGTCCCCCGTCCGCGAGTCGTGGTTGGCATCCCCTCAGGCGTAACCGAAGTTGAGAAACGAGCCGTTTATGACGCTGCGATGTCTGCTGGCGCCCGGGAAGTTGGATTAATTGAAGAACCCGTCGCCGCAGCCTTAGGGGCTGGCCTACCAGTATCGGAAATTCGGGGCAGCATGATCGTCGATATCGGTGGTGGTACGACGGAAGTGGCCACCTTATCCATGGGTGGGATCGTCATCTCCCGATCCTTACGGGTAGCTGGCGATGAGATGGACGAAGATATCGTCCAGTACATGCGCAATAAGTACAACCTGCTGATCGGTGAGCGGATGGCTGAACAATCGAAAATTAATATTGGTTCCGCCTACCACCTGCCTGAAGAGTTGACCCTCACTTTGCGTGGACGGAATCTCGTCACAGGATTACCGGAGGCGGTCGAAGTTTCCTCGGTCGAAATTAGGGAAGCCATTTCAGGCTCAGTCTTGACTATAGTCGATACCATTAAAGATGCTTTGGATGAATGCCCACCGGAGATTGTCTCCGATCTGATGGAATCTGGGGTCACTTTGGCTGGAGGTGGGGCGCTGCTCAGGGGTCTTGATCGACGCCTCACCGATGAACTCCATGTCAGGGTTTGGGTAGCCGAAGATCCAATGACGTGTGTTGTGCGCGGGGCGAGCATGATATTAGAAGATTACGATCAATTAGCCCAGTTCTTGGTAGGGTTAGAGCGAGGCAGTACTCGCCACGTCTAACCTGGAAGTTGCATGAATTTACCTCGTTCTTTTCAAACCATCGTCCTGGCGATCCTCGTTATTGGTATCCTCCTGCTGGCTTTAGGGGGGTACCTGACTCCGATTTCGCGAGTTGCCTTTTCCCCATTCATCTCTACCCAAACCTGGTTAGCAAGCCGCTTCCTCGCCATCCGTGATTTCATGACCGCCCCCCGGGATGTCGCCCGGTTATCTCAACTCAACGATCAATACGAAGCAGAGATCGCCCGTTTGCAGTCTCAAATTATCGAACTCCAACAGCAGAATTCTGAGCTGGAAGTACTTTCTGCGCTGCTTGACTTCGCCCGGACGCATGCCGAAAACGAGTACATCACCGCGGCTGTCATCGGACGGGATGTCAGCCCATTTTTGCATTACATTATCATCAACCGCGGGTCAGACGATGGATTGCGGCGCGGAATGCCGGTTGTCTCCTCCCAGGGTCTGGTTGGCAGGGTAGCTGCGGTTACTGCCGATGGCGCCCGGGTTCAGTTGATCACCGATCCCGGAACAGCCATCAATGTCCGCATCCAGCCTTCGGGAGCGGAGGGTTCGCTGGCTGGTTCGATCACTGGCGATATCACCGTTGAAAGCATTCCCCAGGATGCCGCGATTCAAACTGGTGATCTGGTACTGACCTCTGGTTTGGGCGGCAATTTCCCACCAGACATGTTGATCGGGCAGGTCAGCGGCGTACGCCAGCGACCAGTTGAACTGTTTCAAACTGCGAACATCGAACCTGTGGTGGATTTTTCCCAGCTTGAAATTGTGCTCGTGATTGTAAACTTCCGCCCAGTGAACATTGGCCCGCTCATCCCCACAGCCGCGCCTCCCTGATCTTATCGAGCAGGATTATTAATATCCGGTGAACGCCACTTTTCGCAATTTCCTGATGGTGTAGAATGGCAATCCTCCTGGCCATCCCAATTCTCGGTCTGATGGTGATCGTCCAATCGGCTATCTTCAGCCAGGTCCACCTGCTTTATGGAACGATTGACCTGGTATTGCTGATTGTGGTCGCCTGGGCAGTCCAGGAGCGAGTAACTACTGCATGGCATTGGGGCATAATCGCGGGTTTGTTGGTCAGCCTGGCGACAGCCGTCCCCGCCTACGCCGTCATCCCTGCCTATGTGGTAGTCACAGGTATGTCGATTTATATGCGGCGAATATTCTGGCAGAGACCATTATTAGCGATGATATCCGCAACATTACTTGCGACACTTTTAGTTCAAGCTATAACTGTTGCGGCATTATTAATCAGCGGCACTCAAATACCGTTGATCGAAGCCTTTTACTTGATCACCTTACCCAGTGCCCTGCTTAATTTACTGCTGGCAGTACCGGTTTATGCCTTGATCGGTGACCTGGCCAACTGGCTGTATCCGGAAGCAATCGAGATCTAAAGAGAAATTCGTCAATTCTGGATCTTTTTTCCTGGTGAAACAAATACTGGTATAACTAGTTTAAATAATAGTAAGTAATCAATGAACGGCAACGCGAAACTCACCAATCAGCTCCAGGGCTGGCGAATTCTTGTTTTTGGAATCGCCATCATTGCCGTATTCCTAATCTTCACAGGTCGTCTGTTCTCCTTACAGATTCTTGAAAGACCTGAGTGGCTTTTACAAGCTGAAGAAAATCGGATCAGCGAAATTAACATCTCAACCCAAAGGGGGATAATTTTCGACCGCAATGATTACATCTTAGCCCGCAACATCCCTTCATATAACGTTGTCATCACACCCGCAGATCTCCCGGACGATTTAGGTGCCACCCAGGAGATATACCGGCAGGTCAGCCAGATGGTCAATGTGCCGATAAATCTAAATGAGGTAACCGACGAGAATCCCTTTGTACCCTGCCGTTCCGAACATGGAATTACCCAAATTGTAGAGTACGGAGAGACCACCGCTCCATTTACACCTGTGCGGATTAAATGCAATATCGACCGCACCACTGCCATGATTATTAACGAGGAGGCGGTCGACCTGCCTGGGGTGAGCATTGAGATCGAATCGGTCAGGGATTACCCGACAGGTTCACTCACCGCGGGTATTATCGGCTTTCTCGGTCCGATCTCCGCGGCAGAAGAAGCCTATTATCTTGAGCGCAACTTTGTCCCCAATCGCGACAAAGTCGGCTATGCGGGAGTGGAACGTTATTTCCAGAGTATCTTGAGCGGGCGGAACGGCCGCAGATTGGTAGAAGTTGACGTCGGTGGCCAGATCAAACGTGATGTCGTCCCGCCGGTTGACCCATCGCCAGGGTTAAACCTTCGCCTGACGATCGACTCACGCTTACAGAACGCGGCTGAATCGATTTTGGTGCGCGAGCTTGATGAATGGAACGCGTATTACGGTGAAATGCGCATGAACAGCGGCGTGGTCATCGCCTTGAATCCCAAGACGGGTGAAATCATGGCCATGGTCTCCTATCCAAGCTATGAAAACAACCGCATGGCAAGGCAAATTCCACAATACTATTTCGAGCAGCTTTCTGAAGACGAACGCAACCCAATGCTCAATCACGCCGTCGGAGATGAGCTTAATGCTGGATCGGTATTTAAATTGGTCACCGCGGTAGGTGCTCTCAATGAAGGGGTAGTCGCCCCGGACCAGATCATCGATGCACCACCCCTGATCGTAATTGAGGAGAAATTCTCTGCAAATGTGATCAACCCTCGGCCGCGAGAGTTCGTCGATTGGAACGATGCTGGCTTTGGCGAAATCGCCTTTGTCGATGGTTTGGCAAATTCAAGCAACGTCTACTTCTATAAGCTCGGCGGCGGATACGAGGATGAAATTCCCGATGGGCTGGGTATCTGCCGCTTAGGCACTTATGCGAGGGCGCTCGGTTACGGCAATTCACCTGGAATCGAATTACCGTTAGTCGAAGATGGTCTCATCCCCGATCCGACCTGGAAGCGGATCAACCAGGGAGAAAACTGGTCTAGCGGCGACACCTATCTCGCCAGTGTGGGTCAGGGGTTTATCATCGCAACACCAATCCAGGTCCTGTTATCAGCCGCAACGATCGCTAACGATGGCGTATTAATGCGCCCGACTATCCTGCGGGAGATTCTGGACAGCGACGGCAATGTAATCAAATCCTTTTTGCCTGATCCAGTCTGGGATATCACCAGTGAGCCTGTACTGGACGTATTTGAAGAACCTAGCAGCCCAGGCGGTTGTGAGAGCAAACTCACGGGTGAGAAGAAATCAGTCGAACCCTGGGTGATAGAAAAGGTTCAAGAGGGGATGCGCCAGGCGGTACTTGACGGCACACTCACCGATCGCTTCGAAAACGTCAACATCTCTGTCGCTGGAAAAACCGGGACGGCGGAGTATTGTGATAAATATGCCAATGAGAAAAACCTGTGCATCCCTGGTAATTGGCCTACTCATGCCTGGACCACTGCTTACGCGCCTTATGAGGACCCAGAAATTGCAGTGGTTGCCTTTGTTTATAACGGTGGTGAAGGTGCTTCAGTGGCGGGCCCCATAGTTCGCCAGCTTTTAGAAGCCTATTTCGAGATAAAAGCGGGTGATTCCGCTGCTCAAAATCCCTAGTAGTTCATGCTATAATCAATCATAATTTGGGTTCGGATTATCATTGAATTCGCCTGATCTGACCTCAGCCTGAATAAATTATGGATGACCGCGTCAAGGTGCAAATCAAGGGTATCCGCGAAGGGTTGTTGATTACCGTTCGTGATGATGATT
>CALBUI010000260.1 GCA_937968125.1 uncultured Anaerolineales bacterium | reverse complement strand
GTGGTTATGGTTTTGGAATGATTTTACAAATCCTCCGGTTTTGCAGTCATTTCAAAAAGGAAAGATCATTTAGCTGGACCAAAATAAAAAAAACTTGCCAGAAGTGTCCCTGGCAAGTTTTCTTCCACGTAGATCAACTAGATTTTGTGATGCACTAACTGGGAAATAGCTTAATCAACATGGAACGCTTCTAATTTTGCCCATTCTCCGGTGGGTAATTTTTCTCCAGCTTCAATAGGCACTTTCAAACGGTTTTCCCATGGGGTGAGCGGGCAAGAATACAAGTCATTATATGCACAGTAAGGGTTGTAGGCGAAATTAAAATCCACCAATACTTTTCCGTTTGGAAGTTCAAGCGGCTCCAGATAACGCCCGGCACCGTATGTCTCTTTACCTGCATTCGAATCGACGAAAGGCAGGAAATAACCGTGGGGATCTTTATACAGGGTCAGTTCAACCTCTTGACCGGAGACTGAAAAAAGTATCTTCCCAAAGCGAGTATGACTTTGCAAATCTCCGGTTGAGGTCTGCATTTGAATTACCTCTTTCTCCGGGAATTCTTCAATCTCTAATTCCAGGCGTAAATCCGGATTCTCGTCAAAATAATCAAGACCAGAAAAGCCATGTCTTTGTTCGTGGGTAAGCGGGCTGTGGTGATCCTTTGCTAAAAACTCATCTTTTGATACACGGAAATTGCTCAATTCACTCATAAGTCTCTCCTGTTTATCAAGAAAACTGGTCGCAGCTGACCAGCGTAAATTTTGCCAGCATAGTAGGGTTATATTGCTGAATCATTGACGTTCACTGGTTCAATAATCTTACATTATTTTAGCGATGTGCTCGCCAAATAATTTTGATTGTTATTTTAGTCACAAATACTTGACAATGGGTTGAAAAATTGGTATTCTATGGACAGCGCAATCGTTTGCGCAATCGTTTGCAGAGAAGGTGTCCTATCGTCACCATGCGTGAAGTGGCAGAACGAGCAGGCGTCTCTGTCACCACAGTCTCTCATGTGATCAACAATTCCCGCCCGGTCAATCCGCAAACTCGCGAGCGGGTCGAGGAAGCCATGCAGGCGCTTGGTTACCAGCCGAATGTGCTGGCGCGCAGCTTGCGCCAGGGGGTGACGCATACCATTGGCATTATCCTGCCAGACAGCACGAATCCTTATTTTTCCGAAGTTGTCCGTGGAATCGAAGATACGAGTTTCGACCAGGGATATAGTGTGATCCTGTGCAACTCGGATAACGACCTGGATAAAGAGCACCACTATATCAATGTGTTGGTTGAAAAACAAGTCGATGGCATTATTTTTGTTGCGGCTGGTCTCAGCGCTGAAAACATCAATGCGCTGCAGGCCCGTGGTATCCCCTTGGTCCTGGTTGATCGTCGGGTGCCTGATGTTCAAGTTGATAATGTATTGGCTGACAATCAGCGTGGTGGCTGGATGGCAACCACGCATTTGATTGAACTCAATCATCAAGTTATTGGCTGCATAGCAGGACCAGAAGGAGTCCGATTGAGCAGTGATCGAGTTGACGGTTACTTTCAGGCACTGGAAGCCGCCAACCTACACTCAGATTCTAGTTGGATTGTGGAGGGGGATTTCCAATACCAGAGCGGGTATGAAGGAGCAAAGGCGCTCTATAACCTGTTGCCATCTCCAACCGCGATCTTCGCCTGCAACGATTTGATGGCGATTGGTGCATATCGATTTGCCCATGAAAACAACTTGACAATACCAGAGCAGCTCTCGATTGTCGGATTTGACGATATCCGACTGGCAGCATATACCAATCCACCTCTCACGACTATCCACCAATCTAAGCATGAAATGGGTACCAAGGCAGCAGAACTTCTCATGGAGCGCATTGCAGATCAAGAATTAGGACCTCGCCAGGAAATATTGGAAATTAACCTGGTGATTCGCGGTTCGACCTCCTCCTTGCCTATTCATGAAGGTGAAATAGCATGACTGCTCGAATAACTATTGTCGGCAGCCTGAACATGGACCTGGTCATCCGCTCCCCGCATATTCCCCAGCCGGGTGAGACGATCATCGGCAGTGATTTTCAGACCATCCCAGGCGGCAAAGGAGCCAATCAGGCTGTTGCTGCAGCTCGTTTGGGAGGGCAGGTAAACATGGTTGGCCGGGTTGGTGAGGATACCTTTGCAGATGCCCTTCTGGATAATTTAA
Source organism: uncultured Anaerolineales bacterium (assembly GCA_937968125.1). Classification (GTDB taxonomy): domain Bacteria; phylum Chloroflexota; class Anaerolineae; order Anaerolineales; family UBA4823; genus PFL25. Next base: position 1,582 of record CALBUI010000260.1, on the reverse strand, counting down.
AGTCATCTGGTGTGGACACTGGATTCGTTCGACGTGATTCCAATTCACCAACTGGCGTCGCATTAATTGTGGTTGATGATGCCGGTGAAAATGTGATCGTGGTTGCATCCGGTGCGAACATGCAGGTCACCGAAACGGATGTAGCAGCTGCTGAACAGGCAATCTCTTCCTCAGATGTCCTGCTGCTGCAGCTCGAGGTGCCGCTGCGTGTAGTCACCCGAGCAGCGCAAATCGCGAGAGCAAATGGTGTGAGCGTGATTCTCAATCCGGCTCCTGCCCGCAAATTGCCATCAGAGCTGCTCCAATTAGTAGATGTCCTGGTGCCAAACGAAAGTGAAACGGAGTTATTAACCGGGATAGAAATTAGCAGTCAAGCTGAATATGCAAATGCTGCCAGGCTATTATTGCGTACAGGCGTCAATTCATTAGTGATCACCTTGGGAAGGCGAGGCTCCTTGCTTGCGAGTTCCTCGAATGATTTGGAAAGTATCGCAGCGTTTAAAATTAAGCCAGTTGATACCACTGCTGCCGGGGATGCGTTCCTTGGTGGGCTGGCAGTGACAATCGGAGAAGGAGGTTCTCTTCAAGAAGCAGTGCGCATGGGAAATGCAGCTGGCGCGCTGGCAGCTATGAGATTCGGTGCCCAAACTTCCTTACCTTCAAGAAGTGAAGTCCTGCAGCTAATCGACGGTGAGAAGCCCGAGTCCATCATTGGGAGAGATACATGAAAAAGGTGGGTACGCTCAACCAACCCCTATCAGAAGTCATTGCTGGGTTGGGTCATATGGATCAACTTGTCATTGGGGATGCCGGCTTACCGATTCCGATAGAGACTCAAAGAATAGACCTGGCCCTCACTCAAGGTGTCCCGACTTTTCTCGAGACATTAAAGGTTATCTTGGAGGAGGTCCAGGTTGAAAGTGCGCTAATTGCCGAAGAAATGATCGCTGTAAGCCCGGATCTATATGAACAGGTGAAGAAATTGTTGGCAGATATTCCCCTCAAAACCATCCCTCACAATGAGTTTAAAGGGCAAACTGCCAGTGCCCGGGCAGTTGTGCGGACCGGTGAGTTCACCCCTTATGCCAATATCATCCTGGTTTCGGGGGTAGTTTTCTAATGGTTAGTGTTTTTAGGAAAGGGAGAAGAATACGGTGAGTAGGTCACGCCCGCGCGAATTTCTGCAACGTTACGGCTTGGTTATTTCATTTTTGCTATTATGTATCGCGCTGAGCTTCCTCTCAGACCGTTTTCTCACTGTGGGCAACCTGACAAATGTTTTACGCCAATCCACGATCAATCTGATCATCGCGATTGGGATGACCTACGTGATTCTGACAGCCGGGATCGATCTTTCAGTGGGTGCAGTTTTAGCCCTTTCAACGGTCGTCACTGCGGATTTACTACAGCGGGGAATCCCCATTGTTCCCACTGTACTGAGTGGACTCACCCTAGGCGGCATACTTGGTATGGCGAGTGGTTTGCTGATCTCTCGGATCAAGGTTCCCCCATTCGTGGCTACCCTGGGTATGATGACGGTTGCCCGCGGCCTGGCACTGACCTATACTCAAGGCCGTCCCAT
>CALBUI010000259.1 GCA_937968125.1 uncultured Anaerolineales bacterium | reverse complement strand
ACTTTTATTTGTTGTCTCTTTGGGCAGTAATCTCACCTTCCATCAGTTCCAATTTCTGCTGGTGGTGTTCCTGGCAATCGGGACATCGCATCAGGTGATCCTTAATCGCGGATTGCAGGGCATCCTTGTCTGCTCCTGCGATCGCTTCATTTGCCAGGTGCTCCATGAAATGAAAGCACTCATCGCAGTCCAGCGATTCTGGTTGGTTTCTGTCTTTGAAGGAGATTAGTATCTGCCATAAGGGACGCATCTACGTGACCAATAAACCACTACCAGTATTTTCGTAGGTTAAAGATGCGTTGTGGCAGCTAGATATTACTTTTTCAGCGCATCTATAATTGGCGTAGCGTGATCTCCGCAGGTGCGGATCCACCACCTGCCATCACTGTTGAGAAATTCATGCGCCTCATCTGGACCCCAGCTGCCCAGTTCGTAGCTCATCAAAGGTGGTCCATCTGGTGAATTCCAGGCCTCGAGGATCGGATCGATGAATTTCCAGCTGAGTTCAGCTGCCCCAGCCCGGGTGAACAAAGTTGCATCACCCTGTAAGGCGTCTAAACACAGCCTTTCGTACGCTTCGGGTATAGAAGTCTCACCAAAAGAATCCCGGTAATGAAATTCCATGTCCACAGAGCGGGTCTCCGCCGCCATATCTGGGACTTTAGCCTCGAATTTCAGGTGTATGCCTTCGTCCGGTTGGATGCACATCCCCAGTACATTGGCCGCCATCTCGAAATCTTGGGGCAGGGGGAACATCTGGATTGGCGGGCGATTAAATTGGATGGCGATCTCGGTGCATTTTTCCGCCAACTTCTTGCCCGAACGCAGGTAGAAGGGCACATCTTGCCAGCGCCAGTTATCAATGTGCAGGCGCAGTGCGGCAAAGGTCTCAGTTTGGGATCGGTCAGCGACACCTGGAGATTCACAATAACCCCGGTACTGCCCCCGAATGGTCTCTGTGGCAATCTCATCCTTTGTAATCGGCCGAATAGAGCGCAATACTTTTAATTTTTCATTGCGGATAGAATTGGCTTCGAAATTGGCGGGAGGCTCCATCGCCACCAGGGAGACCAGCTGCAGAAGGTGGTTCTGAAACATATCCCGCAGAACCCCTACATTGTCGTAATACCCTGCCCGGTGACCGACGCCGACATCTTCTGCCACGGTGATCTGCACGTGGTCAATGTAGTTGCGGTTCCAGATGGGTTCGAAGATGGCATTGGCGAAGCGAAAAACAAGTAAATTCTGCACCGATTCTTTGCCTAAATAATGGTCAATGCGGAATATCTGTTCCTCTTTGAGCACCTGGCTGAGGCCTTCATTCAATGCATGGGCGGAAGCAAGGTCAGTACCGATCGGTTTTTCAACCACCACGCGCCGTTTACCTTCTGTTTCATCAACCAGACCTAAGCGACCCAATTCTTGTACGATCGGCAGGAAAAAACGGGGCGCAGTAGCCAGATAAAACATGCGGTCCGAGGGACCAGGTTCTAATTGCTTCAACCGCTCCGCGAGCGCCTCGAAGTCGGCTGGGTGAGTGAAATTCCCCGACATGTAGAATAGATGCTCTTTAAAATCCAACCACTCGTCGTATGAATATTCATAGCTGCAGAACTGTACAGCTGCAGCTTCCATTTCTTCCCGGAACTTATAGTCATCCCAGTCCCTGGTGGCGAACCCCAAAATCTGGAAGTTCTCGGGGATGCGCTTTTTGCGGAAGAGGTTGAACAATGCAGGCAGCAGTTTGCGGTGATTAAGGTCACCGGAGGCGCCGAAGATGACGATTGAAGTTGATTCTGACATTATTCCTCCACTTGCTTTACTGCATGCCCACCGAATTGATTGCGCAGTGCAGCCAATAGCTTATCTGAAAAGGGTTGATCGCGGCGAGAGCGTAAGCGGCGTTGGAGTGAAGCGGTAATCACTGGCGCAGAGACATCCAGATCGATGGCTTCAAAAACTGTCCAACGACCTTCACCTGAATCCTGCACCCAGGCTTTTATACCAGCTAAGTCTTGATCCTCTTCCAGGGCGGTGGAGGTCAAATCGAGCAGCCATGACCGCACAACACTCCCATATCGCCAGATCTCGGCCACCTGGTGCAGGTCGAGGTCAAATTCCTCTTTTGCTTTCATAATGCCGAAACCTTCCGCATAGGCCTGCATCAGCCCATATTCAACGCCGTTGTGGATCATTTTAACGAAGTGTCCGGAACCAGGTGGACCAACATGTCCCCAACCCTGGCCGGCCTCTGGGGCCAGGGTCTCAAAGATCGAGCGATGTAAATCGACTACGACCTGGTCACCACCAATCATCAGGCTGTAGCCTTCCGCCAGGCCCCAAATGCCGCCGCTAGTACCGACATCAATGAAATTCAAACCTTTTTGGCTCAATTCTTCCGCCCGGCGCATCGAATCTTTGTAATTGGAATTGCCGCCATCAATGATGATATCTCCAGGGGCGAGCATGTTGCTCAGCTCCAGGATGGTGTTCTCTGTGATTCGACCGGAAGGCACCATCACCCAGACCGAACGCGGCGGCAACAATTTCTCAACAACCTGCTCCAGCGTGCGGGCTCCTTCGGCGCCGGCACTTTCTGCGGCCTGGATGGTATCTTCATTTATATCGTACGCCACCACTCGATGTCCTCCAAGCAGCAGGCGGTTGGCCATATTGGCCCCCATCTTCCCCAATCCAATCATCGCGATATCCATAGGTTTTACTCCAAAAAAATTATTTGCCCACCTGAAAGATTTTATAAAGTGGTCGCGGACGAGCGCGGATGTACGCGGATGTAATGACTGATTAATTTACTTGCATCAATCAATTATCCGCGTTTTTCTGTGTCAATCCGTGTCCAAAATTAAAGTGCTAGTATACAAGTGCGGTTAATCAGTTTTCCGTTCGGCGAGCATGTCTTGAACGGTTGGCAGTAATTTATCCGTTTCGTCCACCACCCAGCGCTCATCCAGCAGCTGCCTGGCGTGGATGGCAGTTCGGGTGAAAGGTGTCGTCACGGCAATACACCACATGCCAGCTGCCAGGGCAGCCTGCACGCCGGCCGGTGAATCTTCGATCACCAGGCA
>CALBUI010000258.1 GCA_937968125.1 uncultured Anaerolineales bacterium | reverse complement strand
GCGGTCTTCTCATTCCCTTACCAGGTAAGTGACCCTTTTTTTCAGCTCCTAACAATCAGATATCAAGACTCTGGAATGAGCTGGTAAACCCATGCTTCCCCATCCAACACCTGCTCGCCATCCTGCCGTATGATCTTGAATTTCAGCTGAGCGACCGGTTTGCTGGCGTGCACGCTGACGACTTCAGCCTCAGCTGTAATGGTATCCCCGATGAAGACTGGCGCGGTAAAGTTCCATTCCTGGCTCAAAAAAACAGTTCCTGGACCAGGCATGTCCATTGCCACCAACGCATGCAGTAAGCCGGTAGTCAAACCGCCCTGAACGATCAATCTCCCAAATTGTGTCTGTGCAGCGAAATCCGGATCGAAATGAAGAGGATTATAGTCGCCGCTGATCTCGGCATATTTTTCGACATGTTCAGCGGTCAAGATGATCGAACGAGAGGCTTTTTGTCCAACAAAAAGATCAAGACTGCTTTTTTCTTCCATAGTTATCCTATCGCCTCCTCCAATTTCTTTGAGAGCGCGTTATGCAGTTCGTCAGGCAAGTCGCGCACCCTGTCTGTTTTAGTATCTTCCAATCCCCATTGATAAATCGCCTGCATGATATTCGCCGTATCTGTCTCACGTACCACTTGAATTACATTCGTAGCCTCTTTCTGTTGAATGTCCGTGAGATGTGTTTGGATAATTAACTGGTCTGCCCATATTCCAAGTTCTTGATATTTGACATGAATGCGCCTGGGAACAGGAGTATAGCCAGATGTGAACAGGCGGTCCGGTGACCAACCGAGTGATTTCAGAAACCGGACGACGGCCTCATCGGCATAACGAATTGCTTCAGCATTGTTCAAGTGTACAAGCGAATCTAAATTCCCCCATTCAACCCTGCGCTGAAAGCTGAATTTTTCCGCTAGATTTTCTCCGATTTTCGGAAAGCGCTGTGTAGGAAAGCTGCGCGGTTCATCAATTTTAAATCTGTCAATTAGCTCGCCGCTGACCGCTTTAGGGCGCAAAGTATCTCCATCCAGGCTGGCTACCTGCTGCATCCCCTGGGCAATAATCACATCCCTATCTTTGAGTTTTAGTTCAAATGCCCTCGTGCCGCGCACTTTGCGCCACTCGACCATCCAAATCGTGAATTCGAATTGATCGTTAAAGCGCAGAGGATGGTGAAAGCGGATGTCTGTCTCAAGGATCACCCATACCACTCCCAGTACGCCGCTCTCATCAAAGCCCAAATTATTCGCTGCACCCCAATCGTAGGCCATCTCTGAAAGGTACTCCAGGTATTTTGCGGCGGGAACACGGTTCGTGGCATCGACCTCGGACCAGCGAACTCTGAATCGCCGGGTGAACACTTTTGACATTTGTTAATGCTCCTGGTGATCTGTCGAAACTGCTTGGTGATTTAAATTCGGTTTTGGCGAAGTAAGTATTGCCAGCAATGATACTTGAGATCGCTTATTATAGACATCTTTTGCCAGGCTGGGAGGATACCGGGCTTTCAATATTTTGGGAATTTTCATTCAGGATATCGATCACAAATAACGAATAATTCTTAAGCTGTATTTAAGCTAAGTTCCAGATACTCATAAGGACTAAACAATGACCATCTTGCTACACTTTGACCAATGTTTTCAAACAAAATGGTTTTGAAGGAGAATCGAAAAATGAAGAAGATTACTATCGGTGTTTTATCTGTTGTTATGCTCCTGTTCGGGCTGAGTACCGTCACTGCATTTGCCGCCGAGGGTCAGGCGAGCACATCTGCCAATGCAGCTGTGAATGTAGGTCCTTATGAAGGGGTGTTCTCCGGCGTCCTATATGGGGATAATAACAGCCGCGCCCCAATCGCGCTGCAAATGACTCACCGGAATGGTGTCGTCAACGGCAGATTATATTTAGGAGAAGGGTTATATGTAAATGCAGGTAGGTGCGGCAAGACCCAAATCCCCCCCATGGTGCAATCTGCTAACGGCAGGACTTTGGCCAACAATCCGAACAAGATGATTGTAAATACCTCATTAAATGTGAGCGGTTTTGACATCGGAGTTGACCTGACCAGCACAGTATCAGCTGATGGACAGACACTGAGTGCAGGCACATCGATCGACCTGCCCTGGATATGCGGGCGAGATCCTTCTTACAGCGGCACCTTGACTCGAATTCAATAATTAGGCAGTATAAAAGCCCGGTTTTTCAGCCGGGCTTCTTTTTTTAAATTCTTCTTACTCGCTGCCGAAACTGATCCCCAACGCACGCCCGACGCGCACAATTTCACCATCCGGGGGCACTGTGCGGATTTTATCCACCGCGTCAACCAGCTCAACCGGAGCAATGCCGGAGGGAGTCAGGGCGACCATCACCCCATAGTTCTCATCAGCGATCTGCTCAACAGCGCTGACACCAAAGCGGGTACACAGCTGTCGATCCCAGGCCGACGGGCTGCCGCCGCGCTGTAAGTGACCCAGGACCACGGCGCGCGTCTCTTTCCCAGTCCTGGTTTGAATTTCATTGGCAACCACGTGCCCAATACCACCTAACCGTGCTTCGCCTGTCTCACTAGAGGATGAGGCTACGTAATCTCCCTCTCGCTCACGGGCGCCCTCGGCGACGATAACAATGGTGAAGTGCTTGTCAATACTCTCCCGCTCTTCAATCCTGGCGATGATGGAAGGGTAGTCAAATGGAATTTCCGGGATCAGGATCACATCCGCGCCGCCCGCCAGGCCCGCAGCAGTCGCGATCCAGCCCGCATAACGCCCCATCACCTCCAAAACCATCACCCGATCGTGGCTCTCGGCCGTGGTATGCAGCCGGTCCAAGGCATCCACCGCGCAGTTGACCGCGGTCTCAAAGCCGAAGGTCATTATTGTGGCGTCTAAATCATTATCGATTGTTTTGGGGATACCGACCACCGGCATGCCGATTTCAAAAAGCTGCTGGGCGATGGTCAATGAGCCATCGCCGCCAATACAGACTAGAGCCCGTAAACCAAGCTGCTTGAAATTGGTATACGCTTCCTCCAGGATTCCCTCTGGCACCCTCCTGACCTCCCCATGGCCTACTTTTGCAGAAAAACGGCCCCGGTTGCTCGTACCCAGGATGGTACCGCCCCGGAATAAGAGGCTATCCATCTCGCGATAATCCAGGGGGCGGGATTGGACCGGATTCAACATGCCTTCGTAGCCGCCCAGGAATCCGATCGTCTCCCAACCGCGCCGGGTTGCGGCTTTTACGACAGCCCGGATGACTGTGTTCAGACCGGGGGAATCGCCTCCACCAGTCACTATGCCAATACGTTCTGCCATACCAGGTACCTCCATATTTATCCGTTAGCGATCAACTTTATTTTATTGACAGCCGATTCGCTGATTGTTTTGTATCCGGATCTATTCCGGGTGATTATACTCTGCGTACTTGAGAGGATAAATGAACGAAAAAATGCCCCACTTAAAAGGTCAGCTCACCGAGCATAAAACTAAGATGTTATTCCAACCTAATTAGCACATATGATTAATCCCAATCCGAAAACCATTAGCGAATCAATCGACACATATATCGAGATAGCGACCATTGTCAACCCACACCCGGCAGCCAAAATTCTCCCTCCATTGCGAACAAGTTCCTGTTAAATCAATCCCTGAAGAATTTAACTCCTCTCTGCGGTCATGATCAAAATGAAGATGGCCATTTTCATCTTTCTTCATGGTTTTATCTGGGTCTGCCAAGCATGCGCTTTCACAATCGTCGCTATCAGTGCAGAACTTGCCGTCATCCATTGTGGGCAAATTACAGCTCAGGCCACTCAGCCCAAGCACCTCCCAGCAGCCTCCTTGAGCCAAACATGTGGAATACATTTCTGGTTCAGGCGTTGGGAACCCTGGTGGGAATGGTGTACCTGTAGGTTGTAAGACCGATCCACCTCCCGAATCACCAGGCGCCTTGGTTTCAAGACTTTGCACATTACCGCAGGGGACCAGAATTGCTGCCAGGATTGTGAGGAGGAAGACCAACGTTTTGGGTCTCATCAATTGTGCCCCATTTCTGGCGATGCAATGATCAAATCGATCCATAATTCACCTCCTTCTGATTTCTGTTCCCAATTCAGACAACAATCCATACCTAAATATGATTTTTCTCACTTATTAGATTAACTGCTAGTTTTCCCAAAGTGTTCCCGATGTTACAGAATTGAGACAAATATTGTTACCGGATCGCCCTGGAAATAAAGAACAGCCCTCTTCGGTAAATTACGAACACAAAGTTCGCCCATGGCGTTGAGCGAACCAGGTCAGACAGTCCCCTTAATGGATGTATAATGTAAACAATGTCATATTAACTTCAATTTACAAGGAGTACATGATGATCGTAGTCCGTTTTGTATTTCAAGCCAAGTCGGGTAAAGCCAATGATGTAGTCGAAGGATTCAAACAGGGAATGGAGAGGATGCAGCACCTGGCCGGTTCTAATACCAAGGTTCGCATACTCACAGACCTTAGCGGGCCGTTCGATACGGTTGTCCAGGAGCTCGAGCTGGAGAGCCTGGCTGCCTGGGAAGAGCTGCGTGGAAAAATTTTCTCCGAGCCTGAATTTCAGGAACAACAAGAAATGGGTGATATTCCCATTGAATCGGGCCGCACCGAATTCTATACCCTCGAGGCCTCATTCTAATTATTGGCGGGGACCAGCAGAGGAACATGCTAAATTCCGAACGGGAATAATATAATTAAATCGGGAGACCGCTCAGTGAGTGTTGAGCGGTTCTTTATTTTCTAGGTGATATCCACATGTCCATCGTTTAAACCGCCATAGTATTAATTGCACTGTTTTTGTGACTATAATTAATTCAACAAGTGCAATGTGACTCAGCAAACCAGAGCAGTTTCGGTCAAGTCCATCATGGAAGGCAAATCTTTTCTGAGGAAACAGCTCACCCTTCTTCCCCTCGTTTTCATATTCGCTGTGGTGCTTTTATCCTGCACCTCCATAACGGTTGAGGTGACGGAACATCCGGATCGTGCCACCATAACCAGCTCTTCTCACCCAACTCCCGCAGATTTTTCCCCAATTGAATCCTCAATTCCAACTGCGCAGTCTTTTGATACTTTTTCCACCTCCATCTCGCCCAAAGCATATGAAACCAGGCAAATATTAGCATCAATCGATTATCCACTCAGGAATCTGATCGGGGTTACAAAGCGGCTTAAACACCCAGATGGTCCAATCCCTGAGGTTGTGCGCAGCAGTCCCTGGCAATTTGAACTCGGTGACCAGCACCAGTTTTGGACCTATAACTGGAACACAGGCAAGTTTTCCCAGATCTCAGCTCAACTGGTCTATGCCACCCCGCACATGTATACCTTCGTCCAGGATGATCTGAATCTGAATGAGGATGAACTCTTCCGCTTGATAGACCATTTTGAGACTTCAACCTACCCTACCAACCGCAGAATATTTGGGAGTGAATGGATCCCTGGTGTGGATAATGACCCGCACCTGGTCATCCTGTTTACCCGGGGTATTGGCTCCAGCTACCAAATCAGCATCGACGAGTACTCCAGGCAGGTACACCCGAACTCCAATGAGATGGAGATCATCTACATCGATGCGGAGGGCGCCTGGGAAGGTGACCATTGCATGCTGGCCCACGAATTCCAACACGTCATCCAATGGGCGATTGATCCCTCCGAGGAGACCTGGTTGAACGAGGGCTTTTCTGTAATGGCCTGCCAGCTTAACGGCTTGTTCCCCGAAGGGGAAGATATGATGCTCAGCTACCTGGCTCACCAGCCAGATATCCAGCTCAACTCCTGGAGTGGCGAGGCCGATCAGGTTTTGGCTGATTTCAGCGCCAGTTATTTATTCCTGGCTTATTTTGTAAATCGATTCGGAGAAGAAGCCTTACAAACACTTGTTGCTGACCAGGCCAATGGTTTGAAGAGCATTGATCGTGCACTGGAGTCGTTACATGTAGATCTCGACGCTGACAAGGTGTTTGCGGATTGGGTGGTCGCAAATTACCTGAATGATCCCGAGGTTGAAGACGGGCAGTATGGTTACTCTACCAGGTTCCAGTCACCCTTTAAGCCGACAATCAAGCTCGAAAGCAATGAAATGCCATATGAAGCACAGGCAGAAGTCGCCCAATACGGCGCTGACTACATCTCCCTGACTGGTGAGGGGGATTACGAATTGGAATTTAACGGTTCGAGACAGGTGGGAATAGGGCCGGATCTCGCTCACAGCGGAGAATATGCCTGGTGGGGTGGCCGTGGGACGAACAGCGATACAACATTAACCCGAGAATTTGATCTGACTGGCTTGGAGTCGGCTACATTATCTTTCTACACCTGGTACGATATTGATCAGGACCATGATTATGCATTTGTCGAGATTTCCAAGGATGGGGAAGAATGGCTCACATTGCCAGGTCAAAATACAACCACCAGGGATCCAAGTGGCTTCAATTATGGTTATGGGTATACCGGCGCCAGCAACGGTTGGATCCACCAGGAAGTCGATTTGACGCCTTTCGTGGGGCAGAATGTCCACATCAGATTTGAGTATCTCACCGATGATGGTCCCAATTCTCCAGGTTTTTTTATAGACGATATTGAAATCCCAGAATTAGGCTTTCGTGACGATAGTGAATCCGAGATTGGGGGCTGGGCAGCAAATGGCTTTTTGCGATCCGCCGGTATCCTACCCCAAGAATGGCTCCTGCAGCTGATCGTCCAGGCAGAAGGAGGGACAACCGTCGAGCAGCTCCAACTCAACCCGGATAACACAGGCAAGTGGGAGTTAAAATTGAGTCAAGATGAAACCGCCGTATTGGTCATATCCGGGCTAACCCGAGGGACGACAGAAAAGGCACAGTATAAATATAGGCTGAAAACTTTGTCCGACTAAATATAGGTGAATGGGGAACCAATCCCGCAATATAATCATTCTGTGTTACGCTTTTTTGGGAGTCCCTATATTTCTGAAACCAATCAAAGGAGGCCGTGTTGAAGGAAGGCCTGGAAGCAAATCGTAAAATCTGCCAAAAACAACAAACCGAGTTGCGGCACAAATTGCTCAGTGCGGATGAGTACCAGAAAGCCTGCCGGCTGTTCTTCCGGCAGCATGCCATGCTTCACTCAGAAAAAATGTCCGGGGCAGGACTCTTCTCCCTTGAAGACGAGGTATTTGAAGATTTGAGTGATGACCATGCCCGGAGAATCCCGAGGGGCAGCGAGCATTCCATTGCCTGGAACATCTGGCATATTGCCCGCATTGAAGATGTGACCATGAACATGCTGATAGCAGGTATGCAGCAAGTTATGGATCGGGATGGCTGGCAGGGACGAATGAAAGTCGAGGTATACGACACTGGAAACATGACCAATGTTGAAGAGATCAGGGAGCTCAGCAATTCGATCGACATAACTGCGCTGAGAGAATACCGGGCCGCGGTTGGGCGCAGGACGCGGGAGATAGTGAAAGACATTCAGCCACAAGATTTAAAGACCAAAGTTGAGTCAAAACGTATTGAGCAGATCAGAGCAAGTGGAGCGGTGGTTGAAGCGGCCAGCGATCTGCTCGATTACTGGAGCAAGCGCAATATTGCTGGATTGCTGCTGATGCCAGCCACCAGGCACAACCTGGTTCACTTAAATGAATCGCTGCGGCTCAAAGAGAAGAAGAGTTGAAGCCTTTGATTGGCATTAAGAACCGTGTCTGCAAACCAGCCTAACAATTTTCTCAAATATGCCAGGGTGGAAGAAGAACGTCGATTCTTGTTGGCAAAAATGCCGGTAGACCTGGATCAAGATGATTCGTTCCTTCGCATCATCGATCAATACCTCAAGGGCACAAGACTGCGGCTGCGGCGGATGGAATCAACTGGGGGAGAAGCGCTCGCTTACAAATTGGGCCAAAAATACCGTTTGCCAGAACATAAACCCCACCAGACGATGATGACCAATATCTATTTGAATGAAGCGGAGTATGAAGTGTTTTCTCGCCTTCCTCATTCAACAATAACTAAGCTGCGTTATTCATATAAACATGATGGGTTTGATTACTCGATTGATCGATTCAAAGGTCATTTAGCAGGTTTATTGTTGGCGGAAATTGAGAGCCAGGGAAAGATTGATATCGCCAGTTTGCCAGTACCGGAGTTCGCGACAAAAGATATCACAGAGGATGCGTTTTTCAAAGGCTCAAACCTGGCAGAACTTTCAGAAGTTGAGTTCCAAGAACACCTCGCATCAATGTGAATTGCCAATCTTGGAAACCAAATTTAGTTAAAGAAAGGTGCCATTCAACCAATATTTTACAAATATTATGACTTACAAAGAATTAAGAACATACCAGGATTTTGAAAATTTTCAGATCCAAACCAACTGGAACGAGTGTATCGTTGGCTTGGAGCATGCCGTTAGTGGAAGTAATTATTGGATTGGCTCGGACGCCCGTTTTTATATGAATGGGAAATTGGAGTTATATATTTACTTGAGAGGTGGTCAGGAAGAAGACCCCCAGATTCTCTTTTCAACTCTCGAGGCACATGATTTCAAAATGGTCAAGCGCCGGGTGATGAGGGAGTGGGAATATTATCATTTTGAGCGAGCGACATAATTGGTATCAGCTTCCGGTCCCAATTAATATGATAAAGAACTTTCGGATAATGACAATGTTTATTCGAATTGTAACAATGAGGATTGCAAAAACAAAATTAACCAAATATTACCGAGCTTATAACGCTATTTATTCTTGCGCAAGTCGAAAAATACTTTTTGTCCGCAATCCTTAACAATTCTATTAGATCATTATCAGAGCTAATCATGACAATGGTAAAATCCTAAATTCCGGGCACGGATACCTAAAATTGCTATTCTTTGGGGAGGTTTATAAGATTAAATAAAATACCTTCTCTAATTGTAGTACAGCAAAATAAAATAGACCTTATTATCAAATTGCACTATATGCCAGCGACGCCGCCCAAAAACGATCTTGTAGATTCTCAATCTTCTCCTTCTATTTCCCCCAATAAATATAAATTCAGTTTACGTACCCAAATCGCTTTGAGCGTGGCTTTACCGATCGTAATATTACTCTCGGCAATATCCTTCTATGATTATTATCGTGAACGCCAATCACATGAAGATTATTTATCCATGTTTTCCCTCCAGATTAGTGAAATTATGACCGGCAGTCTCAAGCATGCCATGTTGGATAACAACCCTGGGATGATTGATAAAGTCCTCGCAGATGTCGGTGCCATGGAGAATGTTAAAAGAGTGCAGCTTATAAATTTAGAAGGAGAGGTGAAGGGAAGCACACATACTGAAGATATTAACCACACATGGAGCTTTAAAGATCCTGCTTGTTGGGAATGCCATCAATTTCCCGGGGAATCAAGACCCCAGGTAGCAAGATTAAGTGGTTCCTCCGGATATCTGCGTGTTTCATCACCCATTAAAAACGAGCCAGAATGCCTGAGCTGTCATGAAGAGAGTAGGAATCATCTCGGTGTGTTAATTGTGGACGTATCACTCGCCAATCTTGAACAACAACTCCTTGACAATATCACCCGCAATTTAATCCTCTCGATTGTAACCGCCCTGTTGGTAGCAACTATTGCTTATTACATGATCCAAAGTTTAGTTGTAAGAAGGATCGAAACAATGAACGCCCCGATTGCCGCGTTACGAGCTGGGGACTTTACCACGCGGGTACCGATGAGGAAGAGAAATGTCGATGAGTTAGATGATCTTGCTAGAGGGTTGAATCATATGGCCGCAGAAATTGAGCGCCATGAACTTGAGCAAGAAAAGCGAACCGAAGTTCGAGAAAGGGCAATTTCCGAAGAAAGGGACCGCATCGCTCGTGAACTGCACGATGGATTTTCGCAGCTATTGAGCTTTATTAACACCAAAATCAGTGCAGTACGTTTACTGCTTATAAACAAACAATTTATGCCAGCCGACAAGCTCCTCCTCCAGCTCGAGGAAGCTACCCAAAGCCTGTTCCTGGATGTCAGAGAAGCAATATTGGGATTAAAAATGTCTGGTCAGGTTGGCGAGAATCTGGGAATTGCCCTAAAAGAATGTACAGCTCAATTCAGTCGCTTCAGTGATTTACCTATAGATCTGAATCTCGATCCAAAGATTGAGAACCTGACCTTAGATGCTGAAACCGAGTTACATTTGCTGCGCATTATTCAAGAATCGCTCACCAATATCCGCAAGCACGCGAAAGCGAATAAGATTCAAGTCGATCTCTGGCTGAATAATGGTGGTCTCGATCTTGCAATTTGTGATGATGGAACCGGATTTTTATCGGATGCTGAATTTGATCGACAACACTTCGGGTTAAGCACAATGCGTGAAAGGGC
Source organism: uncultured Anaerolineales bacterium (assembly GCA_937968125.1). Lineage (GTDB taxonomy): Bacteria > Chloroflexota > Anaerolineae > Anaerolineales > UBA4823 > PFL25. Next base: position 12,572 of record CALBUI010000258.1, on the reverse strand, counting down.
AACTGCTATTGGAGCTCGAATCGATATCCTGTCCGAAATTGGTTCTGGCACTTGTGTCAACTTACAACTACCGATTAAGGAGAACTAATCTGTGCGTGTCTTGATTGCGGATGACCATGCATTGTTTCGAGATGGAATTACCAGTCTGCTCGAAGCGGCTGGTTTTGAAGTAATTGGCCAGGTTGGAGATGGCCAAGCTGCAATTGACTCAGTGACGAGTTTACAACCTGATCTCGCGTTGATTGATATCTCGATGCCAATCTGCAATGGGCTCGAAGCGCTGGAGCAAATAAAATCAAAATCTCCAGAAACCCGGATCGTGATCCTTACCGTTTCCGATGAGGATGCAGACCTTTTCACAGCAATCGAAGCAGGTGCTGACGGCTACCTGCTGAAAAGCCTTGGATCAGACGAATTTATATCCAGCCTCCGAGCGCTGGAAAAAGGTGAGTTATCAATAACCCGTAAAACTGCCACTCGTTTGATTGAGGGACTGGTAAGAAATCCTGAGAATGGGAACAACAAGGATAAGCTTATAACCGAACGTGAATTGGAATTACTCTGCCTTGTGGCAGGAGGGCTTACTAATAAAGCCATAGCTCAAGAACTATCGATTAGTGAAAACACTGTTAAATACCATTTGAAGAAAATCCTGCAGAAGCTCGGTGCGCAAAATAGAACCGAAGCTGTTTCTTCCGCCATCAGTCTTGGGCTAATTGAACCCCCTACTGAAGCCTAGAACCCCACCCATTCGGACAACTGAAAACTACCCAATCGGATAGGTAAACACAGTCTGGTGTTTACCCGAACTCGCGTTAATATTTATCCCCTTGGGGCTTGGGGATAAATTAATAATATGTTAATCTTATTGCGAATATCTTCACAAATATTCGCAAATTTTTTTAGGGGTAGGTAATTGAGTATCGTAGCAATCTTAACGGGAAATTCGTTATTAGCAGAAGGGGTAATTAGCCGGCTTAGGCAACACCCGGATCAACTAGACCTTAGGGTAATTGAGACAACTAACCCGTGCGCTATAAAGCAAATTATAGATATTCAACCATCCACTGTCATTCTCGATGATAGCGATCCAATTGTCGCTCAGCAAAGTTTGATCGACACGCTATTGACCAACATCCCCTCACTCACCTTAATTCGCCTCGATCCACAATCAGCTCAAATTCAAGTTGTTCATTGGGAAGAGCATCGTGTATCCAAGGTTAGAGATCTGTTGGAGGTTCTTTAACCAATATTTGCGATCACTAAATGTAACTCGGTTGAAGAAGGAAGAAAATGAGAAGACTCTTGTCTCGTCTAAAACAAAGAAATCACTCATTAGAAGCTGCTGACGACCAGATTGAGCGATTGTCAGAAAAACCCGCACAAAAAAGATCTCTGGTAATAGATCTCGGGAAGCCTGCTCACCGTCGCAATCTATTTTTGAGCATAGTTGGGGTATTGATTCTTTCTGCTGGAGTTTTGATCGCAACCTACGAGGGATATCACTACACGGAGAGTTCGGAATTCTGCGGGACTGTTTGCCATCCCATGGCTCCCCAATTCACCCGTTATGAATCCTCAGCCCATGCAAATGTCGAATGTGTTGCCTGCCATATAGGCCCAGGAGCTTCTTTCTTTATCAAATCCAAGATTGACGGGATGAAACAAGTCTACGCAGTACTTACCGATTCCTACGAAAAACCAATAAAAAGTCCTGTTCAAGATCTCCGCCCGGCTCGTGAGACTTGTGAAACCTGCCATTCCCCAACCTCATTTAAAGACAACAAAATAAAGACAATCAAGCATTATGACAACGACATTGCTAATACGCCAATAAAAACAACCTTGATATTGCGCATGGGCGGTTGGGAGGAGAGCACAGGCATAAGCCAGGGGATTCACTGGCATATTAACAACGAGGTTTACTATGTAGCCGCGGACGAACAACGACAGGTGATTTTATGGGTCGGGGTCAAACAACCTGACGGATCGATCAAGGAGTATTTTGCCCGCGATATGCTCAACATGGCAAAATCATCTTTTGTTGAGGAAGCGAAAGAAAATGGGGAGTATCGATTAATGGATTGCATAGATTGTCACAATCGAGCAGCTCACTACATTCCAAATCCCCAAGAGGCGGTCGACAAGGCTATTGATGTTGGGGCAATTTCATCCCAAATTCCATCAATCAGATCCAAAGCCATCGAAGTATTAACACCTGCATACACAAGTGAAAACGCGGCCTACACCAGTATAGAAGGATTAATCGAATACTACCAATCCAGTTTAGTTGGGGGAGGGACAAGTAGCGAGGAGATCATTTCCACAAATCCGAGCTCAGATGAAATTGACCTAGCATTGGCAGAGATCAAGGCTATATATTCAGGAACAAACTTCCCAGATATGGGATTGAATTGGCAAACTAATCCAAATAATGAGAGCCACACCCCAACCATGGGATGTTTTCGCTGTCATGATGACAATCACGTCCGGGTGAGCGAAAGCGGCGAATTGCTGGAAACGTTAAGTGTCGAGTGTAACCTCTGCCATACTGTTCCCATCGTCGGCAGAGGTGATGAAATTCTGGTCGAAACCCCCGTGATAGTTGGCGATTTGCCAACTTCCCATTCTGATTTTAGCTGGACTATTGCCCACCGTGAAGTTAAAGAAGATGAAATAAACGATTGCTATGCCTGTCACGGACAATCATTTTGCAACAATGGGGCTTGTCACAATCTCTCCCACCCGGAGGATATGCTTTTCACTCACGCCGAGGAATATCGGCTGCAGGGGGATCAGGTTTGCTATACCTGCCACCAGAACGTTCTCTGTGCTCGCTGCCACCCCGGTGGAATCGTAGAAAATCCATAAAGGTATGAAGACTTTCTTTTGATAATGAATTTAATTAAAGGATTTGAATAATGGAAAAACCCGTCACGAATTCAAATAGCATTTTTAGCGACAACCAGCGCCTTTCCCGGCTGGTCCTGATCGCCCTTGGATTGCTGGTGATCGTCACGCTGGCGTTTACCGGTTACTACTACTGGGATCGCTACATTCACGTGGGTGACGTGTCACCATTGGAAATTGGAATCACGGAACTGGAAGCCGCAGTGCGCGAGAATCCTGAGGATCCCGAACCCCGGCTGGCTCTGGCCCAATATTACTTCCAGAGCGGGTCATATAGTAAATCAATCACCCAGGCTGAACAGATCTTGAATGCCTTTCCAGAGGAAAATGGCGCTTTGTTCCTGTTGGGTATGTCTCATTACCAATCAGGTGAATTCGAAACAGCCCTCGAGCCCCTGGAGCAATTTGCTGCCATTCGACGGGAAGGGCAGATGGCAAGAACCGATATGACCCTGGAAACAGCCCTGTATTTCCTGGGCGAGGGATATCTTCGGCTGGGTCAACCCGAGCTGGCCATCCCGGTGCTCACCGAAGCCCTTGAGATCAACCGCGCTGACGCGGACGCTATGTTCCAGCTGGGTCTGGCTTATACCCAAACTGACCAGCATGAACTCGCTCTTGAACAGTACCAGAACGCGGTACGCTTCGTACCCGATTTTGCTGAAGCCTACCACGGCATGATCGCCAGCTACTCCGCCTTGGACAAGCCCAGTTATGTAGCTTATGCGCGCGGAATGGAAGCCTTCGCGTTGAATGATTTCGAGGTGGCTCAAATCCACCTGGAGAACGCGGCGGCAAGCCTGTCGGATTTCGCTCCAGCGTTCCTGGGTCTGGGATTAGCTTATGAGCAACTGGGGGACCTGGCTGCGGCGCGCGAACAGCTCCTATACGCCCAACAGTTAGACCCAGAGAATTTTATGGCCGAGAATGCCTTGGGCCGGATAGGTCTCATTACCAACGAAGATTAATGTGAATAGAGAGGATATTGGTATGGTTGACAACAATAATCTGGATAATAACAACGTTCCCCCTGAGGATTTAGAAAGCTCTGAAAGTTTTGAGACAGAAATCGCCGAAACTGCAGCTGGGGCTGGAAAGAAGAGCATCTGGTTGCTGGTCGCGCTGGGAGGAATCGTGGTGGTATTGGCAGGTGTGAGCTGGCTTTTTTATGATTATGTCAGGAATCCGGCACCGTTGCCCGAGCTAGTAGCACCCGGGGCGGATATCAATTACGCCCCGCACTACCTGTTCTCCATCTATGGTGTGGATAAACCTGTCGGGGTAGCCCTTTCACCTGGTGGAGACCGGATTTACGTGACCGAGAGCGGCACTGACCGCATGGTGCGCATCTTCGACCGGGATGGCGAAGCCCTGGGTGAATTCACTACCCCTGATACCTTGCCCGGAGAGCGCTCTCCGGTGTATGTCGCTACAGACGCCAGCGGGCGGGTCTATGTTACCGATCGCACTCAGCATGCCGTGTTTGTCTACGATCCGGACGGCGTACTACTGGATGTGATCCTGGGCCCCGATCTCACGCTGAGCGAATATGTCAGCAAACATTCCGGGGACCTGCTGCCAGGCACTCAGCTCTCATACAATATTTTCGAGGAGCAGGTCAGCTACCAGCAACCCGAAAAACAAGTTGAAACCTTACCTGCTCCGGATGTCCCCGGATGGTCACCCCTGGGGATAAACATCGGGGCAGATGGAGAACTGCTGTTTACTGATGTGACCGAAGACCACAACTGTGTACATCTCCTGCCGGAAGATGTAACCCGGTCAACCAGCTGGCAGGAGTTCTCCCCCCAGGCGAAAACGGTTGGTGCTACCGGGCAGGGCAACGGACAGTTCCTTTTCCCCAACTCAGCTGTGACGGATTCCCAGGGGCAGCTGTATATCTCTGATGGCAACAACGGGCGCATCTCTGTCTGGGATCCGCAGGGTAATTTCCTGTTTAATTTCGGCACTGGCACCGGCGATGGTGCCCTGAGCCTGCCCAGGGGGATGCACATCGACGAGCGCGACCGGTTGTACGTGGTTGATGCCGTCGCTCAAAAAATCGTGGTTTATGACATCTCTGGCGAGGAGATTTCATTTCTATTCGCCTTCGGCGCGTTTGGAATGGATGATGGACTTTTCAACTACCCAAACGACCTTACGCAGGACTCGTCCGGGCGTCTATACATCGCCGATCGCGAGAACAATCGCATCCAGGTCTGGTCATATTAGAAAGGTGGTGATTCAAGGACAGATATCAATAAAAACGCACTTACATGAGGAATGTACGAAAGTAATAACAATGTATTCGAGGAGAATATAAATGAAAAAAGTATTAATTTTGCTGGCGCTGCTGCTGTTGATGATAGTCAGCTTCAGCCTGGCATCCGCTAACGGCGGGCCGCATGGAGGCTATACTGCCACCACCGACGCCTGCGCCGGTTGTCACCGGGCGCACACGGCTGAAGGTCCTCAATTGGTTAAAAACACAGACACATTCGCGCTGTGTATGTCATGTCATGGTACTGCAGGTACGGGGGCAGATACTAACGTTGATGATGGTTTCTTCCTCTCAACCAGGAGTCCCTCCACAGAAGGTGCAGCAAATACCACTGACAATGCACCTCTGCTGGGGGGAGGGTTTGCTAACTATAATGGCAGCCCAGTTACTTCTGAGCATGATGTCAACGTCGCGCTTACAACTGCTTGGGGTAATGGTGTAAACCGTGGTGTCTTGGGGCCTTTAGCAGGTGGAGCAACCTTTACCTGTGCTTCCTGCCATGATCCCCATGGATCCACCAATTACCGCATCATCAAGGAAACCGTGAATGGTGTTGCAGTAACTGTGACCCAGGTCGATGAAGGCGCTTCGAAAGACTACGACACCGAGCAATGGCCCGCTGACATGAGCAATGTCTGCAAAGCATGCCATAGTTCATATCATGTTACAACCGCAGGTTCTGGAAGCGATGCAGCTATGGTTGCAACTGGTGGTTACACTCACCGGGTGGATATGGCCTACAACTACGGTGGCAATGTCAATCCTGAAACGACCGGCTATTTGGGTTCTTTCTTACCGCTGGCCGGAGCCGACCTGGTTGCCTGCAGCACCTGCCACTTGTCGCACGGTTCTTCAGCGTCCATGGCCGCCGGTGGTCCTGCGGATGACGCCACACCTGGCGGTACCACTGCCACAGACAGCGCGCTGCTGCGACTGGATAATCGCGGGGTGTGCGAGGTCTGCCACCAGAAATAAGTTGTGAGCGGGCGAGGGCTCTCCAGGCTCGCCTGACAGCACTCCTAAGAGATCGCCCCGGCCCTCACGCCATCATTATAAACTGACCAGCACCAATGTGAGCGGCACCTGCGCTCCCGGACCTCTCCCAGGGGGGAAGAGGTCTCGGGAGAGGTGCGTAGAAAGAATAAAATCGATTTGGAATTATTTAGAAAGATAGGTATGAATTTGAAACTGGGTTCTCGCTCCCAGTTTAATTTCCCGGCAAGTGATCGGAATAATTATTTGATAATTGGCAATAAACTCGTTCAACACTTGTTTAAGTCATGCCGTAGGCCTCGCTCCTTCTTGATCTTGGGCATCCCTGGCCAAAATGCTATTGGTGAAAGGTATTCAATTTACTGAAGTGATGCACTTTAGTTTTATCTTTTTTAGAGGTATTGGATGAGAGCATCCATCCGACGGATCCCATTTGCATTGATCCTCATCACCAGTGTAATTATCTCAGCTCTCATTCTGGGGAGAGCTGGCAACCAGCTGGTCCTGGCTGCGCCTGTGATCGAAGAACTTTGGGGAATTGCCCAGAGCTGCCCTTTTGGAGCGATAGCCGATCCGAACGGCAGTACCGACGGGTTATTCAATGATGTGGCCGCATCCTGCAGCGGTTCCTATGTCTCCGGTAACGCATCCTGGGCATTTACCGCTGTCGATGACACCGCAACTGTACAAACCATCAATTCTGTTGTCCTTGATATCCGTTTATCGATCACCGGTTTTGACAGTAAAAAACCTGACACAATCGCCCTCGAAATTTCCAACGATAATGGGATCAGCTGGGATCCTACCCCGCTCGCTTCGTACAGCAGCGAGATTCCTGCCTTGCAAACCCTGCAATACGATGTGAGTGCCATCCTTACCACCATTGCTCAGGTGGATGGTGCCCAGGTGCGTTTACGCGGCACCATCCAGAATGGAGGCATGGACACCCTCACCATTTCTATCGATGGTATCCGCATCACCGTGGATGGCGATGATGTTTCCGCAGCGACGAACACCCCGACAGCGACAAATACACCTACTTCCACCGCTACCCAAACGAACACGCCACCTGGTCCCACCAATACACCAACTTCTACCGCTACCCAAACGAACACACCACCTGGTCCCACCGATACATCGACTCCAACTGCAACCAGCACCCCGGGTGGACCAACTCCTACGCCCGGTGCTGATCCACATGGAGGCTACAGCGCCACAACGGATAGCTGTGCCGCCTGCCACAGGACGCATACTAACGATTCACCACCCTTGCTCAATTCCACCTCAACCGGCAATGCTTTTTGTCTTACCTGCCACAACGGCACCGGCGCGCCAGCCGATCCCGTTGTCTCAACGCATTCGAACGCCGATGAAACCGGAGTAGAGCAAACCTTCGTGCTTGAGTGCAGCCAGTGCCACGAACCTCACGGCAGCGGCAACCTGAGCAGCGTCCGAGATTACGCACGAGTGGATATTGTTGCCCAACCCGAGGTCACCTCAGGACCGATCGTCTTTACCGCGACCACTGGCACGAATTCTTTTGATGACGGTACCAGCCCCGTGGCAAGCCGTATCTGCGTCGTCTGCCATACCAATCCAGATAACCCAGGCTACCCGGTTCAGAGCCATATTGGAGGTGCGGGTCACAACGGCGGCAGCAGCGATTATACAGGTCTGGACTGCACCAGCTGCCACCCACACAGCACGGATTCTGACCAGGGCACGAACGATGGCTTCATGCCTTCTGGATGCACCGGCTGTCATGGGACCGGACTTGGCGCCCGCCGCCAAATAACCGGGACAGGTGGCGATTTTGAACGCGCCTCGCATCACGTCACCACTACCATTCAAGATGGAGACTGTGAGGTGTGCCATGATGCCAGCCAGCATACTGGTACTCCCGGCAACCCGGTTAGATTATTTAACGCCGATGACCCTGGAATCGTCTATGTACTGGATGGAACGGATGATCCAGGAAATCTGGAACTGTTTTGCCTATCCTGCCATGATGCTGACGGCGCTGGCGGATCTACCCCGTTCAGTGACAGCACTACCCCACCACCGATTGATAACACCGTGTGGACCTCTGCTTCTCATAACACCTCTGGTAACGTCGGCAGCTGTGTCGACTGCCATGACAACGGACACGGTTCCAATAAAACAAATTTGCTGGCTCCATACAATATAACTGGCGATAGCGACCCAAACGATCCTTTCCAACAGGAAGAGCGCTTTTGCTACAACTGCCACGATACCGATGGTCCGGCGGTGTCGGATATTCAAGCTCAATTCGGCTACTCTTCTCACCACAGGATCGCTGCGACGGAACAAGAAGTCGCCGCAATTAAAGAAGTCAACCTGGAGTGTTCCAACTGCCATAACCCCCATACCGTGAATGGGTCCAACAAACTATCCAACCCGGATGATTTGACCCAGTTTACCAGCAATAACAACAATTTCTGCCTGGCCTGCCACGATGGGACTCCTCCTTCCGGTGTCACGTTTGGTGCTTATACTTCTTCTGGTTTTGGCTGGGACAAACAAACCTATATTAACAATACGACCCACTTCCTTGGTGATGACACGATACCGAGCATTCAATGCCAGGACTGTCATGAAAACCATGGTTCAAACGCAAATTACGATCCCGGTTCAAACGATCCGACCCAGTATGCCGATTTGCTGAAAGGTCGATACGTGCGGGTCGTCGACCAGGGCTTCTACAACGCTGGTTTTGCCTTATGTTGGAACTGCCATGATGCGAACCTGGTGGTCAGCTCAAACAACGCCTGGGGAGGAGAACACAATTCCCATGATGATGATGGTCCATGTATCTGGTGTCACGACGTTCATGCTCCTGCGCAGCCAGGAGAACCCGGACTGCAAAGCTTCTATTACGCCAACACCTATGGTGATTTGCTCTTGCAATATACATCGAAGGGCAGCGATGTATTTACTGACCTCCACACCTCTTATGAACGGAACGGGACACCCCAATGTGGCATCACCTGTCATAATACGTCGCACGGCTCAAAGAGTTTTACCTCGAATCCTCTTCCTGATCCTCCAGGTAGTACCCCATAGGTATTTAATTGTTGCTCAAGGGCTAATTTGGATTACCTACACCAAATAGGTATTTAGTTTTTTCGTGCTGTCCGGAAGATGTATGTGGGAATTTTGATTAATTATCGAGGAATTATTGGACGATTTGTACAATATTTTTCACCACGATTTCGAAATCGTGCCTGATCCAATTAACTGAAATTAATAACAGCTTTCTGATTCTTCAACTTGATGGTTGGTTATTTACCCACCACGAATTTCCTGTATTTAAATTCTCTCATTCCCTGACCAATGCTGCTCTGCATGGGTGCAGACTGCCGCGCATCAATCCTCCTGCGATAATAGGATCAAACTGATAAATGAATTATAGAATTTCACCCTCAGACATCAGATAACACTCCTTCTTGTTCACACAATTACTGATCGTATAGTACAAGTTCGACAGGAATATGTGTCTGTTTGTGTGAACAACTGGCTTGATAGAATTTCCAAGCAACTGTGCTGAGCTTCCAAATATGGATCAACATTTTACAACTTTAGAACCCAGAAAGTAATAATTATTTATCACCCGGATTTCCTAAACCAATTTCATTCTGCCAATTAACAGCCTATTTCAAATGTAACAAATGCTGTCATATTGTTTGTGATTTATGTCACAAATAAGCTGATACTTTTGACATTGCGAAAAAATCTTAATTATCTTACAATATTCTCAGATTGTGAATTTTAGCACAATAGCTTATCGTCAACTTTAAGGAGCTTTTATGAACGCTCAACAAGAGTTAATTGCTGCCCTCCAATCGATACCCTGGTTTCAAGATCTCTCCGACCAGCACTTCGATCTGATATGCAGTATCACCCACCTGGTCAATGTAGATCAGGACACGACCATCTTCTCCGAAGGTGATAAAGAAGAAAACCTGTACATCGTTCTGGAAGGGCGGGTTGCGGTCGAACTCTTCAGTTCGGTACAGGGCAAAATTCGCATCTATACTGCCGAACCCCTGGATGTTATTGGATGGTCAACCCTTACGCCGGTGATCCGCCAGCGAACCGCCAGCGCTAGGGCTGTCCTGGATAGTCGCTTAGCAGCTGTCGACGGGCGGGAACTCAGGAAATTGTGCGATCAAGATTACGAGCTCGGTTACATCATTATGCGCCGCATTGCCAATGTGATCGCCGCTCGATTGATGATCACTCGCCTGCAGCTGCTCGATCTGTATGCACACCCACAAGGTGATTGAACTTATGACCGAGATGAATTTAACTATTGGTAGTAAGGTCTCTATCCAAAAATCCGAGCTCAACCACTTGATTACTTTGTTGAGGGATTTCGGATACGAAACCATTGGACCCAAAATCCACAACCAGGCGATCAGCTATGCGGTAGTTGAGCAGTTGGAAGACCTGCCGCAAGGCTATTCCAGTGAACAAGAGCGAGGATATTACCGTTTGCATAAAGGCAATCACAACCGGTATTTTGGTGCCGCACCTGGATCAGATTCCTGGAAGAAATTTCTGTTCCCACCACGATCAACCCTATTTTCAGCCGAGAGAGAAAACGGGGGTTGGAACGAAACCATCAACCGGGAAGAGAATAAGAAATTCGCTTTTATGGGGGTGCGGCCTTGTGATCTGTCAGCAATCAACATCCAGGACCGGGTGTTTATCAGGGAAGATTATGTCGACCCGATTTACAGCACTCGCCGGGCGAAGGCTTTGATCATTGTAGTGAACTGCCTGCACCCCAGCAGCACCTGTTTTTGCACTTCGATGGGCAGCGGACCTCAAGCAACCAGCGGTTTTGATCTGAGTTTAACCGAACTGGAGGATGTGTTCCTGGTTGAAATCGGATCGGATGCCGGAATCGCACTGGTTCAGCAAATTGAGTGGGCGCCAGCCTCGGCGAATTACCTACAGATCGCCTCCAAGAAAATGGAGAAATCAATGCAGGCAGTTACCCGCAAGATCGATGATCCCCAATCGGTGCCTGAAATGCTGCTGGCCAACCTGGATCACCCCCATTGGGACGAAGTTGGGTCGCGCTGCCTGAGCTGCACGAACTGTACGCTTGCCTGCCCGACCTGCTTCTGCTGGGAGGTGGAGGACAGCACCAACCTGGCAGGAAACCGGACTCAACGCACCCGTGCCTGGGATTCGTGCTTTAACCTTTCCTATGCGGCCCAAGCTGGGGGTAATATCAGACCGACCACCAGGTCGCGCTACCGCCAGTGGTTGACCCACAAGATGGGCACCTGGGTGGAACAATTTGGGGAATCTGGGTGTGTAGGCTGCGGGCGCTGTATCGTATGGTGCCCAGCCAAGATTGACATTACGGAAGAAGTTAATTCCCTGCGCGAGGTGACCGCATGAATTCTATGCTAACTGAGCCAACCGCGGCTGTTAAAATCGACTCATTGCTTGCACCTTACTGGGCAGAGATTGTGGAAATAGTTCCGGAAGCAGAGGGGATCGTGACCATATGGCTGCGCTTCCTTGACCAGACGCTGCAAGAGAGATACTCATTCGCGGCTGGTCAATTCAATATGCTTTATCTGCCCGGATATGGTGAGGCAGCCATCTCGATCAGTTCTGACCCCCAAAGACCAGAGCTGATCGGCCATACCATCCGTTTTGTAGGAAATGTTACCCGGGCCGTCAGCCGCCTTCAAATTGGTGACACGATCGGCGTACGGGGACCATTTGGAACAGCCTGGCCCCTAGAGACTTACCAGGGCAGAGACATTGTAATTGCCGCGGGCGGAATTGGCCTGGCGTCGCTGCGCCCGGTTATTTACCAGATCCTCAACCAACGCGATCTATACGGGAGAGTTGTGCTCTTATATGGTGCTCGAACGCCTTCTGACCTGCTTTACAGCACCGAGTTCTCAACCTGGGAAGATAACCAGGTCGAAGTCTTGACTACGGTCGACCGGGCGGACGAAAGCTGGCTTGGTCAGGTGGGCGTCGTTCCCATGCTCTTTTACCGCTTGAGATTAGACACCGACAGCACTGTCGTATTCAGCTGCGGTCCCGAGATCATGATGCGCTTCGTCGTTTTCGAAGGTTTGGCGCGCCGCATCCCTCATCATCGGATATACCTCTCCCTGGAACGCAACATGAAATGCGGTCAGGGTTTCTGTGGGCACTGCCAGTATGGTCCTTTCTTCATTTGCAAGGACGGGCCGGTGTATAGTTTCGACCAGCTGGAACCATTCTTCAATCTTGAGGATTTCTAATGACACCGATCCACAAGCCAACCGTGGCTGTATACAAATTTTCCTCCTGTGATGGCTGCCAGCTTTCATTGTTGAACATGGAAGAC
>CALBUI010000257.1 GCA_937968125.1 uncultured Anaerolineales bacterium | reverse complement strand
AGACCCCATTTTCACGATTGTGTTTGCAAATGCTAAGGTAGGTAGATCATCAATCTCTTCTGCAACCACAGCACTGCGAGCGGCGTACTCAACACCTAATCGCAGGTTTCGTGTACCGGATGCGATATGAGAGATACCTAGCAATGCTCTCCCAAGTAATAGGCGATTCTCCTTTGGAGCGTCTTGATCTTTGAACAAGGGATGGATTTCGGCCTGGGTAAATACTGATTGCTGGTACTGTAGCACTTCAACAATTGGTAAGACCTGGTTCCATCCAGATGTGAATGACGAAGAAAATTTGATCGCTTTCTCCAAATCCTCCTCAAGTGCCCAAGCCCAAGCTAACCGGAAGTTGTCGGCTTCAGGCTTGAACCTTACACCCCAGTCCCCGGGAGGGTTGAGTTCCAATAGATTTTTGTGAGCATCCAGGCTCTGGTTCAGGAAAAATGCTAAATGACGATCGCGCATTGTTTTGCCGTCACCACTCTCAGCGAGTTTCTCCTGAGCATATTGACGGATTGATTCCAGCATGGAATAACGCATTCCAAGATCAGTCTTCTCGGTAACCACCAGGGATTTATTAACCAGCTGCTCCAACAAGTCTAGTACCTGGTAGGGTTCAAGGAGATCATAGCCAGCCACAGATTCGGCTGCGTCCAGAGTCCATCCGTTCACGAATGCCGATAAGCGGCATAACAGCGTTCTCTCATCTTCAGGCAGCAAATCATAACTCCAGTCGATCAACGCTTGCAAGGTTCGCTGGCGCGGCAATGCAGTGCGGCTGCCGCCAGTCAGCAAGCGGAAGCGATCATCCAACCGCTCCGCGATCTGTTCTGGAGATAGAACTCGTGCCCGCGCCGCGGCCAGTTCTATTGCTAGTGGAATCCCGTCCAGACGCAGGCAGATTTGAGCGATTTCTTGCGCGTTGTTTACGTTGAGGTCGAAACCTGGATTGATCTGTATCGCTCGATCGACAAAAAGACGGATGGCTTCAAATTTTGATAGCTGGTCAATCGTCAATTCTTCCGGCGCAGGTGGCAGCGACAGGGACTTTACTCGATATGGCTGCTCTCCCCCAATTCCGAAAGACTCCCGGCTGCTGGCTAGTACATGCAATTCCGGACAAGACTGGAGCAGGAGATCTGCCAGCCGGGCGCATTCATCAATCAAATGCTCGCAATTATCAAGGACAATCAGAACTGTTTGGTTTCGCAAATGGTCGGTGACCATCTGTTCCAATGGACGAGCGCCCTGATCCCTTACCCCCATTGGTGAGGCGATAGCCTGGATCACCTGAGCAGGTTCGACAACTGGCGCTAGTTCAACGAACCAGATCCCGTGTTGATACCTGTCGAGGACTCCTCTGGCCGATTGCACCGCCAGGCGGGTTTTTCCTGTACCTCCAGGACCTGTCAGGGTGATCAAGCGCAAGTTCCCGTTCTCGTGGGTAAGCAGCTGGTTTAGTTCTGTTAATTCGGTTTCCCGGCCGATGAAGCTGGTCGTCTCGACAGGAAGGTTGTTGGGTATCGTGCCCATCGTCTTCAGCGGTGGAAATTCTGCTGGTAAGTCAGGGTGCAGCACCTGGTATAAACCTTCAGGCCTGTTGAGTCCGCGCAGATAATGCTCTCCAAGGTCGAGAAGTGTCACCCCAGTTGGCATCTGGTCTCCTGTTAAATCAGCAGTCGCGGCCGAAACCAGGATTTGTTCTCCAGCAGCGGACCCCATGATCCGGGCTGCCCGGTTGACAACTGAACCATAGTAATCACCCCCTCGAAATTCGGCTTCTCCGGAATGGAGAGCCATCCTCACCCGCAGCGGTCCAGTGCTTCCCCATTCTTCTGTCTGGATTGATTTTTGGGCGGTAACTACCGCTTGGATTGCATCGATGGGTGAATGAAAAACTGCGTGCAGACCATCGCCGGTCGTCTTCACGATCTTCCCTTTACCTTCATCGACACTCAACTCTAAGATGGTGTCATGTCGCGCCAGGGCGCTCTTCATCTCCGTGGGATATTCTTCCCAGAGATATGTGCTATCCTCCAGGTCGGTAAACAAAAAGGTGACAACTCCAGTTGGATATTCTTCCTGATTAAAATTTATAGCAATTGAGCTTCTCATGAATTCCACACTGTTCTGTTTTTTTGTAGTTTAGCCCGTTGTGGGCGTTTTCAGAGGTCGTCACCACTCCTCATTGACCTCACCATAGGACATGAAATGAGATGATTTCATGGAAAGCGATTCCACAGGAGCGAGAGAGCTATCGCCAGCAGGATGAACATGAATCCAAATGCTGTAAACAGCACGCTGACTTCTAATTTCTCCTCCTGGAGTATGAGTTGCGCTGGCAGATCGAGAAATATATCGTAAAGCTGGTCTGCACTCTCCGCCCGGAAGTATAAACCTCCAGTGATATCGGCTACTCCTCTCAAAGTTGGTTCATCCAGGAGCAGATACTGGCGAAAGTTTCTCCCCCCTCCCCCGAAGCCACGGAAAAATCCACTCCCGAAATCATTTCCGATGGCGTCAATTCCCAGTTGTTCTTGAGTACAAACCATTTCACTTAATTCCGTGGTGCCGAATCCGATCGTATATACCCTCACCTGGCGATCGGCTGCATTTTGGGCTACGTCTAGAGGCAGCGGGCCATGGGTATTGGCCCCATCTGTCAGTAGGACAATAATATCGGGTTGAAAAGTAGGATCCTCAATATCTGTACCCTGATTTTCATCCCGCAAATTTACCCCGCTGGGGGGGACATCGGGGTTGATCTCGGAAATTGCGTCAATTGATTTTAGTGTTGCGCTTCCGATGGCTGTGCCAAGTGAGGTGGTCAGGTTGGCGACAGCCATCCTTAAAACATCTTTATCTTGAGTAGGCGGGACAATAATCTCCGCCAACCTGGCGAAGGCGACAATGCCGATCTGGGTACCGGTAACCTGGTCCTCAATAAATCTGAGCATCGCCTGTTGGGCAACAGTTAACCTGTTAGGGTCGACATCCGTCGCACACATGCTTCGCGATACATCCAGGGCCAATATTATCGTCGTACGGCTTAAAGGTACCTCTGTAGTGACTGCCGGGCGCGCCATGGCTGTGATTAAACTGGCGGTTCCGATCAAAAAGAATGCGAATGGCAAATGCTGCCGCCAGCGAGAGCGTCTCGGAATTGCTTCCTGGATGACCGAGATGCTTGGAAAGCGTACCGCAAATTTCCGCTTGTGTCTCAGGATCCAAATGTAGATCCCGATAATTATCGGGATGGCAAGGAAGAAAGCTAAATACCAGGGCCAAATCAGGGTCATAATTAAAAACCAAATATCAAGTAGAGGTCTCCCAATAAATAAACATCAAGGCAGCCTGCCGAACCAAACCATGGACATGGCGCCGCCGATAAATATGAACACCAGGCTGATACCAGCCACGATTGAGGTGATTTCGCTTTTTTCACCTTCGATTGTCAGCCGAATATCGATATTCTCATAAATCTCTTGCAATGTCTCTTCATCTTCAGCAAAGTAATAGGTCCCATTAGTCAGGTTGGCGATCTCATCCAACATTGGTTCATTAAGTTGGGTGAGTATGTTAAACCCATTTACCTCAATAACTGTCCCTTCCGGGCTGCCAATCCCAACCGGGTAAATACGTACACCGGATTCCGCCGCTAGTTGAGCGATATCCAATGGGTTGGGCTCATTCGTATTTTCGCCGTCCGTCAGCAGGATGATTACTGCGGAGGAGGAATTGTCGATCTTGAGCGATGGCACGCCATCCTCCAGGGAAGCTTCATCGATGGCAAGCGCTTCACCAGCGATAGCGTTTAAGGAGGTAAATATGCCGTGACCGAGCGAAGTCCCCCCTTGTGGAGTTAAGCGATCGATCGTGGAGAGCAGGGTTGCCTGGTCATTAGTTGGTTGCTGGACAATTAAACCTCCATTGCTGAAAGCTACTACCCCAATCATGATCGTGTTGGGTTGGTTCTCAACAAATGCACGTGCTGCGGATTTTGCTGCTTCAATGCGAGTTGGATCCAAATCATCAGCCGTCATGCTGCTGGAAACATCAAAAGCGAGGATCACTGTACCTTCAGTACTAGGTAAGTTGACGAACATCTCTGGCCTGGATAACCCAAATAACAACAAAGTCAGACCGATAAGGAAAAACACGGGTGGTGCATGGCGACGCATGCCAAGTGAGCCGCCAGAACGATCTTGCATCACCCCAAGTGGTCCCATGTCAGCAGCTAATTGCTTACGTTTTCGTAGCACGCGCAAATATAACCCGATCAACACCGGGACGAACAATAGAGTTGCGAGCATAAAGGGCCAGACGAATGACATAAATTCAAATAATGAAGGATTCTGACATATTTCTACATATAGATTGGGTCACCGGTGCTGCTTTTTTCGTAAAGCTGCCATTCGTACTATCGCTCTGACCAGGTCTTGCTCTGTTGAAAATGAGAACAGATCCACTCCGGCTTGCTTAAGATTTTCTTGAAGCACTCTTTCTCGTTGTGCATTTCCATCATTAAAGCGCCGGTGGAATTCTGGGTCGCTTGTATCAACATATAGCTGCTCACCAGATTCAGAATCTTCAACCACAATAAAGCCAGCCTCAGGTAGTTCAACCTCCCGTGGATCCCACAGGCGAATGGCAAGCAGTTCGTGTCGCCGGTTGAGCAGTGAAAGTGGTCGTTCCCATCCCGGTTCACTGAAAAAATCAGAAATCAGGAATATCAAAGAACGCCTTTTGATGGTATTCATACCAGCATGAACCAGAAGGTTTAGATCTGTCGTTGTTCCAGGATGGTTATCGGTCTGATTTAGAAGATCGCGAATCATACGTAAGACCTGGTTGCGACCTCCGCGTGGAGGGATGATCCGATCGATCTGGTTGTTAAATAGGATGGCTCCGACACGATTGCCGTTGCGGGTCAATAGGCGGGCCATAGTCGCCACAAAATCGGTTAATACCAGTTGCTTGGAGCGTTGTGCTGGGCCGAACCCCATCGATGGGCTCAAGTCCAACAAGAACCAGGCTGTAATTTCGCGATCCTCTACATACTTGCGCACGTAAGGGCTGTTAAGACGCGCGGTCACATTCCAATCGATGTGACGAATATCGTCTTGGGGTTGATATTCACGCAGGTCCGTGAAATCGATACCCGCGCCAAAAAAGAGGGTTCGATAATCTCCCTGGAGCAAGCCATCCAGGCGGCGGATTACCTGCCAATCGAGCCGCTGAAGGATTCGCTCAGGCGTTGGTGTGATCGCGGGGGCTAAAGGCATATTCACGCTCATTCAAAGGGACATCCGGCATGGGGATGGTTTCGAGGATGCGGTTTAGCAGATCGTCGCTGCTCACATTATCTGCCAGGGCTTCATACGATAGGACTAATCGATGGCGGATCACATCCAGAGCCAGGTCACGTACATCTCCGGGCAAGGCATAGGTTCTACCACGTACATAAGCCAGAGCGCGGGCAGCAAGGATGAGGTTGATGGAAGCACGTGGGCTGGCGCCGAAAGTGATAAAGGGGATTAATTCGCTTTGTCCAATTGATTCTGGATTTCGAGTGGCAGAGACGATCTTTGTTGCATATTCAATCAGTGCGGGATCAACGTAAACCTTGTCGGTCTCCTTTTGAAGATCCAGCAGCTGCTGCGTATCGATCGCTTTCTGAACTGCCAGGAGCGCGCCAGTCATTCGCTCCACAATCACAAATTCCTCAGTTGAAGTCGGATAACCAACCAGCACCTTGAGCATAAACCGGTCCACCTGAGCTTCCGGCAGAGGATAAGTCCCCTCGGATTCAATTGGATTTTGCGTGGCCATGGTGAGAAACGGATTTGGAACTTGATACGTCTCCCGCCCGATAGTGACCTGCCGTTCCTGCATCACTTCAAGTAAAGCGCTTTGTACTTTTGGAGGAGCGCGGTTGATCTCGTCGGCCAGCAGGAGGTTGGTAAAGACCGGTCCAAGAACGGTGTTGAATTCGCCGGTCTTTTGATTGTAGATGCGAGTTCCGATCAAGTCGGCCGGGACCAAATCCGGTGTGAATTGAATTCGCTGAAACTCGCCGCTGATTGCTTCGGCGAGGGTTTTGATCGCCATTGTTTTTGCCAGCCCTGGAACTCCTTCGACGAGGATGTGTCCCCGGGCTAACAAGGCGACGATCAGCCTTTCAAGCAGGATATCCTGCCCGACAATTACCTTTTTAACCTCGTATAACACCTTTTCTAAAGGTTTGTCATTGCCTGAATTTTGAGATTGATCCATAAAATTTCCTCATTTATATTCCATCTGGTTCTCCCGTACTGTCTTTACGGAGCTCCAGCGTTTATTCCATCTTGTCCCAACGCTCCAGCGTTGGAACAAGAGTCGATTAAAGGTGCAGGTTAATATTCCGGAATTCCAGCCGCGCCACCCGCGATCTCAATTGGCACTGCAAAACCTATCCCGGTAAAAGAATCCCGTTCGTTGGGTTTTGCGAGTGCAGTCACAATACCGATCACCTGCCCATAACGGTTGAGCAGTGGACCGCCCGAGTTGCCCGGATTGACAGCCGCATCGAACTGGATCAGTCCACCTAATTCTAGACCTGTCTCGTCGATCGTGAATGATCGATTAAATCCAGAGATCACCCCCGCGCTCAAAGAGCCTGACAAACCCAAGGGGTTGCCAACTGCATAAGCTTCGTCCCCGATGTGCATCGAATTCGGGTTGCCAAGAACAGCTGGCACGATCAATTCCGGTGGTTGGATTGGATGGAGGACTGCGATATCGTTTTCGGGTTCCGCGGCGATCATCTCAGCGCCGACTTGAGATCCATCCGTGAAAATGACCTCGATCTCAGTTGAATCAGCAACTACGTGGAGCGCAGTCAGGATGTCACCATTGGCGTTGATCACAACTCCGCTGCCGACACCTACCTTGCCTTCCTCTTGGGGAACTTCCCTCTTGGCCTGGATTAATACGAATGAAGGGAGAATCGTCTGGTAAATCTGGGCTGAATAAGCCGCTGGAGGGGTGGCTGAAGCGATGGCATTAGTAATGCTCTCATTGATTTCAGCCTGAGAAATGGGAACCGGGGCAGGGAAGAGCAGGTTGTAGAACAGAGCACCCAATAACGCGGCGATGATGACAGCCCCTATCCACCATGAACGCCGGGCGAAATTTCGTATATTCCACTCCCGACCTGAATCCTGCTTTGGTTCAGAATTTGGAAATTCATTTGGATCTTTTTGCATGAGAGAGTTTTGCTTGAGTAATCCAGCCAATATCGGATTATACCCACATTAATTGGATATAGGTTATGAAATTATGAATATTCGATTAGGGATTTCCGTGATTGTGTGAACGAAGGCGAAAAGTAAAGAAACTGCAATGGGTTCCTCAACCCATTGCAGTGTTTTTTGTTAGAAAGATCGTTTCGCTGTCTGGAGAATTTTGAAGAAATTTCTTATCACTCTAGAGCCAGGAGGTATTCCGCCAAGCCTCGAAAACGGGCTGCATCAGCGGACCAATCAATCTTCCCAAAATTTTCAGATCGATGTGCCGCTGCCATAGCCTGGTATCGTTCCGCATTCGCAGACCAGTTTCGCGAGAGATAGATTGCATATCCATCCGTATGGAAATCTGCGAGTCCCTTATAGCGAGCTGCCGCAGCTGACCACTTACGTGAAAGTTGAAGCGCAGCACTATTCGCATAGATGTCCGCCAGTCCCTGATAACGAGCCGTGCTTGCGGTTATACCAGGCTCGAATTCGAATACCTTTTCTCTTAAGAAGGCCTCTGCCATCCCATCATAACGCTTTGCTGAGGCTGAACTGCTTCTAGAAAGATCAAACGATACGACGCCCTGGTAGTAATCAGCCAGTCCATGGTATCGAGCGGAGGTTGCATTGAGCGACCGCTTCACGTCTGATGTTATGCCGGCTGTATGCAGATCTGCCAGACCCTGGTAGCGTGCAGAAGCAGCATTGACGACATTCTGCGCACCTGACAGGCTGGTAGCGGAATGCAGGTCAGCCAAACCCTGATACCGGGCTGACATGGCTTGGATAGATTGCTGGTTGCCAGCGATTTCTCCTACCATGGGCAGGATAATCAGAATGGCTGTGCTGATCAGGGATATGATCAGGACAAAGCCTAGAACAAAAAGCCAATTTGAGGGTTTTACACTTGTGGATTGCAGAACTTGGTTCGGTTTCGTTATTTCAGTTTGGGTAGTCATCGCATTCTCTCCTAAAAGAATTAATTTATCCGATTATTTGTGGCTCCAATATAGCAAATGCGACGTATGAATCCGTATGTTGAAGGGTTTTTTAGCGTATTTTCAACATTAGAGAATTATTTTTGCTATAATGAAGAGAAAATCGATGCCTGAGCAACCCAGCAATTTTCTAACTGCCATTAAATATTGGAAAATGGATGTGGGGTATGTCATTAAAAATATATTTGCTTGGGCAGTTCAAACTCCAAGCGAACGATCTCCCGATTGAATTGCCATCCAGACCAGCACAATCCCTGCTGGCTTATTTGGTGCTTAACTCGGGAGTTTCGCACCGGCGAGAGAAACTGGCCACCTTGTTGTGGCCAGAATCGACTGAATCAAATGCGCGCAGCTACTTGCGCCAGGCTCTTTGGCGGTTGCGGAAGTGTCTGGAAAGCGGCTCTATCTCCTGGGAAGACCACCTGCAAATCAGTGACATTAGTGTTACTTTTGATAGCCAGTCTAACTACTGGTTGGACGCGGATCGTATATTAGAGGCAGGAGAAGCGCGGCCGGTGGACGAAATTATCGAGAGCGTTAGCCCCTACCAGGGGGAACTGCTGCCAGGTTTTTATGATGAGTGGATCGTGTTGGAACGCAATCGTATTCAGACTGCTTATCATCAAAAGATGAATCAATTGCTTGGGTGCCTGATCCAGTCTGGACAATTGGATGAGGCATTAATATGGGGTGAGCAGTGGATTCGGCTTGGCTATTCTCCAGAACCAGCCTTTAGAGCGTTGATGAGAGCATATGCGGGATTGGGAGACCAGAGTATGGTCAGTGCTACATACCAACGGTGTATGGATTCGTTAGACCGTGAGCTCGGATTGGAACCATCTCTCGAGACTCAGCAGCTTTACGAACAGATTCTCCGTGGAGAGTTGGAACAATATGTGGCACCAAGAATCCAAATTTCCGACATTGAGGAAAGGCAACCTGCATTTCTTGATCAAGGTTGCGAGCAAACTATTGAGAAGCCCATCTTTGTTGCCCGCGAGCGTGAGTTGGCGAAGCTGGAAAGCTACCTTGAACTTGTTTTAGCGAACAATGGTAGGGTGGTTTTTATTACAGGTGAAGCTGGCAGCGGTAAAACAGCATTACTTCAAGAAATCACCCACCATATCCAAGAGGCTCGTGAAGATATCATCATTGTCTGTGGTAACTGCAATGCTCACACCGGTATTGGCGATCCATATCTACCATTTCGCGAAATCTTGGCAATGTTGACTGGTGATGTCGAAGCCCGTTATGTTGCAGGAGCAATTTCCAGTGAACATGCCCTTCGCCTATGGCACACATTTCCGCTTTCAGTACAGGCACTGGTGGAAGCCGGTCCTGAATTGATAGACACTTTTGTTTCTGGGTCTTCCCTTCTCGATCGGGCTGCTGTTTGTGATTCCATGCCGGCGAAATATCTGATCCGTTTGAGAAAACTTGTAGAGGGGGAAGATACTGGGATGATTATCCCCAGCCCACAACAAAGCGATCTGTTTGAACAGTACACCCGGTTGCTGCAAGCCTTATCGCAGAAAATTTCATTGGTATTGGTGGTAGACGACTTGCAGTGGGCAGACCTGGGATCGATCAGCTTACTATTCCACCTTGGCCGGCACTTGGCAGGTAGCCGGATCCTGATCGCGGGTGCTTACCGCCCAGAAGAAGTTGCACTGGGTCGGGATGGGGCACGGCACCCCCTCGAGGCTGTGATCAACGAGCTCCAGCGAGAATATGGTGATATCACTGTGAATGTCGATCAAGCCAAGCGACGCGCATTTATGGAGGCCTTGTTGGACAACGAGCCAAACCGGTTGGAACACCCTTTCCGGGTGATGCTTTATCAGCTGACTCAAGGTCATCCCTTATTCACCATCGAGTTGCTGCGGGGTATGCAGGAACGCGGAGATTTGGTTCTTGACCAGGATGGTATGTGGATCGAGGGAGCAGCTCTAGATTGGGAGACACTGCCTGCCCGTGTGGAGGCGGTAGTCGCTGAGCGCATCAACCGCTTGGCACAACCATTACAGGATGCATTGCATGCGGCCAGTGTCGAAGGAGAAATATTTACCGCCGAAGTGGTAGCACAAGTGCTAGAGATCGACGAACGAAAGTCCCTGGGACATTTTAGCCGCGAACTGGATAGGAAGCATCGGTTAGTGCGCGCTCAGAGTATCCAGCGCTTGGATGGAAATCCCATATCCCGGTACCGATTCCGGCATATCATCACCCAGAAGTATCTATACAACAGTCTGGACCCGGTGGAAAGGGTGCACCTACATGAACAAGTTGGAAACGCGCTGGAAGAAATTTACAGCGCTCAGGGTGATGAGGGTACCATTGCGATTGCTCCGCAGTTGGCCCGGCACTTTCAGGAAGCCAGGATTGAACAGAAGGCGATTCACTATCTCCACCAAGCTGGAAGAAGAGCTGTTGATCTGTCTGCTATTCAAGAGGCAACTGCTCACTTAAACATGGCGCTGGCATTGCTTATGGACCTGCCATACTCCCCCGAGCGCGAGCAGCAAGAACTTGCCCTGCAGCTCACACTTGGTATGGCCTCGCTAATCACCAGCAGTCCCAGCTCAGAAACGAAAAATGCCTACACCAGAGCCCGACAGCTCTGCCAGCAAACAGGCGAGACAACTCAATTGTGTCAGATATTAATCGGGCTAGCGGTTTTTTATTACGTGCGGGCAGAGCACCAAAGGGCACTTGAGCTGGCAGTAGACGCGCTCAGCATTGCCGAGCAGGCTAATGACAAGTTGCTTGTATGGTTGGGTCATTGGTGTCTGGGGGTTAACCTGTTCGCTCTTGGTGAATACGTGAAGGCTAAAAATCACATCTCACTGATAACTTCCTCCTATGAACCTCAACAGCATCACATACCCCTGGTGAACCTGCATTTTTCTGATCCGGGACTTGGTGCACTCGCCTATGAATCTTGTTACCTGTGGTGCCTTGGTTATCCCGACCAGGCAATGAAATCCAACCAGGCAGCCCTGGCTCTGGCTAGAGAATTCGATCACCCCTTCTCTCTGGCCGATGTGCTTTGCCATGCCGGTTGCATGTTCAATGCAATGTACCGGGACGTTGAGGCGCTTAGCGACAATGCAGATGAGATGATGCAGTTGTCGACCATATTGAAATATCGAGGATGGTTGGCACGATCAACTTGCTATCGTGGATCAGCTCAGGTAAAGTTGGGACAAGTTAAGGAGGGGATCGCGAATATTAAAGCCGGAATAGCTGATAACCTGGAAAGTGACAATAGGCTGCTTGTGTCAATTCACCTTAGTATCCTGGCTGAGGCATATGCCCAATCAGGGCAGCCAAGAGAGGGTCTTAAAACTCTTGAAGATGCATTTTACTTAATTGAGCAAACGAATGAGCACCATTGGGAAGCAGAGGTTTACCGTATTCAAGGCGAGCTGCTGCTCATGCAGGGTGATGAAGCCAAAGCCGAAGCCAGTTTCCTTAAAGCAATCGGGATAGCTCGCAGTCAGAGCGCAAAATCCTGGGAGCTGCGCGCAACGACTAGTTTGGCGCGTCTGTGGCAAGAGCAAGGTCAATTAGAAGATGCGCGTCAGGTTTTAGGGGATATTTACAGCTGGTTCACAGAAGGATTCGACTCACCAGACTTGAGAGAGACAAAGATGCTGCTTAGGGCAATGGCTTGAGGTGTTCGAATCCATGAAAATAAACTACCCGTCTGACAGTTTTCATTAAATGGATACGGACGAACATCGATGAACGCGGAAAAAACAATAAAATATATTCTTCCTGTATGTAATGCCCGAAAATTATATACTTTCCGTGTTTTTCAGTGTCTATCCGCGTCCATATTAAAATTATCAGGTAACTAGAAAATAAAAAGAGTCTTACAATCAATCATTCTCTTTTGGAAAAAATGAAGAGGGCATGTCTTTCAAAATTTATCTGCTTGGGCAATTTAAACTTCTAGCCCACGACCTTCCGATTGAATTGCCGTCCAGACCTGCGCAATCATTGCTGGCATATTTGGTGCTTAACGCAGGAGTTTCGCACCGGCGAGAGAAACTGGCCACCTTATTGTGGCCAGAGGCGACTGAGTCGAACGCGCGTAGCTACTTGCGCCAGGCTCTCTGGCGCTTACGCAAATCGCTTGAAAGCAGTTCTCTCGACTGGGAAAATTATCTGAAAATTAGCGACATCAGCGTCACATTCGACGAGTCAGCGGAGTATTGGTTGGACGCAGGTTTTCTTCTAAACACCGTAGATGTGCGTCCGGTGGAAGAACTCATTGCAGGCATCCGTCTCTACCAGGGTGAACTTTTACCCGGGTTCTATGATGAGTGGGTAATTGTGGAACGCGACAGCCTCCAGGCTGCCTACCACCAGCAAATGGGGCGCTTGCTGGAATGCCTGCTACAATCTGGTCAATGGGATGAAGCGCTCATCTATGGTGAGCAGTGGATCCGACTCGGCTATTCGCCAGAACCAGCTTTTCGAGGTTTGATGAGAGGGTACGCTGGTCTCGGTGACCAGGGTATGGTTAATGCGACTTACCAACGCTGTGTGGTTGCATTAGACCGCGAACTAGGCTTGGAACCCTCGCCGGAAACAAAACAACTGCGTGAACAGTTAATCAGCCAAGAAAAACCAGGAATTGGATTACCTCCGGTAGATTACCCCAAATCAGTTGACCAGCAACCAGCCTTCTTGGATGATTTTGAAACTCCCCAGCCTGAGAAACCCATCTTTGTTGCTCGGGAGAATGAGTTAAGGCGTATGGATGAATATCTGGATTTAGCTTTCTCCGGGCAAGGGAGGGTGATATTCATCACTGGGGAAGCCGGCAGTGGTAAAACAGCCTTGATCGACGAATTTACCAGTTCTGCTCAAAGCGCCCACCCAGATTTAATCGTTAGCAGTGGGAATTGCAATGCCCATACCGGTATCGGTGACCCATATTTGCCTTTTAGAGAAGTATTAAACCAGCTAACCGGCGATGTTGAGGCCCATTATATCGCCGGCGCGATAACCAGGGACCACGCCCGAATATTGTGGAATTTCCTCCCACATGCAGTTCAAACATTGGTGGAGAATGGGCCAGATTTGATCGAAACCTTTGTCGCCGGATCTGCATTTTTCGCGAGAGCAAAAGATTGTGCCCAACTACCAGAGGAATGGTTGACTCGCTTGAGTGACTTAGTGACACCCAAAGAATTAGGAATGATTGTCCCCAGCCCACAGCAGAGTGATCTTTTTGAACAGTATTCTAAGGTGCTGCAGGCGATGTCGAAGAAATATCCCTTGGTCCTGGTAGTAGATGATTTGCAGTGGGCTGATTTGGGTTCAATAAGCTTGTTATTCCACCTAGGGCGGCAGCTGGCGGGTAGTCGCATACTGATCGTAGGGGCATTTCGCCCGGAGGAAATTGCATTAGGGAGGGAAAACGCAAGGCACCCCCTTGAAAAGGTGATCAATGAGCTCCAGCGAGAATATGGTGAAATCACTGTTGATATCGATCAGGCATACAGCCGTGCTTTTGTGGAGTCGTTATTGGACAGCGAGCCAAACCAGCTTGGCAAACCTTTCCGGGATATGCTTTATCGACAAACAAACGGTCATCCGCTGTTTACTATAGAACTGCTGCGAGGCATGCAGGAACGAGGGGATTTAATTTGGGATCTAAGCGGAAAATGGGTGGAAGGATCGGCACTGGATTGGGATACAATTCCCGCGCGCGTCGAGGCGGTTGTTGCCGAGCGGATCGGTCGGCTTGAGCCTGCATTACGGGATGCTTTGCGGGTAGCTTGTGTTGAGGGGGAAACTTTCACGGCAGAAGTTTTGACTAGAGTGATAGGTATTGAGCCGCAAGAAATTTTAGGAAGATTCAGTGAGGAGTTAGACAAGAGGCATCACCTGGTCCGCGCTCAGAGCATTCAGCGACTACAGGGTCAGCTTGTCTCTCGCTACCGGTTCCGGCACATCATCTCCCAAAAATATCTCTACAACAGTCTGGACCCAGTGGAAAGGGTGCACCTGCATGAACAAGTTGGATACATTCTGGAAGAGCTCTACAGTGCTCAGGGTGATAAAGGAACTATTGCGATTGCTCCCCAATTAGCTCGACATTATCAAGAAGCCAGGATTGAGCATAAAGCGATCCACTATCTGCATCTGGCTGGAAAGAAAGCCGTACAGTTATCTGCTCTAAAAGAAGCGACTACCCACCTGAATAACGCGTTGGAATTACTCACGAGTCTGCCAGACTCTCCTGATCGCGATCGGCAGGAACTTGCCCTGCAACTCACGCTTGGCAAGGCTTGGGTGGGCTCCAGCAGCGCAAAACTAGAATCCAAATATGCATACACCAGAGCCCGTTATCTGTGCCAAAAAACCGGGGAGACAACTCAATTATGTCAGATTCTAATCGGGCTATCTATCTATTATTATGTACGTGCGGAGCACCAAAGATCACTCGAGCTGGCAGAAGAGGCGCTCGAAATTGCCTGGCAGGCTGATGACACGCTGCTCACGTGGTTGGGACACTGGTCACTAGGATTTAACTCGTTTGTTCTCGGCGATTTTTCAATAGCCAGAACTCACCTCTCGCAGATAACTTCCGCCTATAGACCCCAACAGCATCACCAAACCTTGGTGAGTATGCAGGTCTCAGACCCGGGCCTCAGTGCACTCGCATATGAAGCCTGTTGTTTGTGGTGCCTAGGTTACCCTGATCAGGCTTTGGAAACCAGCCAGAAGGCCTTGACTCTGGCTCGAGGTCTCGATCACCCTTTCTCTCTTGCTGATGTAATTTGCTTCGCTGGTTGCATGGTAAATGCAATGCGACGCGAGGTTGTGGAACTTAATAAATATGCACAGGAGATGATAACCTTATCGATAGAATTGAACTATCGCGGTTGGTTAGCGCAAGCAAATAGCTACTACGGCTCCGCGTTGGTTTCGTTAGGGCAGATTCAAGAAGGGATTGCTAAAATCAATGCTGGAATCACCGATAATCTGGATATTGGGACAATGCTGGACCATTCAATGCACCATTGTTTCCTCGCTGAGGCGTATGCCCAATCCGGGCAGCCAGGAGAAGGTCTTAAAACACTTGAAGCTGCATTTGACTCAATTGAGCAAACAGATGAGCACCATTGGGAAGTTGAGGTTCACCGTATTCAAGGTGAGCTGCTGCTCATGCAGGGTGATGAATCCCAAGCTGAAAACAGCTTCCAAAAAGCAATTGAGATAGCTCGTCGTCAGAGCGCTAAGTCCTGGGAGCTACGCGCAACCATGAGCCTGGCGCGATTATGGCACAAACGGGGTCGAACGGCAGATGCCAGACAGGAGCTGGAGGAGATATACAATTGGTTCACAGAGGGATTCGACACACCAGATTTGAAAGATGCAAAATCGCTGCTCGAAAAGTTGTCAAATAATCTCTGAACAGCTACCTTACTAACATTCTCCATCCCCAATCTATAAAATAAGTTACGCGTTGTAGGTTGATGAGGCGACATTGCCACCTGTATTGATCCAATCAGTATGGAAAAATTCGCCGCGCGGCCGGTCGATGCGCTCGTAGGTGTGAGCGCCGAAATAATCTCGCTGGGCTTGCAGCAGGTTGGCTGGTAACCGCTCGCTACGATAACCATCGAAGAATGCCAGTGCGCTCGACATGGCTGGGACGGGTATTCCGCTCTCAATGGCCTTTGACACGACGCGCCTCCAGGCAGATTGAGCTTGCTCAACCTCATTATTAAAATATGGATCCAGGAGCAAATTAGATAATCCGGGATTCATATCATAAGCCTCTTTAATCTTGCCGAGGAATGCTGAGCGGATGATGCAACCTCCACGCCACATCAAGGCAATGCTGCCGTAATTAAGATCCCAATTGTATTCGCCAGCTGCTGCTTGCATTAGCATGTAGCCTTGCGTGTAGGAAATGATCTTGGCTGCATATAAAGCCTGGCGAACATCCTCCACAAAGGCTGACTTATCTGTGGGCAGCTCAATTTCGGGTCCACCAAGTTCCTTGGCAGCTTGCATTCGTTCTTCTTTTAGGGCACTTAACGACCGAGCCAGGACAGCTTCGCCGATCATGGTGAGAGGGATTCCAAGCTCTAATGCGGTAATGGCGGTCCATCGTCCGGTTCCTTTTTGACCAGCCGCATCCAGAATTTTCTCGAGCAGTGGGTCACCGTCTTCATCTCTGAATGCAAAGATGTCAGCAGTGATCTCAATCAAGTAGGATTCGAGTTTCCCCTGGTTCCATTGCGCAAAGCTGGCTTGCATTTCATCGGCGCTCATCCCGAGAACCTTTTTCATCAAGTGGTAGGCTTCGCTGATCAGCTGCATATCGCCGTACTCAATTCCGTTGTGCACCATTTTTACAAAATGACCGGCGCCGTCCGACCCGACCCATTCGCAGCAGGGGGTGCCATTCTCAACTTTCGCGGAGATACCCTGCAGAATTTCTTTCACCTCCGGCCAGGCAGCCTCAGAACCACCGGGCATGATGGATGGTCCGTGCCGGGCGCCGTCTTCACCTCCTGATACCCCCGTGCCGATGAAATTCAATCCCTTGGATTCGATGAATTTTGCGCGGCGGATCGTATCGTGGAAATTCGAGTTGCCGCCGTCGATGATGATATCTCCTTGATCAAGATGAGGTAAAAGCAAGTCGATGAATTTATCGATTGCCTCACCAGCCTTAACCATTAACAT
The DNA here is from genome assembly GCA_937968125.1 of uncultured Anaerolineales bacterium. Classification (GTDB taxonomy): domain Bacteria; phylum Chloroflexota; class Anaerolineae; order Anaerolineales; family UBA4823; genus PFL25. The sequence goes on along the minus strand of CALBUI010000257.1, from coordinate 8,084 downwards.
GATGCGGCGTGGTGATTTTAGGGTCGCAACCAATTCTTCGATGGATTGCGTGCCGATCACCTTGGTCCCCTTTGCATTTCCATTGATGAAGTTATCCACTTTGGATGTCGTGCGGTTAAAAACTGCTACTGTGTAGCCATGATCATCCATGTTCAGTACCAGATTTTGACCCATGACGGCCAAACCGATCAACCCTATGTCAGCTTTCGGTTCCATTTTCGCTCCTGTATTTATCGAGGCCCAAATTCTGAAGAATCTGGTCCACAATTGAATCTAAATCTTGATCAATACTAACCACGATTGCCTCATTTGGTTCTTCTAAATCTTTAAACTGGCTCTGCAGCATGCCACCATCCATATAGTGGTTGCTCCTGTCCTTTATACGCGAGAAAATTAAATCATAATTACCTTTCAAGTAAACAAAAATCACCTCGTGATTATTATTGCAGAGTTGATCCCGGTATTTTCTCTTTAATGCGGAGCAGGCCAAAAGGATCGAATTTCCCTGATGAGATTGTTGCCTGATAAGCTCTTTCAGGCTATCCAGCCAGGCATTCCGGTCAGTATCATCTAGTGGGATTCCCTGAGACATTTTGACGATATTCTCTTGTGAATGAAAATCATCGCCATCAAAGAATTTCCAACCAAGAATTTCCGATAAGCGGAGACCCACTGAGGTCTTGCCACTCCCTGCAACTCCCATAAGAACAATAGCTTGGGGCATGGACAATATTTCGCTAATGATTGGTGTTAGTTCTCAGATGATCTTTGTTCGAGTACTTTGATAGCATTAAAAAGGAACTCATTGATTGGAGTAAGGATGCTGAAGGTCTTGCCAAGTTCGATTACTTTCCCAGCGAAAATATCTACCTCCGTCCTTCTACCGGCTTCAATATCTTGCAGCATGGAGGTTTTTCCCTCTGGATCCAGGGTGTTCATGACTGGATACCATTCCTGAATATCGTTCTCTCTCAAATTAACCTTCGACGCTTTGGCTACAAGTATGGCTTCTCGCATGGCAGACTCCATGATCTGCTGGGCGTAAGAGGAGGTCTGGAAAACGCCATAGGGAGCAGATAGGATTGCTGAAGGTTGGTTGATGCCGACGTTGATCATGAACTTCCACCACATGATGCGGATCATGTCATCCGGTGTTTGATAGTCGATCCCAGCCTTTTCAAACAGTGTCTGGATTGACTTAACTCGCTCTGAGAGTTCATTGTTCTCGGCTTCTCCGAAAAAGATCGTCCCACCTTTGCTGAAATTGATGAGGTTGCCATCTCGTTGGGCGTCAATTCCAACTGCGGTAGCATAAAGGACTTTTTCCTCCCCATATACCGCTCCAATCATGGATTCGCTATCCAAACCATTCATGATCGACAGAAAAACCGTCTCTTCACCAACCCGGTTCTTGATTTCCTGGAGGGCAGTTTCAAGGTGGTGGTGTTTAAGGGCGACGATGATCAGGTCGGCTGGTGGCGATGCATCCTCAGGTGAGGTGACCGGAATCTTATAATGCTGGTTGTTTACTACCAGGCCCTCCGTTTTCAGCCGCTGGAACCGATTGCCTGAGGCAGCAAAGGAAATAATTCCTGGATCCATTTCGTAGAATCTGCTCGCATATGCAGCTCCCATTGCTCCTGCCCCGAGAACAACGACAGAATTAATATTGGTCAAGTTGATCGCCTCCGATCAAAGAATGATGAATTTTTACAAGTATAGTCTACTCCTTCAATTGAATAGTGAATAAGTTTGGTTACCAAGCCTGTATTGGACATGTTCTTTGTCCTATGCCTGCCCCGTACTTTTTTTAAGGGGGCTCCAGCGTGGTAACCAGTTAAGTCGGGAAATTTAAAAATTATGGATTTGAAGGTATGGAACCGGATTAAGTGGCGATTGAACTGACTTCTTGCTTACTCGTGTCTCAATGCCTCCACCGGATCGAGGCGGGCCGCCCGAGTTGCCGGGTAGATCCCACCAATTATTCCGATGAAACCAGCAAATATCAGCGCCCCAATCGCCAACCAGGGGGGGACGATCGACATTTGACCGATGCCCGTCACCCCTTCAGAGGCCAGGTATTGATGTCCTCCCCAATCTACCAGTCGACCCAATAGAGTACCCAGGATCACCCCCACAATACCTCCAATCAGTCCCAGTAAAACCGCATCTGCGGTGAACATCCGGCGGACTTCCTGGTTTGTGGCACCGATCGCTTTGAGTATCCCAATTTCCCGGGTTCGCTCGTAAATCGCCATCATCATCGTGTTGGCCACACCCAGGGTAGCCACCAGGAGGGCTAATGTCCCTACTGAGCCTAACAAAACCTGCAAGATGGTCAGAACCCGGTTGGCAAGCTCCAGGATAGCCCCCATTGATTGAGCTTCTAAATTCATCTCATTTGCGCTTTCAACGATAGTTGAAACAGCGTTCTCGTCAACCGCTCTGACGATCAACATGTCATAACCATCGGTTGAGAGGGTATCTGGCCTGCCGTACCACCAGGCTTTGATCGCCGTTCGTTCCGCGAGTCCGAGATCAATCCTTTGCCGACTTTGAGCCTCCCTAATGCCATAAATAGAGGTGCTGAATTCTTTGGTTTCACCGCGTGGTAAGCGCACAGTGAGTGTTGCTGTTTCATTGATCAGATCTTCATAATCCAGGTTGGATCCTTCAAGAAGTTGTTCGGCCAGACCATCGGGCAGTACCAGCCCTTCTGATTCCCCTTCACCCAATGCAGCTCCAGCCAGCATCTCTGGCGGGGTTAGAAAATCTGGTCCTCCTGGCCCCCGCTGCTCGTTTCCAAATCCTCCGGATAACCTGATCGGGGTTGACACCGAATTATAGGAAAGACTGATTTCAATATTGGATGGTAAATTGAGGATTGGTGTTACAGAAGATACCGTGGACATTTCCTTGAATTGTGCCGCCATTTCTGGGGTTAATGGTATATCGGGCTGGGTGATGCCAAAAGCATCAAAAGCATCCTCTTCTTCGGGAAAGGTAGGTGATACGAACACATTTTCCAAGCCCAGTGCCTGGAAATTGCGATTGACTTCGTTTTGGACTCCCACTCCGAAAGATACCATCGCTACCAGGGTGACGATACCAATTAAAACGCCGGCAGCAGTGAGAATATTGCGGATTGGACGCCGGCGGAGATTGTCGAATGCCGTTTGGGTGAGGTCTTTGAGAGAAATCCCTCTTGTGCGAGGCATTTCGGTTGTAGAAGTGTCCTCGCGCCTCTGGTTTGATCCTTCAGCTCCGGTGACTTCAACCTGGACAATCTCTCCATCCCGCAGATGGACGATCTGGTCGGCATATGCAGCCACCTCTGGATCATGGGTGACAATAATCAAGGTCACGCCGCGTTCTCTGTTTAAGTCTCTCAGCAGGTCCATCACCTCGGATCCAGTGGATGTATCCAGGTTACCGGTAGGCTCATCCGCCAGGATGATGTTTGGATTATTCACCAAAGCGCGGGCGATCGCAGCTCGCTGCTGCTCGCCACCTGACATCTCGGTCGGGCGATGTTCAAGACGATGCTTCAATCCGACTCTGGCTAATAGTTCACTGGCCCGAGTTTCTCGTTCCGATTTACTCACCCCGCTCAGCATCAGAGGCAGGGCGACATTCTCTAACGCAGTCAAGGTGGGGATTAAATTGAAGGTTTGGAAGATAAATCCAACGTTATGCCTGCGGTGGGCGGTGAGCTCCTTTTCGGTTGCCTCTTGTAGAGCTATTCCGCGGACATTGACCTCACCGCTGGAAGGGCGATCTAACCCCCCCAACAAATTTAGTAATGTTGATTTTCCTGATCCAGAAGGACCGACCAGGGCAACGAATTCACCCTGGTCAATTTCGAGATCTATTTTGTTGAGTGCTCTTACTTCTGAATCGCCAAGTTGGTATTGGCGGCAGATATCACTTAGCTGGATAACAGTCTTCATTTATTGCAGAGATTCTGCGATCATCAGGGCCTCATCAGGAGTGATCAATCCGGCAACTGAAAAGAACAGCTTTCCTTCATTCCAGGTCAACAATACTTTGCTGCCATCATCTGAAACTAAAATTGATCCGGTAACTCCACGAATTTCAACAGCCTGGGCGTTTTCAACTGGCTTTGAGAATTCATCCGAGATCCCCTGGGCGACAGAGAAAGATCCGCCATCTGGTAGGGTAAAACGTTGGACAACAGTGCCCTTCACATCTAACACGTCAACTAGGGTCGCCCCGTCTGGTGTCTCACTCGGTGTCAACAGCTCGAATTCTGCGGAGGCGGCTGCCGCTTCAAGCGAAGTCGATTCGGGTTTCATATCAGCGAATGCGACGATTTCTGCATCTGCAGGCGGCTCAAAGGTGAATAATGTCTCATCGACCCCAGCATTGAGATCGAGTTTCGTTACAGTGATTTTTCCTTCACCAAAGCTGCTGCCGGTAAATTCCACTGCCAAAGGAACACTGCGATTCTCGTCAATCCACAAGTTTATCAAGCCTCCCACTGCGGTGTATTCCGCGGGCATTTGCTCTGGGATTGGATTTAGGATCAGCAAGCGAGCGGATGTGTCTGCGACTTGTTCAGTGTTGGATAAATCCAGGTTGAAATATTCCTTGAGCAGTTCAACAGCCTCTTGTGCATTTTCTGGGTGTTCGAAATCACCTTTTTCGAATTCATCCATCTCTGGTCGTTTTTCGGCCATCATCTTTTTGGCTTCTTCAGCAGTTCCAACAAATACTTTCGCCTCAGCCGGAGAGTAAGCCCACAAAGTATCCCCGTCGCTAACCACGATGGCATCTGCGGCTTTCTCATTACTGGAGTTCAGGACGACGAAACGGAATGCGCCTGGGCCGTCCTCACTTCGACGCGCCCATACTTCAAGGGTTGCCGACTCAGCTTTCTCGACTGTTTCGAGGTTGATCTCAACAACTGCGTGGGCATCATCGATCGTTTCCAGGGTTTCGATGGTTTGCACGAGAATATCTTCAGCGGTCGGCTGCATTAAAACAAAACCACTCACCAGTGCAGCGATCAATATCACTACCCCGGCAGCTAAGATTAAGTTTCTTCTGTTTTTCATTTATTGCTCCTGTAGACTTGAGCGAATTTGTCTCTTGTTGATCACCTTACTAAATTAAAACACCATTCGAAAGAAAAATGTGACATATTTGGTCGATCTAATGATTTCTTTATTTTTCATGCAGAGCATCCAATTTTGAGTCTCGGACACGCAGTTTTCAACGAATCAAAATCTTTCCTTCTAGATCCTATGAATCATAGAAAATCTCTTTGGAATTTGGCATTCATGATTTAAAATCGTGTGTAGTTAGTTTTTGGAGCAAAAAACGAAATTTAGAGGCAAATTCTAGTGAAAAGCTTTGAAGATAAAGTCGCCGTGATAACTGGCGCTGGTTCGGGGATTGGCCAGAGCCTTGCTGTTCAACTGGATCAGGACGGATCCCATCTTGCATTAGGTGATATCAACACTGATCACCTGGAAGAAACTCGCCAGTTGCTTACCCTCGGCACAAAAGTGAGCTGTCACAATGTGGATGTTTCCAATCCGTCACGAATGTCCCAATTTGCTAGTGACGTAATTGCTGCTCATGGCCATGTGGACATTTTGATCAATAATGCTGGGATTACATTAACCCCAACTTTATTCGAGGATATCCCCGCTCAGCAGTTTAAGAAAGTGATCGATGTAAATATGTGGGGAGTCTATTATGGAACACGTGAATTTCTGCCATACCTCCGCAGGAGACCGGAAGCTGTCATCATTAATATTTCCAGTTTAGCTGGATTAGTTGGGTTGTTCGGTTACAGCCCATATGCGATGAGCAAATTTGCTGTGCGGGGACTGACGGAATCTTTGCAGTCTGAGCTGGTTGGTACGAACGTCTCTATCTTAATCGTTCAACCAGGTGGTGTGAAGACCAACCTGATCAAGAATGCACCTGATTTGACTGATGCTCAAGCTCGTGAAGATTCACATCAAGAGTTTACTCGCGCGGCGGGCATCACTCCGGAAAAAGCTGCGGAGAAAATTCTAAAGGCTGTGAAGAAAAACAGGCGGTCGCTGATCATCGGGACAGATGCCAAGGTAGTCAATGCAATCCGGGACTTGTTCCCCAACAGCTTTCCAAGGATATTGCATTCCGCCTTCAGCCGGATGACTTTTAAGTGAATCCTTCTTATGTTGAAAAATATACCCTAAGGCGGACAATGGGGCGTGATTTTGTTTGATTCTCTGATCGCTGCCAACCATGAAAATTCTCGGTTATCGCTGGCATAGTAATAACTTGAGCCATTCGGCATCATCACGATCACAATTCCGCTGTACCCTAGCATGTGGGGCACCCAAAATTCACAGTCAAAGCCTTCACTTTGATCATAAACCCGTGCCCAGAAAGCGTTGTTGTATTTTGAGCGAGAGTCAATGTCAACCCCGCGATCATCGGGATCAGTCTGCATTGCAGCGGCTAATAATCCTGGATGTAGAATCTGTTCACCATCGACAGTCCCCTTGTCAATGTTGAGAAAGTGTGTGATCTTGGCGATATCGTCAGGGATCCACCACAATCCATAACCGCCATAAGGTTGACCCTGCCAGTTGTTATCTTTTGTCCTTAGTGTGGTATGCGCGCCAGGCCCAATATGGATGGAGGTAAAGACCTCATCGACCAAGAACTGGAATATATCCGCTTCTGAACCTGCCTGGGATTGCAGATAATTATGGAGAGCCCTGGTAACGATAAAAGTATCGAATGTGCGGTAAACCCATTGAGTTCCTGGTTCCGCGCTGTGCGGCCAATCGAAGGCAGCTGCGATCCGCTCTGCATAATATTCTTCATTCCAAAATGGGTCTGTGCCAAAATTTTCCTCGTCAACCATATACCCCGCAGATTGGTAGTTTCCAGTGGCCATATCCAGGGTGTGATCAAATGTCACCTTGCTCCAATCACCCGGGCTGTCCATGGCCTCGGGGACAAAATCCTTGATCATCTGTTCCGGGGCCAATGGATCGTACTTTTGGGCCAGGCGCATCAAAGCTAGACTTGGAAATATTGATTTTGCTGTCGAATATGAGGGCGCCCGCATGTATTCGCAGTAGGCGTATTCACCATACCGTGTTGGGCACGCGCTTACATAGTTGATGCCGTTAATTACAAATCCATAATACGTTAAGTGATTCTTTGAGATGCCGCGACCGAATTGGGCTGCATCAATCTGGGGATAATCTTCTGCCAATTGCTCGATAGGCTTGGTAGGGAATCTGTTAGCAATTTCTTCATTAAATGCCTCTCGAATCTGGTCGGCGCCATTTACTGGTTCCGTATGATAAATTGCATCTAACTGGCCCCACAAGTCGGCACTGAAGGAAACGGTTGTTTCTTGAGTGGTCTGGTACCAGACTTTCGATATGCCGGATTGGTCGAACAGAAAAGTCATCACCCCGTTGAAGATGGCGTTCGATCCTTTCCAGGATAGTGCAAAAGGAAACGAAACCCTTGAATAACCCTCATCCCCTTCTTCCTGCCAGACTCTTCCCGGTTCGATGATGTAGTTCCAATTGGGATGGTCGGTGATGATCAATCCCCGCTGCTTGGGAATGAAATAATCCCCACTTTTCACGAATTCGAAGCTGAATTCTGGCAGGTGGTAGACCTCCGGATCGACATTCGGATCTCCTCGATGGACGATAATATCTCCAGTAGAATCTTCACCGATCAACTCCAGGCGACCTTCAAATAGATGCTCTGAAGATTGAGCATCTGCGGGCATTGAAAAAGCGCCATCATCGACTGGTGAACCGGGATCAAAATTGTTCATCAGCTGGTCGTAAGTGAGAATTGTACGGGTTACCTGAGGTGTTTCTGGAACAGCGGCTGGAGGTGGGGAAGCAGAGGGAATTGGAGAGGGTAGACCTTGATTAGTATTATCCGGTGAGGATTCAATTTCAGCAGGATTGCAGGCGAACAAGAAAAATGCGGTGAAGATTATTAGGAAAAGCCTTCTATTCACATCTTCTCTCCTCATTATAATTTCGACAGATATTCGGATCCACGCATTGACTAATTAAAAA
>CALBUI010000256.1 GCA_937968125.1 uncultured Anaerolineales bacterium | reverse complement strand
GGAAAACTTCTATAATTATGACAGACCTCATATTTCCCTTGAAGGTAAAACACCCTATGAGGTTATGAAGTCTCTATTAACATAGATAGAAAATTGTCCAGCAGGGTATGACGTAAAATATATGGGAACATCCTATCTACCTTTCAATTTACCAAGTAACCAAGATGATAAGGACAGGGCATAGATTAATATTGATGAACCTATCGCACCAAAGTTGAGAAATACTTATGACACGAGTTTTGATTTCAATAGCGAAGCGGCTCTGGCCTGACTTCGACACATTAGCCGACCCTGATCGTTCTCAGTTATTGGTCAATCTATCCGGAACGATTTTCAGCCTGCCCTGGGTTTTTGGGGGCTTGGTCTGGCTGGTTTACTTGACTAATATGGAATTAATCCGTGATCAGTGGCTTTTGATGCTCTTATTCCTCGGCCTAAGCATTTCACTCAGCCGGGTATCCTTCTTTCAGGTCATCAAGATGGGCGGGGAAAAATACAGCCATAACAGCAGTAATCTATCCGACATTGCCTTAGTTGCCAGCTACTTCATATTTGGTCCCACATCAGTTTGGCTGTATGTGCTCACCACCCTCGTGCATTTTGCATCAAGTTGGTACCGATCCGATTCCAGAATCCAGCACTGGAGCTGGATCCGCAATCTGGCCTACAACCTGGGTATCACGACAATCGCCATTCTGATCGGTCTGAAGATCTATACTTTTGTTGGGGGTCATTACCCACTGACTGGTGACCATCTCTTTGATCTCATTTATGCGTTCAGTGCTGTACTTGTGTATTGGTCAATCGATGGGCTTCTAATACTCATCTGGTGGTATAGCGTGTATCGATTTGTGCTTTTGCCTGAATTCCAGGATAAAGTCTTTTTTGGGCTTGCTTGGCAAAGCTTTATCTTTTTAATGACTGCCCATATACCAGGTGTGTTTGGTATTCTAGGCGCGATAATTTACACGCGTATGGGATTATTGCTATACCTATTCTTTATCAGCGGCGTTTTTCTTGTTAGTGTGTTAACTAAACGATTAAGCGAAGCCGTTATCCTCAGCCAGCAAAAAACTGGAGAACTGGATCATCTCGAGCAGTTGGGACGGGCGATCATCGCAGCTCCGGCTGATGCTTCCACCCTACCGCAATTGCTGGTCGACTATGTACCTAGAATGATGATCTACCAACAGTTAGAGATCCGGCTCTTTGAAGGCCAGACCTTGCTGCAACTTCCGGAGGATCGGCCTCCGTTGAGCGAGTCGATATGGGTCTGGTTACAGGAAAACCCCCATTCTCAAGAATATCCTGTCGGAGAACCGCTGCCCTGGGAAATTGAAACCAATCACTACTACATTGTCCTCACTCCTATCTTGTCTACAGATGAACAAGAACCATTAGGAGGCATCTGTCTTGTTCAGAGTGGTTACCAATTCGCAGATATTTCTACGAATCTACGACCTGCCCTACAAGTGCTCGCGGCCCAGATTGCAACAGCTCTGAACGCAGCCGAGGTCTTCAACCAAACCCTGGAGCATCAAAAGGTAGCGCAGGAGCTAGCATTCGCCGGGAAAATCCAGCAAAGTTTTTTGCCTAATAAAATCCCCCAGACCGAAGGCTGGCAATTGGCGGCGAAATTGCTTCCTGCCAGAGAAACCTCAGGCGATTTCTACGATTTGATCCCGTTGCCCAACGGAAGTCTTGGCATAGTCGTGGCTGATGTGACTGACAAAGGTGTTGGATCTGCTCTATTCATGGCGTTGAGTCGCACACTCATTCGCTCCCATGCCATACAGTATCCCTCAGACCCTGCTCGCGTCTTAACCGCAGCCAATCAACGCATTTTGATGGACGCGCATTCCGGTTTGTTTGTTACCACTTTTTACGGGATTCTCAACCCTGTGAGTGGTGAGCTAATTTATGCAAATGCCGGTCATAACCCACCATACTTGTTTAACTCTGGAAATGCTATCCCGTCCAGAATACTGAAAGCGACGGGTGTTCCCCTGGGTTTATTCGAAGATAAGGCCTGGAATCAATACGCCATTGAGATTAAGCCGAAGGGTATCCTGGTGCTCTATTCGGATGGGATCACCGAGGCCCAGAATCCAGCCGGAGAGTTCTTCGGTGAAGAGCGATTGTTGCGGCTCGCGGGTGCTAATTTGGACCGATCGGCGGAGGATATGCAGGAAGCAATTGTCTTAGCCCTCAAAGAATTTGTGGGTAAAGCCCCCCAGTCCGATGACCTTACGCTGGTTGTTTTGATTCGTGAGCCCCAAGCTTGATCAGATAACCGGAAAAATTGGCGAGGTGTAGGAAAACATAAATGACTTGGGATCCTCGCACTTGCGTTGGATCAGGTCTTGAATACAGCACGTGTATCCCTGTAGCTAACCTGCGCAAATTAATATCGACTCCCAAGGCTGGAATACTTGATGTAATCGTACAGGAATCGAGTTTGACCCCAAGCTGTCGTCCCGAACGGGAAGGGAAACCCAGAGATAGGCTGGAAGGTAGAGGTAGCTAATTACGATGGAACATATCCTCACTCGCACACGAAGTTTATGGTTGTGGATGGAAAAACATTGATGGGATCTGGTTTCAACTATGGATGGCTTCATTACGCCAGGGAGCACCCATCCGGAAAAGGCGACAATCTGGTCGACCTGGCGATGGTAATAGATGGTCCAGTTGCCCAGGCCGCCATCAGCGCCTATGACGATATGTGGGTCGATGGCAACCAATTGCATTGCACCGACTTCTACCCTGATGATGGGTCTTCATGGACTGAAACTTGTTCCTGGAGCAAGGGTTCTGGTGGGCATGTACCTGAAGTTATGAAATATTACAAATCAGACCGTCAACACAACGCCTTTTCCTTATATCGCAGCTCACATTACAAGGAAGCGGATAACGCATATGGCACGGCTTTCGCTGCCGCCCAATCTTCAATCGATGCCATCCACGTAAATTTCTCCTTGGAGCTGATTTGTTTTTTGAACTTGATTGTCGAAGACTTATGCAATTTCAACAACGCTTTGCAATGGATGGAAGCGATGATGGACGCGGTAGAGCATAACCAGGTTACTGTCCGGGTTATTGTCGAGGAATCTAACAGCAACGGGATGGAGAACCGGATCGCGATCGATGTGTTTGAAAAAGAGTTAGCCAGCCGCGGATTAGAAGATTTGGTTGAGGTCAGATTCTTTAATGGACGTGTACATACTAAATCAGCTTTAATTGACCAGGAATTCCTGGTGGTGGGCAGTCAAAACCTGCATTACAGTTCTTGGGGCGAGCGGGGCTTACTCGAGTATGGAGTAGCCACAGATGATCCGGAAGCGGTCAATCAATACCAAAAGATGTTCGACCATTATTGGGAGCAGGCAATTCCGTTTGAGGAGGCTGATTGGGCTGATTAGAGTTGAGATCAATATTCAATTGCTTTTGAGTGCACATTAACAGTGACTATGGAACCCGTGGACTGTAACTTCGCGAACTCATAATCCCCCGGTGGTAACACCATGTGGGTTCGACTCCAACCCGCTCTACTCAACACCTGCGAGATTATCTCTCGCAGGTGTTTTATTCATCATGATCGGTCCGAGCTACAAAGATCTTGTTGACATTGGTCCTAATTAATGCTATAAAGTCATCAGACGACTGATGTATGTTATCTGATGAATTTATATAGGATTTATCCAAATTTGACGAATACATAGGTGAGATATGGCGACAGAAGAAACAAATGCAAACAACATCATCTCCTTCGTGGGAGGGCGTCGCCCTCTCTATGTTGAGGTGATGGAAGAACTTGAAAGATTAATCAAAGGGCGGAAACTAAAACCTGGGGAAAAACTACCCTCTGTCGAGGCGCTGACAGAAATCCTCGGTGTATCCAGATCGACAGTCAGAGAAGCGCTCGCCAATTTAGAAACCCAGGGCCTCATAATTCGAAAACAGGGCTCTGGGACTTTCGTATCCCAATCCAGCGGGAAGGGCTTTATTGGTGGCATGGAGCGTATTGAGCCATTTCGAATGATCGCCAAAAGGGCTGGGTTGGATTCTGAAGTGATCTTTCGTGAGGTTCGCACAGTAATTCCTGATTTAGAAATAGCTGAACAACTCGGCATCGATGTCGATACCAAGCTTATAAGGGTTGAAATTGTGGAAGCAATAGACGGCGTGCCAACGATGTATTTGGTTGACTATCTGAAAGAAAGCTGCGGAGGTGAGGAGACACTTTCTGAATGGGAAGGTTCAGTACTCACTTATTTAGTTGAAAGATGCGATCCGCCGCTCAACCAATCCAGGACGGAGATATTTGCGGTCGGTGCTGATGAAGTTGTCGCTTCAAAACTAGAGATCGCTGAGGGAAAGCCGGTTCAATATCAAGTAGACACATATCTTTCCAGCTCTGGTGAAATATTAGGAATTGGATTTTTGCATATCTTAACCGACCATTTCCACTTCTTTGTCAACCGGAGGGTGGTTTGAAGTCAATATTTTTGCGATGGAAACTCTGATTATTTTGGAATCAAGATGAAATAACCATTAAATTGATTACGCAAGTTTATCAGGAGACAACATGGATCTGACCATTCACAATGCAATCAACGACAAAACTTGGCGGCCAATTAACATTGGCATTAACAACGGAAAGATTGCTGTCGTGGATGAAGGTTCCATTCCGGTGGGGGCAAGGTCTATTGATGCTGAAGGGGCGATGCTCTCGCCCGCTTTTATTGAGCCCCATTTTCACCTCGAAAATTCTGTAATGCCGGAGTATGTCAACAAGAGCGGCACGCTGGGAGAAGCAATTCGCATTGCCGAACAAATTAAGGACCAGCTGACCGCAGAAGATATCATGCGCCGCTCGACGATCGCCCTCCGTGAAGCCATTCTGAACGGCGTCTTATGGATGCGCGATCACACGGATGTGGACGAGGTGGCAAAATTGGATTTGCTGGACGCTGTCGTTGCTGTACGCGAAAAATTCAAGCATGTGATTGACATCCAGATCGTGGCGTTTCCACAATTCGGCCTGGCAGACAATCCTGAATCAGTTGACCTGGTTTGGCAAGCGATGGACGCTGGAGCAGACCTGGTTGGTGGTGTGCCCCACCGCGAAAAGGATATGGATAAAGCTGCCAGGCAAATTGAGCTGGCATTCGAAATTGCATTAGCAAATAATGCAGACATCGACATGCATGTTGATGAGACGGATGACCCGTACTGGCATACACTCGAATTGTTAGCAGAAAAAACCATCGAGAGCGATTACCAGGGCCGGGTAACTGCCGCCCATTGCTGTGCAATGGCTGCCTGGGACGAGAAGTTATTCCAACGTATCTTACCAAAGCTGGTTGAAGCCCAAATCAATATTTGCACCAACACGCCCGTCAACCTGGTCATTCAGGGGCGAGAGAGCGGCCACCCCACCCGCCGGGGAATTCCTCGGGTAAAGGATTTACTGGAAGCAGGCGTAAACGTCACCTGTGGCCAGGATGATCTACAGAACATGTTCTATCCCTTCGGCAATATGGACATGCTCTCGGTGGCAAATTTTGTGGCACACACCGCGCATATGAGCTCAGAGCAGGAAATTAAAGAAGCCTTTGACATGCCGCGCTACCGGGCGGCTAAAGTCCTTGGTCTGGATGGTTATGGTTTAGCAGTGGGGGCAGAAGCAAATCTAGTGCTGTTTCGGGCTAATTCGGCTGCTGATGCATTGCGCAAACATCATGAGCGATTATATGTAATCCGCAAAGGTGAAATTTTGGTACAGAGTGAGCGGAAGTTGACTTTATCACCTGCGTTGCCATTTGAATATGAACATTTAGAAATATCAGGGTAAATATCCAAACTAGCTAGGAGACCTGCTATGAGTGAAAAAGAAATCTTGCAAGAACTTTACGACGGGGTACTGAAAGGGGACAAGGAAAAAACTGTTTCAGCTGCCAAACAGAGCCTGGATGCCAGTATCGCACCACTGGAGGCGATTGATGAAGGAATGTCTCCGGCGATCAAAGAGGTCGGCGATCGCTTTGGGCGAATGGAGATGTTTTTACCTGAAATGGTGGCCAGTGCAGAAGCCATGGAAGCCGCCCTCGACATCCTTGAGCCCCATTTCGAAGGAGATGAGGCTGGCAAAAAGGGCAAGATTCTGATTGGCACCGTCCAGGGTGATATCCATGACATCGGCAAGAATATCGTCATCGCCTTGCTCAAAGTCAATGGCTATGAAGTCATTGATATCGGCAGGGACATCGCCTCGACGGATTTCGTCGATAAGGCCGTCGATTTAGGGGTGGACGTCATCGGTCTCTCCGGATTGTTAACCACCAGCCTGCCGATGATGCGCGACATCATCCAGATGTTCGAGGATGATGGCATTAGAGATCAGTACAAGGTCATCATTGGTGGTGGTCCCACAAGTCAGGAATATGCCGATGAGATCGGTGCGGATGGATACGGCGAGACCGCCCACAGCGCAGTAGAACTGTGCGGTCAATTGATTGGATAAATAAGTCGGATAGGTAATTACGATAATTTCAAAGGAAGGTATAAATGCCTGGATTACATTTTGAAATGATCGAGCGTGTTGACCAGGGGCCACGCGTTCGAGAAGAAGAATTTGACAAAACCATCTTTCCACGCCTCAAAGAGCTGGCAGAAAAATACGACATCACTTATGACGCAGCTCATCCAATCCCGGAAGATGATGACATGGCAGACCGTTTGTTTGCAGCTGGCCTGGAATACGCGGTGGAAAAGGGTTTGTGGGTCCTCGATACCCAGAAGGTGGTCAAGTTCACCGAAGCGGAAATCTGGCGTTTCCTAGACAACTACCACACACCCCTGACATTCGGCTACGGCAAGGACCAGGTCACATTGCAGCCGCGCAGGCCGGGCAGTGATGTGCGTCCACTGGTGATCGGTGGAGCAGCCGGATCCAGCATGACTGAGGGCGAGATCTACGTTAAGCATATGATGAATTTCGCCCTGGAACCCACCAACGACATGATCGCCAACGGCAATCCGGCCTTGATTGAAGGGCGCGAAATCCGGCCCTTCTCCCCCAACGAAGTGCATGGCGCCATCCAGGAAGTTGGCTGGATCAGGGAAGCCATCCGCCGGTCCGGCAGGCCGGGCATGCCGCTATTCGTTGCTCCAGGCTGTGCAGCTTCTGCCCCTCCCGCAGTGGCCATTATTAATGAAGAGCGTGGCTTACGCAAAGGCGATTTCATGTACGCCGCCTTGCTGACCGAGCTGAAATCGGACTATGACCGCCTGATCCGGGCAGTGGCTGCGGTGGAGAATGGCGTGCATGTGGCTACCTTGCTGGCACCGATGATCGGCGGCTGGGCTGGTGGACCTGAGGGAGCTGCCATATGTGGTACTGCGGAAGTATTGCTGGGAGCGATCTGCCACAGCTCGACGATCGTGGTAAATCACCCGGTACACATGAGCCTTAAGAACGGCGCCACCACCCACCGGCAAACGCTGTGGATGGAAAGCGTGATGGGCCAAGCGTTTTCACGCAACACGAGGTTCCCGATTGGGCAGAATGTATTCCTGGATGCGCGTGCCGGGACCTACGAGGTCCTGTGGGAAGCCGCTGCCAATGCCATCGTGGCCGTCAGCAGCGGGCAGCACACCGGTCCTGGACCTAGCGGGATCACCGGAGGCGATGATGTTGACATGATCTCAGGCATCGAAATGCGCATGCTGGGCGAGACCAGCCGGGCGGTTACTGGCATGAGCCGTAAACAGGCCAACGAGCTGACTGTCAAATGCCTGGAGAAGTACGAGCGAACCCTGAGCAATCCACCCAAAGGCAAGCGACTACAGGAACTTTACGATATCGACAAGCTCAAAGTCAAGGACGAATGGCTGGGCATGTTTGAAGAAGTCAAAGCCGATCTAAAGAGCTGGGGTGTACCATACCGGTACTGAAGTTCTAGGAGCAAAAAATGTCAGTTTTGCTGATTGAGAAGGGTTATCTTCTTCCAGGAAATTCAAGTGGTGTAGAAATTCCCTTTGGGTTTATTCTCATCGAGGATGATCTCATCACTGTTGTATCTGAGGGTGATCCATCAGAGCAGGTCCGCAACACGGCTAATGAGATTATTGACGCCGCTGGACAAATAGTGATGCCCGGATTGATCAACGCCCACGTGCATTTGCAGCAATCTCTTGTGCGGGGGCTGGCAGATGATCGTGCTGTATGGGATTGGGTTCAAAATGTTGCCTTTCCAGTTTATGGGGAGATGAACCCAGATGAAGTTTACCTGGCAACCTTAATAGGAATGGTGGAGAACATTCGCAGTGGGACGACAACTACGACGGATAACCAGACTGTCCGTTCAAAGGCTGGTAACTTTGAGGCTGCTTTCAGGGCTGCAAAAGATTCGGGGATTCGTTACAAACTTGCCAGGGGATTTAACGAGCGGGGTGTGCCTGACCAATTCATTGAAACTGCTGATGAGATTTTTGAAGATATGGCAGGGTTATACGAGGCCTGGCACGATGCGGAGAATGGGCGACTCCGCTTAGATTTTAATCCTCATACCCTTTATCTAGTCACAGAAGAAACTATGCTGAGGGTGAATGAAAAGGCTCTTGAGTGGGGAATTGGGATGCATTTACATACAGCTGAATCTGAGGATGAGCTCAATAAGTTCGTTCAGGAGACAGGTATGCGCCATGTTGAGTGGCTGGCTGATCGTGAGCTACTCGGGCCACATTTCCAGTTAGCTCATTCTGTCTGGTTGAATGGCGATGAAATCGAAAAGATAGCTGAGAGTGGAGCTGTCCCTATTCACAACCCTGTCTGTAATATGTTTTGTGGTTCGGGTGTGTCTCCCGTTCCACAGATGTTATCCATGAATATACCGGTTGCGATGGGAACGGATGGTCAAGCCTGCAATAACGGCCAGGAGATGATGGATACCTTGAAATGGGCGATCAATGTACATAAATTGAATTCCAGGGATGCCATGATACTTTCTCCTGAGCAAGTTATTCAGATGGCTAGCAGAAATGGAGCTTTTGCCTTCGGTCTACCGGAGGATATTGGCAGCCTTGAGCCGGGAAAGAAAGCAGACTTAATTATTGTCGATCTTGATGATCCCCGCATGACTGTACCCACGTTAAACCTACCGTCTTTGCTGGTGAATTTTGCCAGAGCAGAAGATGTTGTCACTACCATCGTCGACGGCAAGATACTGATGAGAGATAAAAAGATTCTGTTCCTGGACGAAGATGAGCTGGTTAATGAATTCAAGCAGGCTCGTACCGGTCTGCTTAAGCGAGCAGGAATTCACTGATTTCAGGAAGTAATCAGTGAAATTAAAATAAATATCAGGAGTGGAGTTAAAAGTTAGTCATAGTTGGAAGATTACTTCCGATAATAATAAACCGTAATTATCCATCAAGGTTTCTTGGATGTCGACAATTTTGATTGAAGATGGCACTGTCCTGACAGTTAATACAGAATGTGAAGTGATCGCGAATGGCTATCTCTTCATCGAGGAGGACTGCATCGCTTTTGTTGGCCGAGGGAAAGCCCCGGATTTGGTACGCAACCAGGCGGAAGAGATCATAGATGCTACCGATCAAGTGGTCATGCCGGGATTGGTCAATTCACATGTTCATCTCTTCCAAACCTTGATCCGTGGACTTTCCGATAACCGTCCCCTGATTCCCTGGTTGGAGGAAGTTGCCTTTCCAATCTACGAAAAAATGGAATCAGAAGAGGTTTGGTTGGCTGTGCAGATGGGCATCGCCGAGAACATTCGCGGCGGGTCAACAGCTGTTACAGACAACATCACCATCCCTCTAGATCCCGAACTGTACGATGTTATTTTCAAAGTTGCGAAAGCCGTTGGTCTGCGCTACAAAATGGCCCGGGGCTATTCTGATACCGCCTACCCTGAAGCACTCATGGAATCCGGGGAAGAGGTGATCTCCAGCACTCAGCATCTCCACGAAACTTGGTGCCAGGGCGACGACTTGCTGTCTATTGATTTCAGCCCCAATGTAGTCTGGAGTACCACTGACGATACGCTTTTGGAGATCGCCCACCTGGCCAAAGATTGGGGGATTGGAATTCACATTCACACTGCGGAAGACGAAAAAGAAAATGACATGTGCGTCCAGACCAATGGGCTCCGCCAAATTCCATGGCTGCACAAAATGGGGGTTCTTGACCACAAAACTCAACTGGCGCATGGCATTTGGATCACGGATGAAGAGATTGAATTATTGGCTGACACTGGGACATCTGTCGTTCACAATCCGGTCAGCAATATGTTCATCGCTACCGGAGTTTGTCCTGTAGAGAGCATGGGGAAAGCAGGTGTACCCGTGGCTCTTGGCAGCGATGGGCAGGCGGTCAATAACGGGCAAGAAATGCTGGATGTCCTCAAATGGGCTGCCAATTTACAGAAAATAAACTCTTTGGATGCTGCCATTCTTCCGCCTGAAAAAGTGATCAATATGGCTTGCCGGAACGGGGCATACGCCTTCGGTCAAACCGACCAGATCGGCAGCCTGGAGCCAGGTAAAAAAGCGGACGTGATTATCGTGGATATGGATAGTTCAAGGTTGACAATGCCGACCTTGAGCGTGACGTCGCTGCTCGTAAATTTTGGGCGATCTGAGGATGTTGCCACAACCATCGTGGATGGCAAGATCTTGATGCTGGACAAAGAAATCCTTGTTTTGGACGAAGAAATCCTGCAAGCTGAATTCAGGCAAGCGAGAAGCAGGCTGCTTGAACGGGCTGGGATTGCATAAACGAATCATTCGGGAGCATTAATGGAAGGATTAGAAGAAAAAGTAACTGGAAGTTGTGAATTCACTTCCGATATTAATCTACCAGGCATGCTGATTGCAAAGGCACTCTATCCCAAGCATCCCCGTGCCAGGATTAATAAACTGGATGTCTCAGCCGCTGAAGCCATTCAAGGTATAGAGGCTGTTGTCACCTATCACGACCTGCCGGATAAAACTCATTATGGAATCCTGGTCAAAGATCAGCAGATCTTTGCCATGGAAGAAGTCTGCTATATTGGCGATATCGTCGCTTTGGTGGCCGCTGAGAATGAAGAGATTGCAGACCAAGCACTAAACGCTATCCAGGTAGAGTACGAACCGCTGCCCGGGATCTACGATCCCATCCAGGCACTTGAATCTTCTGAGATCCTGGCCCGCAGCGACATTGAAACCAATATCCTGGCGCATGAGACCCTGACCCACGGAGATGTCTCACGTGGTTTTCAAGAAGCAGATGTGATCGTAAAAAGGAAGTACAAAACCCAATTAACAGAACAGCTTTTCCTGGAAACAGAAAGTGTCGTCGCGGATTGGGATGGGAAGAACCTGGTGATGTATGTCTCCGGCCAGGACCCGCATGGGGATCGCAACCAGGTCGCAGAAGCCCTGGGTCTGCCCATAAACAGGGTGCGCGTAATTTATCCCTTTGTGGGCGGTGGTTTTGGGGGCAAAGAAGAAATGCACATCCAGATCCAAACCGCTGTACTGGCAATGAAAGCCAGGCGACCGGTCAAGTTTGTTCGATCCCGCCAGGAGTCCTTATTTACGCACCAGAAAAGGGCACCGATTTATATCCGGCTCGAGACCGGGGCAAAAAAAGACGGTACGCTGACCGCTTTGCGTGCGCGAGTGATCGGAGATTCAGGACCATATGCAAACATCTTCCCGGCTGTTCTGGGCGCCACAGTTGAACTGATCAGCGGTCCATACAAGATACCTAATGAACAGGTTGAAGCGTTTGCAGTTGCTACAAACAACTTAATTAGCGGTGGTATGCGCGGCTTCGGAACTCCAGAGGTAGCCTTTGCCTTTGAACAGAACATTGACCAGCTGGCACTTGAGTTGGGCATCGATCCGATCGAATTCCGGATGAAGAACGGCATGGAAAAAGACACCCTGATGCCCTCAGGGGCGTATATATACCACGATATCGGTTTGAAGGAGACCATAAGGCAGGCAGCGCGGGCGGCAGACTGGTCAAACCGTGATCAATGGCTGGTCCGTGAACCTGAACCAGGATTGAGGCGCGGGATAGGAGCTGCGACGATCTGGCACGGCATGGGGATGGGGAAAAACATTGTTGATAACAGCGGTGCGACGGTGGAGATGACCCCAGACGGATCGGTGATCTTATACACCGGTTCTGCTGAGCTGGGACAGGGAGCGATCACAGCCCAAAAGATTATCGTGGCTGAAGACCTGGGGATAGACATTGACCGGATCAAAGTGGTCATGTCGGATACAGACAGCGTTCCCGCGGCAGGCACTACCTCTGCTTCCCGCAGCACCTACATGATGGGTAATGCGATCCTACAGGCAACCGGACGCATCAAACTGAGCCTGATGGAACTGGCCTCGAACGTGCTCGAAGCCAATGTTGATGAATTGGAAATGGCCGATAACAAAGTCAGTGTGAAAGGCAGCCCCGATCGTTATCTCGAGATTCCTAAACTGGCCGGACAGGCCTGGTGGATGAATAAGAAATTGCGATACGATGGTTTTGCGGAGATGTGGCATCCAGAGCAACCCAAGTACGAGTTGAAATTCGCAGAAGCACATTCAATATTTGCTTATGCTACCCATATTGCCCAGGTATTGGTGGATACAACAACCGGGAGGGTGATCGTCGAAAAAATCTGGGCTGCCCACGATGTTGGAAAAGCGATCAACAGGCAAGCGATAGAAGGGCAGATTGATGGTGGGATTATGCAGGGGCTGGGCTACGCACTGACAGAAGAACTGCTCCAAGAAGATGGTGAACTGCTAACAAACACACTTGCCACTTATATCGCTCCACTATCGATAGATATCCCTGAAATTGAACACCTTATCATCGAAGTACCCCAACCCAGTGCCCCAAATGGTGCTATCGGAGTTGGTGAGCCAACCTTGATCCCCGTAGCACCAGCAATTGCTAATGCGATTGCAGACGCGGTTGGTGTGCGGGTTCAACAAATACCCATGACTCCAGAGCGAGTACTTAACAGCATGAAGGAGGAACTTCCCGCATGGTAAACGCACCCAAAGTAGATCCTGAACTTGTCGCATCTGTGCTCGATAAAACCGAAACTGGTCCAGTAATCGATGAAAAGGACTGGGATCGGGGGTACATCAACCAGACCATCCGGGACCTGGTCGAGAAATACGACATCACCTGGGACAAGAATTTCTATGGTGTCCTGGCGGATGACGCGCTCGCAGATCGCGTTTTTGCGGCAGGCTTTGAGCTGGCTGAGCGAAGCGGTCTGTATTGCGTCGACACAAACCGCAGGATGGTTTGGACAGCAGATGAACTGAACCAGGTGATTAATAATGCTCCCACAGTAGTAACCGCCGGAGAAGGAAAGGATCAGGTTACCTTCAAAAAAAGGGCAGTAGAGGAGAATTCCAGGGTGGGTGTAATCGGGGGTCCCTATGGCATTCCTTTCCCGGAGGATTTGTTCGTACCTGTTGTGACGAGCTACGCCAATGAGCCGCTGCTGGATATCGTCGATTTGCCCTCCCTGCAGACGACCTACGGCTACAGCATACGCGCCGAATCACCCTGGGATCAGCTGGCGGTCTGGCAAGAGGCGGGATTAACCTTCGAAGCCTTAGAGCGGGCAGGACGACCAGGGATGCCCATCGGCTGTGCCAACAGCGCCGCCAGCCACCTGGGAGAATTGACCACCACTTCTTACGGTGGCTTTCGTCAGCTCGACTGGCACCATAATTCGATTATGAGCGAGCTGAAAGTCTCATATGCTGACTTGATCCGGGCAGTGCATTACGTTCATACCGGCTCAGTCTCGCATAACTTTTACAACACGATCTTCGGCGGCTATGTTGGTGGAGGGGATGGCATGGCAGTTCCCATCGTGGCCGGGATGATCTTGCTCAGGGCAAGCTTATGGGGAGAGTCGGTTAATCCAGGTCCCAGCCACGCCCATCTCAGCTGTAATACCTTCCCGGCGATGATCCCTTCACAAACGGTCGCCCTTCAAGCTCTCGCCAGGAATACCAATCTGATCACATCGGGATTCCTGCGTCCAGTCTCTGGTCCCTGCGTGAAAGAATTATTCTACGAGATCGCTGCACTGGTGATCGCTCAAGTGCCATCAGGCATTTCCTTCACGAAAGCGGTCCACACGGCAACTGGCAGATTCCCAATGCACTGTACACCGCTGGAAGCCAGGTTTGCCGCCCAGGTGACTCATGCAGCTGAGGGATTGACCCGCTCCGAGGCCGATCCAATTGTCCGGAAACTGGTTGATAAGTACAAAGATAATCTGAACACCGCCAACGCCGGCAAACCATTTACTGAAGCCTACGATTTGGATTCGTTATCCCCTACCAACGAATGGCAGGGGATGTATGAAGAAGTGTGTCAAGAATTTGAACTCGATTTTGGATTGATGCTGTAATCATTACTCTTAATCAACAGGAGACATTATGAGAACTCGCGGACGTTTGCTCGATGTACTGGACAAAGCAGAGACTGGCCCAATTGTAGAAGAGCAGGAATGGGATGTTGAATATATTCAAAAACCCATCGCCCGCCTGGTCAAGGAGTACGATGTCAGCTGGGATAAGGATTTATTTGTCCCATCTGACGATGATCTGGCAGATCGTGTTTTCGCAGCAGGTTTAGAGCTGGCGCGCGAATCTGGTGTCTACTGCACCTCGACCAAGCGCCGGATGATCTGGAGCCAGGCTGAATTGGACGAGGTCATCGCCACCTCCCCCTCCCAGGTGACACTTGGCGAAGGAGAAGATGCAACCACCATCCGGGCTCGGAGACCTGAGGAAAACAGCAAGGTGACGGTCTGCGGCGGGGCGTACGGCATTCCTGTACCGGAAGATCAATTTGTCCCCATCATGCTCAGCTACGCCCAGGAGCCGTTGCTCGATTTTATTGACAACGCCTCTTTGGTTTCCACCTATGGGCGGCCGATCCGGGCGGCTTCCCCTTGGGAAGCCGTTGGCTGCTGGCAGGAAGTGGATCTTTCCATGGAAGTTGTCCGCCGCGCCGGTCGTCCAGGCATGGCGATCGGCTGCGCGGAGAACTCACCGACTGAGATCGGTGAACTATCTTCAACCTCGTATGGAGGCTTTCGGCCCTCCGACTGGCACCATGCCGCCCTGGTCAGCGAATTGAAGACCAATTATGAACAGCTGACCAAGGTAGTCCATTTCGCTCGAACAGGTTCCCATATTCACACTTTCGCCAATAATATTTTTGGTGGCTATCCCGGTGGGGCGGATGGCATGGCAGTCGCCCTGGTAGCCAGCCTGATTATGCTCCAGGCGACCTATTTTGGCTGCACCGTGAATCCCGGTCCCACGCATGCCATCCTGAGCTGTGACACGTATCCTGACATGATCCCCGGCATTGCCGTTGCGCTGCAGGGCCTTAACCGCAACACCAACCTGATGACGACTGCTTTTGCACGCACAGCTGGTGGACCTGGGACCAAGACGATCCTGTACGAGGCGGCGGCATTAGCTCTCGCGGCAGTCCCTTCAGGCATTGCGCTGATGGAGGGGGTCCAGGCTGCTGTGGGTATTGAAACAGCGCACTGCACTGGGCTTGAAGCCAGATTCCTGGCTCAGGTCACCCATGCAGCGGAGCAGCTCTCTCGGGAGGAGGCCAACCGCATCGTTCAATCCCTGACCCAAAAATATGCAGATGACCAGAAAACGAAACCCGTCGGCAAACCCTTTGACCAGCTGTACGACGTGCAGAAAGTCAAACCATTACCTGAATGGCAGAACCTGTATGTGGAAGTCTGTCAGGAATTTGAACAGGAATACGGATTAAACCTTTAGTTCTTTGACAAGGAGATTCAAATGAGCAACTGGGAAAGCAAACAAACTGAATTTACAGAGAGCATCCTCGCCGGGAATGAGCAGGCGGCTGTTGCATTGGCACGCACCTCGCTTGAGGAAGGCGCGACACCGGTCGAATTCTTCGAGAACTGCATCTCGCCCTCACTGCAAGACATTGGGAAACGCTTCGAAACCCTGGATATCTTCCTTCCGGAAATGGTTACCGCAGCGGACACCGTCGAGAAAGTGAACGAGGATGTTATCAACCCGGCGGTAGCAGAATCCCAGGCCGGAGAGAGCATGTCATTGGGCAAAGTTTTATTAGCCACTGTTCAGGGCGACCTGCACGACATCGGCAAGAACATGGTCGGCCTGATGCTGAAAGTCAACGGTTTCGAGGTGGTCGACCTTGGCACCAACGTCCCCCCGGCTGACATCGTCGCTCGGGCTGAACAAGAACAGGTGGACATCATTGGTATGTCTGCTCTGCTCACCACCTGCCTGCCCTACATGAAAGATGTCTGCGATTTTCTCGAAGGAAAAAACATTCGCGACAAATATCCCGTGATCATCGGCGGTGCTGCAACTCACCCCGAAATTGCTGAAGAGATGGGCGCCAACACACACGGTGGTTCCGCGGCTGAAGGTGTTGAGAAATGCAAGATGCTCCTGGGGAAGTTATAGGCACAATTTGAAATCAATAGGAAACCATAATGAATAATGGAATGAATTACGATTTGCTCCTGGACGCATTGGACAAAGCTGAAAATGGACCAGTGTTGGACGAGAAAGAGTGGGATCGGGAAGTGATTGGCAAGAACTTCAGAGAAACTCTGGAAAAATATGACATCTCAATGGAAAGAGATGATCCCTATATCACAAATGATGATGCACTGGCTGACCGGCTATATGAGGCCGGGATGGAACTTGCGGTTAAGACCGGCGTTTACTGCATCGATACGAAGCGCCGCATGACCTGGACTCGGGAAGAATTGGAATCGATCCTGTCAGACATGCCGGACAGCGTCACCCTGGGTACCGGTGATGATACAGCCACGGTCAGAAGGCGCAGACCAGAAGAAAACAGCCATGTCGTGATCTATGGCGGACCTTTCGGTATTCCCGTTTCCGAAGAGCTGTTCATTCCCTTCCACGAAGCCTATGCCCGCGAGCCGCTCATTGAGATTTTCAATCTGGGCACCCTTCTTTCGACACGCGGACGTAAAATTCGCGCCGGTTCTCCCTGGGAAGCTGTAGCTGCGTGGCAGGAGAAAGAGCTGGCTTTCGAAATCCTGGAACGGGTTGGCCGTCCGGGCATGGCTATGGGGTGTGTGGAAATTGCCACCACCGAGGTGGGTGAACTCGCTGGCACGACTCTGGGCGGCTACCGGCCGACGGATGCTCACAAGATCAATTTCATCAGCGAACAGAAAACTGCCTACCACCATCTCACCGAAGCGACCCACTATGCGCACGTCGATGCCTTTTCCGAGTCTTACTTCAACCCGATGTATGGCGGGTATGTGGGCGGCGCGGCGGGGGTAGCGCTGGCCTGTGTCTCAGGTTCGATCGTCATGCGCGCCTGCTACCAGGGTACTCTGAACAATATCGGACCTACCCACGTGCATATCAGCGCCAGTACTCATCCAGAAGTGCTGCGGGCGCTGCAGTTGGGACTGCAAGCACTTGCCCGTAATGCCAATTTCCTGACCTCTCCCTTCATCCGCCCCACAACCGGACCCGGCACGATGGAGATATTCTATGAGACAGGCGCGCTGGCGGTTGCCAGTGCAGTTGCCGGATGTTCCTATATCGACGCATCACAATCTGCTGCAGGGACTCATGCCGGACACGCCTCTCCATTGGAGGTCAAGTTTGTCGCCAAATTAACCCATGCAGTAGAAGGTTTATCCAGGGCAGACGCTGCTCCCATCGTCGCCTGGATGGTCGATAAATACAAAGACATCCAATCTGAGGCGCTGACTGGCAAACCCTTCCAGGAACTTCATGACCTTGAGACGCTTGATCCTACACCGGAATGGAATCAAATGTACCTGGATGCGATCAACGAGGTCAACCAGGAATTTGGTTTGAATATCTCTGGATAGATTTACAATCCGCGCGCCGCCCATCTTTCATGCATACTCAAAAAATGGTAGAAAACACTTTTAAATTTGCATCTGGCGTATCGTTTTCAAAATAGCTATACCTTGCGTTAACCAGCGTGTTTACAGCCTCAAGCTCATTAGCAGGGGAAATCAACCAATAACCCCCTTCAATCAAGAAGCTAACTTTGAGGTATTTTGACCTTCGTGCTTCGGAAATCATCATAGACAAAATCCCGCTTGATTCATAAACAAATCAATCTACTCCCCTTCAACTTGGAATTGACAATATGATATATCCATAATAAAATATTATCGAGATGTAAGATGGCAGCCATTTTACCGCCATCGAACAATTAACCTTTTCCACTTTTTTCCGGAAGGAAGGTGCATGAAATGGATAATGGCTTACCCATCCGGCAACCTTCATTAGCCGACCAGGTTTACGAGATCATCGTCAACGGGATTTCGAATGGAACTTACCCGCCTGGCAGCCTGCTCCCCTCAGAAAACCAGCTCGCAGAACGTTTCAACGTCAGCCGGCCGACCATCCGGGCGGCTTTTGCCCGCTTGGTAGAAAGGGGTTATGTCAGGCGTCAACGCGGTGTGGGCACGTTCGTCGCTGATTCTCCCAGTATCGTCAATCCCCTATACCAACTGCTAGATGTGCAGGAACGCATATCGGCTCGCGGGTTCGCGCCTGGCTTCCAGCAGCTGAAATCAGAAGTTATTGAAGCCGACGATGAAATTTCAGAGAAGCTCTATGTCGAGAAAGGCAGCCCAATCCTTCACGTCCATAAGGTGTTCACGGCCGATGATGAGCCGATTATCATGTTTGTCAACTATATCCCCGCTGCGGTTTTCCAGGAATGCTTGACTTTTGAGCAAGCGCTCGAACCTGGGGCAACCGAACCTTTTTTCGAATTTTTTTCGAAAAAGTGCAGCCGTCGGGTGAAATACCTCACCTCATTGATCAAACCGAAAGTTGCCAAGGATAGCAATTTACCGGAAATTTTTCAATTTGAGGATCCCAGTACCCCCCTACTGATCGTAGAAGATATCGGCTACGATGCCAATGACGACCCGGTTTTCTTCTCGCTTGAATACCTGGTGGGCGAGGCAAGTACATTTCATGTCATCCGCCATGTAGAAAATATCTAGCACATTCGGATGTGAAACAACAAAAAATCTTAGGAGGAAATTCAATATGACGTCAATTCTCATCCAGAACGGCTTCCTCATCACGATGGACGCGGACGGCAGTAAATACTATGGCGACATTTATATCGAAGGAAATAAGATAAAAAAGATCGCGCCAGATATCCAGCAGGATGCGGAAACGACAATCGATGCTTCCGGAATGTTGATCCTGCCAGGATTTGTGCAGGCGCACATTCACTTGTGCCAGAGCTTGCTGCGCGGACAGGCTGACGATCAACCATTACTGGACTGGTTGGACACGATCACCTCGCTCGAATTCCGCCATACTCCCGAAACCCTGTATGCCTCCGCCAGGATCGGCATCGCCGAGATGATCAAATCCGGCACAACCTCCATAATCGACATGGGGACTTTACACCACCAGGACAGTGTTTTCCAGGCGATTGAAGAATCAGGTATTCGGGCTCAGGCCGGTAAAGCGATGATGGATCTCACGGAAAACCTGCCCCCCTTGTTGCGCGAATCGACCGAGGATTCTCTCAAGAACAGTATCGACTACATGCACAAGTGGCACGGCAAGGCTGACGGGCGCATTCGTTATGGCTTTGCCCCGCGTTGGCAGTTGTGGAATACAACCGAATTGCTTCAAACCATCAAACAAGAAGCGGATAATAATCCAGGAGTGGGCATTCACGGGCACGCTGGCGAGATCGAGTATGAAGTTGAAGCGATGATCGCCCAAACAGGTAAACGTAATTTCCTCTACCTGGACAGCATCGGTGTCGTCGGTCCGAATGTACAAATGGCGCACTGCATCTGGTTGGATGAGGATGAGTACCAGGTGATGGCGGATACCGGGACACATGCGATGCACTGCCCCTGCTGCAACACTAAGCTTGGCTCTGGTATTGCCAAAGTACCGGAGATGCTGGAAAAAGGTATCAACGTTGCGCTTGGTTCTGATGGCGCTCCGAGCAACAATAATTTAGACATGTTTATAGAAATGCGCCTGGCATCCATCATCCACAAATACCGCCTGGGAGCTGAAAAGATGCCCGCTGAAGATGTATTAAAGATGGCCACCATGGGGGGTGCTAAAGCACTCGGCATGGGCGACCAGATTGGCTCGCTGGAAGAGGGAAAAATCGCCGACCTCATCATTCTCGATGATGGCGGCCTGTATGCCGCCCCGATCCGCAGCTTCGAAGAGGATGACGTTGTCAAGCGGCTCGTCTCTGCTTACCAATCTGCCAGCGTACAAACTAGTATCATCGACGGCAACCTTGTTATGCAAGATCGCCAGCTGCTCACCATGGATGAAAATGAGATTCTCGTCGATGGCAGGCTGGCAATAGCCGATCTTTGGGCCAGAAAGAAAAGTGAAGAGCTCAACTAAATTGATCAATAATTTTGCGGAGGTAAGCGTTGGCCCTAGAAGGATTTCGATGTAAGAACCCTTATGAGATCTTATCTGCGGATGAGATTGAAAAAATCCATGTCGGATCGCTGGAGGTTTTGGAAGAAACCGGCATATCAGTTGCAGATCGGCGCTCTCGACAGATCCTCGAGGATGGGGGCTGCCAGGTTGATCATGAGACGGAAAGGGTTAAGTTCCCTCCGGATTTGGTCCAATGGGCGATTGATCAATGCCCAGACCGGTTCACTTTAAGAGCCCGAAATCCGGAATTAAGCCTGGATCTAGGTGGAGATTTGGTATATTTCGCCTCATTCCCCGGATTCACCTGGTTAGATCCTGAAACACAAACGCGGCGTGAAGCCAGTGTTGATGATTGTGCTATGCTTGTACGTTTGTGTGATGCTCTCCCGATGGTCCATACCCTCTGCCAGCCAGTGGCTCACCTGGGTGATAAACCACCTGAAGTCGAGCTGGAATGGGTTCACGCCATTGAACTGCGCAATACGGATAAAACTATCATGGGCACTGCTTTTGGCGGCAGCTCAAAGTGGCTGGTAAAAATGGTTGAGGTCTGTGATCAGCAAACCCTGGGTGGGATCTGCATCGCCTCCCCTCTGGTGATCCCAGCCGACCAGGCCCAGGGTATTCTCGATTATGCCGAATCAGGCAATCCCCAATTGATCCTGAGCGGTCCTTCAAAAGGCGCCACCGGTCCAGCTACAATGGCTGGCACTTTAGTATTGCAGAACGTTGAAATTCTCGGTGGGACTGTTCTGGCGCAGTTGGCTAATCCCGGTTGCGGAGTCATGTATATGGGCTACGCTACACCAATGGACATGCGCTTTGGCACGATGGCGAGTGGTTCAGCCGAAGTTGGCATTATGGCCGTCGCAACAGCCCAATTGGCGCGCTATTATGGCATGCCATCAGGAGTGTTTTTCCCGATGACAGATGCAAAAACACCCGATCCCCAGGCAGTATATGAGAAACATTTACAAACATTCCTTTGTGCCACCGCGGGTGTTAATTACATCATGCCTCTCGGGGGACTGGACAACGAAGGCACCCATTCCCCTGTGCAGATGGTGATTGATAATGAGATCTGCCGGATGGTTGGTAAAGTGCTCGAAGGTATCCAAGTGGATGAAGAGCGCCTGGCAATTGACCTGATTAAAGAAGTCGGTCCTGTGCCAGGCAATTATTTAAAAACAGAACACACCCGCCAGCATTGGCAGGAAGAATACCTGATCCCTGAGGTTGGAGTGCGAGAGGAATTCAATACCTGGGTGATGTCCGGGAGCAAAGGCGTCGTGGAGCGTGCGACAGAAATTGCTCGCCAGTTGATGGATACTCACCAACCAAATCCACTTCCAAAAGAAGCTGAGGTCGAATTACAGAAAATACTGGTTGCTGCAGAAGCCGAGAAAATTGTACAGTAGAAATGGAGGCTGGGGATGATTGAAAATGATTTAATTGCTGAACTAAAAGAAGCAGTTATTCAAGGCATTCCGGAAAAAGCTGTAGCTGCAGCAGAGAGAGTCGTTGAACTGCAAATGGATCCAGTGGAGGCCTTCGAGAGTGGATTAAAGCCTGGGATATCTGAAGTCGGGGAAGGATTCGCGTCCGGAAAGCTTTATCTCCCGGACCTGGTTCTATCTGCAGAAACGATGAAAGCGGCCGCAAAAGTCCTTGAAGCAGAAATCTCTCGTACCGGCACAAAACGCAGCGAGGTCGGGAAAGTTGTCTTAGGAACAGTGCAGGGAGATTTGCATGACATCGGTAAAACCATAGTGGCCACGTTATTATCTTCACATGGATTTGATGTTATTGACTTGGGCGTCAATATTTCACCTGACCAATATATTGAAGCTGTAAGAAGAGAAAAGCCAGACGTAATCGGTATGAGTTCATTGTTGACTGTAACTGCGAAAGAGTTAGGCATTGTAATTTCTAAACTGAAGGAACAAGATTTGCGAGAGGATGTTAAAGTGATCGTCGGTGGCGGGGCGGTCACCTCCTCCTATGCAGAGGAAATTGAAGCTGACGGCTATGGACAAAACGCAGAACTTGGTGTGCGTATGACCAAATTTCTGCTAAGTGTGGAAGGATGATGAAGGTACTTGTTTTACCATGCAATGAATGTGTATGAGATTAAATCCAATTGAAACAAATCGAGAGATAAGGGTAAAATTGCCAACATCTAATTGTCGATTTTAAAATCAGTTTTTGACACCTTGGCAATTTGCCACAAAAATATTGAAGAAATATATTAATTTTCAATAAATATCATCACTACATTACATTACGAAAGGAACTGAAATGGAAACTATTCTCAAGAGTGACAATAAAGAAGCAACTGTGAGCTTTGATGCCCCTTTCACCATTATCGGGGAGAAGATCAATCCGACCGGACGCAAAAAGCTTGCCGCGGCTCTAAAGACGGGCGATTATGATTATGTGCGCAATCTGGCGACCAAACAAGTAGAAGCCGGGGCGGATATCCTGGATGTCAATGTCGGCGTGCCTGGCATTGACGAGGTTGCCGTTTTGCCTGAAGTTGCCAAGCTGGTCTCGGAACTTGTCGAGGTTCCATTGTGTTTAGACTCGGCCAACCATAAAGCCATCGCAGCTGCGCTTGCTGTACTGCCGGGCAGACCCCTGGTCAATTCTGTCAATGGGGAGGAGAAATCCTTAGAAGCGGTGCTGCCTGTGGTCAAGGAATATGGCGTCGCAGTGATCGGCCTGACCATGGATGATGAGGGGATTCCCAACGATGCTGAAACCAGGATTGCCATCGCCGATAAGATCCTCGAACGGGCTGGCAAACTGGGTATACCCGCTGACGATGTGATCATAGATCCTCTTGTCCTCACCGTTGGCGCGGACAGCAATGCCGGCGCTGTCACTTTGCAAACGATCAGGTTGTTAAAAGAACAATTCGGCGTCAACATTAACCTGGGCGCCAGCAATGTGTCTTTTGGACTGCCCGATCGGCATACAATTAACCAGGCTTTCCTATCTTTAGCAATGGGGATAGGCGCCACTTGTGCAATCACAGATCCAATCAAGCTGACCAGCACCATCCGGGCGACTGATCTGTTGATGGGTCGCGATAATTTTGGCGCACGGTACATCAATTACTGGCGTGCAACCCAGCCCATGGAGGACGCTTAGTATGCCAATTTGGAAATCCCAGGATCTCGATTTCGGTGTCGACGCAGTGTTGCGAGGACAGGGGGCCGAACCTGGAGCCATCAGGGAGCGCAGCCCACGCTTGGTAGATCTGGCTGAGCGCGCCCTGGAAGAAGGCACATCTTTATTAGAACCGACTACATTATTTCGCGAGCTGGATGTTGAAACGCTTCGCCATGAACGATTAATATTAGATGGTGGCTCGACATTATCCGGTACTTTGATCGCTGAACACCTGGGTCCCGCTGATCGAGTTATTTCGATCCTTTGCACTGTCGGGGATGCTTTGGAAGATCACGCCGGGGAGGTCTCTCAGGAAAATATTGTTTATGGATTGGCTCTTGACGGTGTTGGTTCAGCCGCGGTAGAAGCCCTGGCCAATGCCGCCTGTAAGCATTTTGAAGACCAGGCAGTTGAACTTGGTTTTCAATCCTCCATCCCTATCAGCCCAGGTATGGTGGGTTGGCCGGTCGAGAAAGGCCAACCCGAGATCTTCGAGATCCTCGAACCGGAGCAGGTCAATGTCCAGCTGACCGAATATGGATTGATGAAACCGCGAAAATCCTTAACCATGGTGCTCGGTCTTGGCCCAACGATGAAGACTGGCGGCCGAACTTGTGACTTCTGCGCCATGCGCGAGACCTGCCGCTACCAGGATCATTATGACCCACACCATGCCTGAGAAAAAAAACCTGATTGTTGATATGCAGCCTGTAGGCCGCCGGGTAGATATCTCTGAGGGTTCTACCTTGCTTGAGGCAGCCCAATCAGCCGGAGTTGGCCTGGTTTCTTTATGCGGCGGCGAGGGCTGGTGTGAAAGCTGTTTAGTGAGGATCGCCAAAGGCGAGATCAACGAACCCACACAGCCTGAATTAGATTACCTGGACGAGGGTGATTTATCAGCAGGCTACCGTTTAGCATGCCAGGTAAAACCGAAAACCGATGTCCGCATCGACATTCCTCCAGAATCGCTATCCACACCACAACGTTTACAAATTGAAGGCAAAGACTTTGAGATTCCCCTAGCGCCTATCGTTGAATATGTCGACCTAGAACTCTCTCCTCCCACGATAAAAAGTCTGCGCGCTGATTCGGACCGGGTTAAGGATGCCCTTCTTGAAAGTGGCTTCAGGAATATTCGTATCGAGCTGCCTGTCTTAATGAACATCTCGAACGTCTTGCGCGCCAATAAATGGTCCATTCGCGCAGTGCTTCGCCAGGGCGAGGTGATTGCTCTCCTACCGAAGGGGATGGGGATATTTGGCATTTCAGTCGATATTGGTACAACGAAACTCGCCCTTTACCTGGTCGATTTATCCACCGGTGAGGTAGTCGATAAGGTCGGAGAGATGAATCCACAAATCGCCTACGGTGAAGATGTGGTCAGCCGAATAGCCTATGTAACCCAAAATGATGATGGGCGTGAGACCTTACAAAATGCATTGATTAGTTCGCTCAACCTGTTGGTTCAAGAAGTGTGTGGGACAGCTGCCATCGATCAATCTCAGATTGTAGATGCGGTTGTTGTTGGAAACACTGCCATGCACCACTTGTTCGCTGGATTACCAGTGGAGCAGCTGGCTTTCGCTCCCTATGTGCCTGCCGTCAACGAACCGATCGATTTTCGAGCTGCAGATATTGGCATTGAGATGGCTCCTGGTGCATATATCCACTTGCTGCCAAATATTGCTGGGTACGTTGGCGCCGATCACGCCGCCGTTATTCTGTCCACCGAGTTATGGAAAACCGGTAAAACCATACTTGCGATCGACGTTGGCACGAACACTGAAATTTCTCTCGTATCAAACGGTTCCTTGTTGAGCTGCTCTTGCGCTTCCGGTCCAGCATTTGAGGGTGCTCATATCACCAATGGCATGCGAGCTGCGCCAGGCGCAATTGAGCGGGTGCAAATCATCGACGGCGAGATCAAAACTTTCACCATCGATGATGCCCTCCCGGTGGGGATATGCGGATCTGGAATTCTCGATGTTGTCGCGGAGATGAAAGCTGCCAATTTAATGGATGAGAAGGGGGCTTTGATCGAAGGCAAGCTCAATATTCGCAAGGGAAAAAAGAAAAACCTTGAGTTTTTATTGGTTCCAAGGGAATTCACTGGTCACGAACGCGATATCTCGGTTTCACGAACTGATGTGAATGAAATTCAGTTGGCCAAAGCAGCCATTAGAGCCGGGCAGGAGATCCTGCTTGCGAAAGCAGGGATCGCTGCTGAAGATATCGACGAGATCATCATCGCCGGCGCTTTCGGTACGTATATCGATGTGCCGAATGCCATCAGCGTGGGGATGTTCCCTGGAATCCCCGTCCAGAGTTTTCGCCAGGTCGGCAACGCGGCTGGAATGGGTGCAGTACAGGCACTCATTTCGCTCAAACACCGCCAACTGATCGAGGATGTGATCAAGGATGTCGACTACATTGAGCTAACTACCTACGAGCACTTTCAGAAAGAATTTATTGATGCAATGTATTTACGCTGACTCTTCAATCGGAGGACCATAAATGCAATCGCTTGGACCAGTTGTTCTGATTTGTTTATTAGGAGGCGTAGCGGTAGCCGTACAGGCCTCTTTTGCGGGAAAATTGAGTGATACGGTAGGTTTGGTAGGGAATGGGCTGATCGTATTCACGGGAGGTTTTCTATTCGCATTGCTGCTCTGGCTCATTTTCCAGGGTGGTCAAATCAGCAAATGGCGATCTATACCCTGGTATGTCTATCTCGCTGGACCACTTGGAATTGTTATTATCAGCTCCATTGGATACGCCATTCCACGCATTGGGGTTGCTTCAACTTTGACCCTGATCGTTGCGACTCAATTAATTGTCGGGGTAATTTTGGATCATTTTGGATGGCTCACAATTCCGAGACCAGTGGATCTACAACGATTAATCGGTATTGGAATCTTGTTTCTAGGCACCTGGATAGTGCTGCGTTAAAATCCCGAGCTACAGTCTATGAATAAAATAGTTTTAGCTGTCAATGGGTCATTGATGCGAGGTTTTGCCTTGAACGAAAACCTCCAATCTGTTGATGCCCGTTTCATTCGGGAATCCAAGACAAGTGCCATATACCGCATGTGGTCCATCGACGATCATTATCCTGCCATGCAGCGGGTCGATCAAGGTGGGCAGAGCCTGGAGGTTGAGCTCTGGGAATTAACCCCAGAAGCGCTGATCAAGGTCCTGGAAATGGAACCTCCAGGACTATGCCTTGGAAAAGTTGAACTCGTTGATTCACAATGGTATTTTGGAATCCTGGGTGAAAGCTATATCGTCCAAGACAGACAAGAAATTACCGGGTGGGGTGGCTGGCGGGCTTATAAATCTCAGCAGGCTGAATAAAACCACAGTTTACGAAAACAAACTCCCCGTCAAAGGGGAGTTTTTCGTTCATTACTTACCTAAGTAAGATCATTGTTTCAATTGAAGATAACTAGAAATGTAATAGTTCCGATCATCAACCACGATAGCATTTGTTATTCAACAGCGTTGGAATCCTTATCGCGGAGTTCCTGGATTTTTTGCACCACTTGCTCTGGTTTCAATGGGATGTGGTCTATCCATATTCCTGTAGCATCCTGGATGGCTGTGATTACCGCAGGGGCTAAAGGAATGAATGGTATCTCTCCCACCCCGCGCACCCCATATGGCCCGAAAGGATCGGGGCTTTCAATTTGAATATTGTTCACCCGTCTGGGGATATCCAGAGCCGTGGGGATCAGGTAAGTCCTGAGGTTGTCTGTGAGAATCCTTCCCTTATCAACTACAAAATTTTCCATTAGCGCCCATCCCTGAGCTTGGACGACAGCTCCCTCAATCTGACCTTCAATTTTTTTCGGGTTGATGGCTTTACCCACGTCTTGTACCGCAGTGACTTCACCTATACGCACCAGGCCTGTTTCCATATCCACGTCAACTTTCACTGCCTGGGCCGCGAAGGAATAAGATACATTATCAATGCAAGCCCCGGTCTCGGGATCAGGAGCCGTCGTGACTGGAGAGACCCAGCGCGCCTCACCCACTGCAGGCCGACTTTCATCTTGCCAATCTTTCATGGCCGCCTCTGCTGCCAGCTTGACCGCGTTGCCAGCAAAATAAGTCAGTCGAGAAGCCGCTGCAGCTCCAGCATCAAGGCTGAGGGAGGTATCGCAGGGGATGATCTCAACCTGCTCCGGACGGAGGCCTAATTCATGAGCGGCAATTTGAACCAAAACTGTGTGAGCACCCTGTCCGACATCGACTGCCCCAGTATAGAGCTCTGCTTGTTCGATTTTGGCTCCCCCATTCAATACAATCTTTGCCGTGCTGCCCTCGGGATATCCAAAACCGTAGCCAGTCGCTTTCATCCCAATCGCCAACCCAAATCCAGATCGCTGGTCAGGTAGCGATTCGAAATCTGGTAATAACCATTTGTCCTTAGTTTTTTCACAACCTGATTGTTTCGCACATCTTTCAATTATTTCCACCAGGCTGCTTCCACCAGGCAGCCCCGATCCTGTGGGGAGTAAAGAGTCCTCCTGCAAGCAGTTTTTTGTGCGAATTGTTATTGGATCGATGCCTAATAATTCTGCCATCTGGGTGATGTGGAGTTCAGCTGCGAAGGCTGTTTGTGGGGTCCCATAGCCTCGAAATGCCCCCCCGGGAACGTTGTTGGTGAACACCGCCCTGCCATCCAGCTTGACATTTTTGATCTGATAAGGGCCGACACATGTGCTGTGCAGACATTCCAGCACAGAGCTGCTGGTGTACATATACGCGCCAGCATCAAGCAAAATCTCGACCTCAGCCGCTGTTATTCGCCCATCTTCGTCAGCACCCCAACGATGCTTGATCCTCGTTGCATGCCGCTTACAGTGACCTCGGATTGATTCTCTCCGTTCCCAACTAATCCCGACTGGACGACCCGTTTTCCAGGCAGCTAATGCGAGTACTATCTGGATTGAGATATCTTCTCTTCCGCCAAAAGCGCCGCCCACGGGACCGTAAACCACTCTCACCCGTTCAAGAGGCAGATCAAGCGCTTTTGCGATCTGCAGCTGGTCATCATGAGGATTTTGTCCAGCTGTGCGGACAACGATCCGACCCTGCTGATCGACATAAGCCAACCCCGCTTCAACCTCCAGGTAGGCGTGCTCCTGCATCGGTGTGTGGTATTCATTCTCGTAAACCAAAAATGCCTTGGACAGGGCCGATTCTGTATCACCCTTGCGCAGCCGGATGGTGTGTGCGAGATTGTCTGGAAAATCCTGGTGCAGTTGTGGCGCATTTGCCGTCTCTGGAGAAGTGATTGTGGGTAGATTTTGATATTCAATCCCGATCAGTTCGATCGCTTGGGATGCTTGCTCTGGAGATTCAGCCACAACAGCAGCAACCTGATCCCCCTCAAACCTGACGACTTCATCACAAAAGACGGGTTGATCTTCGAGTATCAAACCATATCGATTTACCGGTACATCCTGGGCGGTTAGCACAGTGATGACCCCGGGACATTCTCGGACCTGGTCGATATTGATGCCTCGAATTTGAGCGTGGGGGCGTCCAGCAAATTTCAGTTTCATGTGCAGCATCCCCGGCAAGTGATAGTCACCGGCGAATCT
The DNA here is from genome assembly GCA_937968125.1 of uncultured Anaerolineales bacterium. Classification (GTDB taxonomy): domain Bacteria; phylum Chloroflexota; class Anaerolineae; order Anaerolineales; family UBA4823; genus PFL25. Next base: position 631 of record CALBUI010000256.1, on the reverse strand, counting down.
GGCTTCACCGGTGACTTTACTCCTGGCATCCTGACCAACAACTGATTGTCCGATCATATTTCGTTCCAATTCAATTCTAACTCCCCCTAATTAACAAGCTTTACGTCTGAAGATCAATCTCAAATTCACCCCAAGAATTCATCGGTTTTTTGGAAAACCCAGTTTTTCTAAACAATCCTTCAACTAATATCCCGGGATGTGTTTATTTCTTCAGCAGCTTATTGCAGAGTTCCACGGCGCCAGCCGCGTCAGGTGAATAGCCATCTGAGCCAACTTCGTTTGCCCATTCACTTGAGACAGCTCCACCGCCCACAATAATATAAAAGTCCTCCCGCTTCCCCACCTCGGAGAAAAGATTGATCGTGCGTTTTTGAGCCGGCAGCGTTGTCGTCATTAAAGCAGATAGGGCGACAATATCAGCCTTTTCCTTTTCGGCGGCATCCAAAAACGCGCTGGCAGGCACATCCCTGCCCAGGTCAATCACTTTGAATCCATGGGAATTCAGCAGCGTGCCAACGATATTTCGCCCGATATCATGCATATCCCCTTCGACCTGTCCGAGGACAACTATGCCAAGGTTTAAGGATGGTTCGCCTGCTGCTAACGTAGCCTCTTCAACAATATCGGTTAC
>CALBUI010000255.1 GCA_937968125.1 uncultured Anaerolineales bacterium | reverse complement strand
CTTATCTTGAATTTGGATGAACCTTCAAACACTATTAATACTAAAGCTAATATTGAAAGGCTTATAAGAAAATCAGGATTATCAAAATATATTATTTTCTGCCCCTTATATGATCCCGTCTCTGGAGAGGTTCCAGCCCGTATTTGATCGATTCAACCTTGAATTAATCGTCCCTGACGTCAACGAACGCCTGGAAGAGTCGCAAATCTTGGCATACGCTGGGCATTTTGATGGCGCGATTTGTGGCGACGATCACTTTACAGCCAGGGTCTTGGAGGAATGCTCACCCAAACTGAAAGTGATCTCCAAATGGGGGACTGGCATTGATTCGATAGATTCAGATTCTGCAGCAAACCTAAACATCAAGGTCTTCAGGACACTCGATGCTTTTACTCAAGCAGTTGCAGATTCTGTCATGGGTTATATTCTTGCCTTCGCGAGACGACAACCCTGGATGGATCGAGAAGTTAAAGCTGGCAGATGGGAGAAGCTGCCTGGAAGATCGCTAGGTGAATGCACATTAGGCGTGATTGGCGTGGGAAATATCGGAAAAGCTGTGATCGGAAGGGCGAGCGCGTTTGGGATGGAGACATTAGGGAATGACATCATTGAAATCGAACCTGATTTTGTTAGCAAATACAATGTTGAGATGACATCCCTGGAGGATTTGCTTTCTAGATCCGATTTCGTCAGCGTTAATTGCGATTTGAATCCAACCAGCTATCACTTGATCAACAAAGTCTCATTATCACATATGAAATCCACAGGTGTCTTGATAAACACTGCCCGTGGTCCGGTGATCGATGAAATGGCTTTGATCGATGCTCTGAAATCAGGCACCATTTCAGGTGCTGCAATGGATGTCTTTGAAGTAGAACCATTACCGAGTGAGAGTCCACTGCGCACAATGGACAACGTGATGCTTGCCCCTCATAATTCTAACTCCAGCCCTGAAGCCTGGGAAAGGGTGCATTGGAACACGATCCGTAATTTGCTGGATGGATTGGAGATCCCATATCATTCCGAAGAGTTAAAAAAGTTGGCTTGAAAATATGACCAATACCACAGATAGTTCTAGTAAACATGCTGTGAATAAAACAGTCCTGATCACCGGCGCAGCTGGTGGGATAGGCCGAGCGACGGTTAACCTGTTTGCTGAAAAAGGCTGGAACGTTATTGGTGTTGACCGATCAACATTCGGGGATGGATTTCCAGAGAATGGCTTGTTCATTGAAGCAGATATCTCAGAACCGCAAGATCTTGAAGATATTTTCTCCCAAGCCCAGGGATATTCCCTGAGATTGAATGCATTGGTAAATAATGCCGCAGTTCAAATCGCCAAACCACTCTTGCAGACCTCGGTCGAAGAGTGGGATGCTGTGATGGTGTCAAATTTGCGAGCTGTATTCTTGTCAGTAAAATTAGCATTTCCATTATTCAAAGCTGCTGGAAATGGGGCAATCGTAAATGTCTCCTCGGTTCATGCAGTGGCGACCTCTGCCAATATCGCTTCCTACGCAGCCAGCAAGGGTGGTTTGCTGGCCCTAACCCGGGCTATGGCGATTGAGTTTGCTCCGGATGACATTCGGGTAAATGCAATATTACCGGGAGCGGTTGATACGCCCATGCTGCATGCTGGCCTGTCTCGAGGGCATGTCGGAGCCGGGTCGCTTCCAGAAAGATTAGAAAACCTGGCGGATAAAACCGTGATAGGGCGGGTCGGTAAACCTGATGAAATCGCCCACGCGATTTACTTCCTGGCAGATGAGACCCAATCCTCATTTATGACTGGACAGGCATTAATTGTGGATGGCGGGGCGACAGCCAGGTTGAGCACCGAATGAGCTCCTTCCAGGAAGCGATGAAGGGACGGGTGCCCCCGAAAATATGGAATGCGGCCAGGTCCAGCTGGTACAGTATTTACCGGGCTTCGAAATGGCCAGCGGCGACATTTCATCCCTGGCGCCAGACCAGCATTCAAAACTTGAAGCGATATAAAGACACTCATCTTGGAGAGCGCTGCTTTATCATAGGCAATGGTCCCAGCTTGAAGCAAACCGACTTGACTTATCTGCTTGGCGAATTCACCTTTGGGATGAACAGGATTTACTTGTTGTTCCCAGAGTTGGGATTTTCAACCTCTTACTATTTGTCCATAAACGATTTAGTGATAGAGCAATGTGCCCAAGATATACTCGCTCTCCAGGTTCCGAGATTTCTGAGCTGGCGATCGAGAGATATTATCAAAGATGCACTTGTTGATGGACGAGAGCTGCCGGTTGATCCTCCGCTTTCCTTTTTACATACCACGTATACTGGACCGAAATTCTCACAGGATGCAAGTCACAGGTTATGGGAAGGGGCGACAGTTACTTATGTCGCCATGCAGCTGGCTTTTCATATGGGCTTCAAACAAGTTGTCTTGATTGGTGTTGACCACAGCTTTTCCACCAAAGGTAAACCGAATACCACCGTTATATCCCAGGGAGATGATCCAGATCACTTTGATGGCAATTATTTTGGGAAAGGGTTCCGCTGGCAGCTGCCAGATTTGAATACCTCCGAATTAGCCTACATGAGAGCAAGAGAAAATTACCAGGCTGCAAATCGGGAAATTCTGGATGCAACGATCGGTGGCAAATTGACCGTCTTTCCTAAAGTAGAATACTCATCTTTATTTAATTGATCCATCGGGTTAGCTCGGGTTAGAATAGCGTCCACAAAGAACAGTATCGGATAAACTCACTTGGCAGAAAAATCATTTTTTGGTCAATCTAAGATCTTCCTCTGGGTAGTCTTGCTCGTCCTTTTTGGGCTTGGATTTGCGATCCGGATGGTAGATTTGACAGATCCACCACTCGATTTTCACCCGACAAGGCAGCTGAGATCGGCGATCATTGCTCGCAGCATGTATTACCGCAGTTTGCCCGAATCGGATGATTGGCAGAGACAGGTAGCGGTTGGTCAGTATAGCGGCGAAGGGATTATCGAACCCCTGGTAATGGAAACGATTGTAGCCACGACATACCGGGTGATCGGATCGGATCCTGTATGGGTGGCCCGTATTTATTCTTCATTGTTCTGGGTAATTGGGGGATTGGGTATTTATTTGTTATCCAGTGCCATGACTTCCCCGGATGGCGGAGTCCTGGCGACAGCTTATTATCTTTTTATCCCTTTCGGGATAATCGCCAGCAGGAGTTTTCAACCTGACCCATTGATGGTTATGCTCATCGTGCTTGCCTTATGGGCAGTGTACTATTGGTACCGTAAGCCAACCTGGAAATCCGCAATCTTAGCAGGTGTCTTGGCTGGGTTGGCAATGTTTGTAAAAGCTGTGGCATTGTTTCCCATACTTTTTGCTTTGGCTGCATTCTTCCTGGTAAGTAAGGGTTTCAAGAATTCGATAAAGGATCCACAGGTCTGGCTGATTGCCGGCTTATCCGTCCTGCCGATGCTTGCTTACACCCTTTATGGTGTCTACATCATGGGCTCGATGGAGAGTCAATTCCTGGGACGCTTCTTCCCTGAGATGTGGCGGGATTTGGGATTCTATTTCCAGTGGGAGGATATGGCAACAGGGATTGTTGGGTACGGACCTGTATTTCTGGCTTTACTCGGAACGCTGCTTTTCTCGAATTGGGGATTACGGGCGATGGGGATTGGTCTGTGGGTCGGATATTTCTTGTTCGGAATGACCTTCCCCTATCATTTTACAACCCACTCTTATTACCACCTCCCGCTGATACCGATCGTTGCCATCACTTTGGCGCCGGTCGGAGCCCTATTATTAAAACCTCTGGCTGATCTTAAGCCAAAAATCATCTTTCGCATCGCGGTGGTCGGTATTCTGGCCGCCGCGATCGTAATCAAGGCATGGGATGTTCGCCTGGATCTGGCTCGTGAAGATTTCCGGCATGAACCCGCACATTGGGCGAATATCGGAGATGTCCTTGACCATAATCCATCCGTAGTTGGTCTGGTGCATGACTATGGCAACCGGTTGACATATTTTGGATGGCTGACGCCGAAGTTGTGGCCTCCGCTTGGCCAGCAGAATATACGTAATCTCCAGGGAAAACCACCCATTGAAGTGAAGGAATGGTTTGATGAGCGTGCGGGGAACAAGGACTTCTTCCTGGTTACGATGAAGAACCAGTTTGAAAAGCAGCCTGAGCTGAAAAAATTACTCGAGGACAATTTTCCAGTATATGGTGAGGGGGATGGATACCTGATCTACGATTTGAGAAATCCGCAGCAATAACTATTTTCCCATTAGTTCATTTCAGCAGGAAACATCCGTGAAGGACGATAATTCAAAGCCTCTCGTCTCGATTATTACCCCATCCTTTAATCAGGCCGAATTCCTGGAAGATACGATCAAATCAGTACTGGCCCAGGATTACCCGGAGATCGAGTATTTAATCGTTGATGGTGGTTCGACTGACGGTAGTGTGGATATCATTAATCAGTACAGTTCCGACCTGGCCTGGTGGGTTACTGAACCCGATGACGGGCAGGCTTCGGCGATCAACAAAGGCATGGCAAGGGCTAATGGAAGGATCGTCGCCTGGTTAAATTCGGATGATCTATATCTCCCTGGGGTGGTGAGTGAAGCGGTTGAAGTTTTTCAATCAAACTATAATCTAGGCTTGGTGTTTGGGAATGCAGTAACGATTGACGCGGATGGTCGCCCGATAAGAGAACTCGTGTTTCCGGATTGGAGTTTTGAAGATTTGATTGGCTTCAGGATCATTTGCCAACCTGCGGTTTTTATGCAGGGTGAGTTATTCGAGCAGGTGACAGGTCTTGATTTGAATTTACATTTCATGTTAGACCACCATTTGTGGATTCGTATTGCCAGTCAAGCACCCATAAAGCACGTATCTTCTATGTGGGCGGCTGCTCGCCATCATGAGGCAGCAAAAAACGTTTCTCAGGCAGCTGATTTTGGACGGGAAACACTGGAAGTATTGGATTGGATGCAATCACAACCTGAGATGGCACAGAGCGTAGCCGAAAATAAGAGGCATGTATACGCAGGCGCATACCGGCTGAACGCTCGTTATTTATTAGATGACGGATTATATGGTCCGGCATTAAAATCATACGCAAAAGCATTTGTCAACCAGCCGATCTACACCGGGAAGCATTGGCATCGAATTCTCTATGCCACGTTGGCGTTGATGGGGATTAGAAATTTGGACTCCATAACTTCTCAATATCAGGCAGCCAAGCGCCCCGATCTAACCAGCCAGGCGAATCTTAAAGGGTGGCCAGGACTACGCCTGGAACTGAGTGACTAAACTTTCATCTGAATCCAATTTTATGGACTCGAGACCGATCTTGGTGACAGGTGCTCACCGCTCTGGAACGACTTGGGTTGGTAAAATGTTAGCTGCGGGTCGAGAAATTGCGTATATTAGCGAACCGCTCAATGTCTGGCATCGTCCTGGGGTTATGCGGGTTCCAACGCAATATTGGTATACCTACATCAATGATGATAATCAAAGTCAGTACAAGGATGCTTTTGTGGAGATGCTCGAATATAAATACCACACCTGGTTGGAAATAAAGTCTATCCGTTCAGCGAAAGACTTCTTCAGGATGGGGCGTGATTGGTTGACATTTTTTAATGGGAGGCGATATTCGCAAAGACCTCTCATGAAGGATCCTTTCGCACTATTCTCTGTGGAATGGTTTATCCAATCCCTGGCATCAACGGCTGTGATCGTGGTCAGGCACCCAGCAGCCGTGGTTAGCAGCCTATCCAGATTGGGCTGGGAGTTCGATTTTTCGGACCTGTTAAACCAGCCTCAATTGATACGGGATTGGCTCGAACCGTATAAAAGAGAAATGGAAAGGGTGCGTGAATCCGCCCAGGATGTAATTGCTCAAGCTAGCTTGCTTTGGAAAATAGTATACAGGGTTGTCGCAGACTTGAAGGAAAGGCATGCAGGTATTATCCTCGTCCGTCACGAAGATCTTTCGAATGAGCCGATTAGTCAGTTCAAGCAGCTTTACGATCAGTTAGGGCTTACATTTTCAATGGAGAGCAGGCAATTGATTGAATCAAGCAGCAGCGTAAAAAATCCAAAAGAGATATCAAAAAGGGGTGTCCATTCCGTAAGAATCGACAGCCAGGCGAATATTAATAACTGGCAAAAGCGCTTATCAGCTGAAGATATTGATCGGGTCTACCAACTGACTCGAGATGTTGCGCCGCTTTACTATACAGAAGAAGACTGGCATTAAGTAATTAGGGTAACTTGAATAACTCGTCATTTCCGCTGGTCTCAATTATTACGCCTTCCTACAATCAGGCTGAATTCCTGGAGGGGACTATCCGATCTGTTTTGGACCAGGATTACCAAAACCTGGAATATATCATCGTCGATGGTGGATCGGATGATGGCAGCCTTGATATTATCCAAAAATATTCAGACCAGCTAGCCTGGTGGGTCTCAGAGCCTGATCAGGGGCAGAC
>CALBUI010000254.1 GCA_937968125.1 uncultured Anaerolineales bacterium | reverse complement strand
GCGAGGATTTTCGCTATCCGGTCCCAAATTGCCTGTCCCCGGCATCTCCAAGTCCGGGAACGATGAAACCGTTTTCATTGAGATGATCGTCGATCACCGCCAAGTGGATGGGTACCTCGGGGTGGTTTTCCTGCATCAGATTGATCCCTTCCGGTGCAGCCAGGATGCCGACGAATTTTATATTCTTCACTCCCCACCGTTTGAGGATATCTATCGTCGCTACAGCGGAACCACCTGTGGCGAGCATCGGATCCAGGATCAGTGTTACCGAGACGGTCGGTTCCACTGGCAATTTGTTGTAATATTCCACCGGCTTTAGTGTGCGTTCATCACGATAAAGCCCGATATGCCATACTTGAGCGTTGGGCATTAATTCCCATACCCCTTCCACCATGCCCAGCCCGGAACGTAAGATAGGCACTAACCCAATATTTTGCTGCAGCTCCACTCCAGGTGCGCTTGCCAGCGGGGTCTCTACTGTAATAGGCTTGGTCTTAAGATCTGCAGTGGCCTCGTAGATGAGCAAGGCGGAGATCTCTCGCACTAATTCACGGAAGCTTTGCGGTTCGGTGTCAGTGGATCGGAGCAGTGCTAATTTGTGTGCGACGAGTGGGTGGGGGGATGGAAAAACATTATTCATCGTGATCCTCTTTTAAGTATTATTTGGCTGTCACCAGGTAATTACAATTAATCCAATAACGAAATCATTGGTTGGAGCCTAATTGCGATATTCTTATAATATCTAGCTACCCGACAGTTTTTATGATGTCATTGCGAGAAGCGGAGCGACGAAGCAATCTCCTAATTACTTGCATTTCATCACTTTGAGAGAGACTGCCACGGGGTGCATTGCACTCCTCGCAGGGACACCCGGAGCAAATGTGTAGGTGCCTAGTAAAATATTATAGTCGTTATTAGGCTATTCCCTGTGGAGAAAACGTAGACTAGACTTAGTTTGGGAGGATTCTTGCCTGGAAAATCCGGGTTATAATCAGCGAGATGAGCACCCCAGAAGAGCGATTGGTAGATCAAAAATCAAAACCGGAAGACTCGTTGGATCACGCCCTTCGACCGCGCAAGCTTGAGGATTTTATCGGTCAGGAGCGCGTAAAAGAGAACCTGGCGATCTTGATCGCGGCCGCCCAACAAAGGGGGGAACCGGTTGACCATATATTATTTTATGGTCCACCTGGATTGGGAAAAACTACGCTGGCATATATCGTCGCCAATGAAATGGGAGTGAATATTAAGGTTAGTGCTGGACCTGCGATCGAAAGGCCCGGTGATTTGGCAGCTATTCTGACCAATCTTCGCGCAGGCGATATCATGTTCATTGATGAAGTGCACCGTTTAGGACGCTCAGTGGAAGAAGTTCTCTATCCGGCAATGGAAGATTTCGCCCTGGATATTGTGATTGGCAAAGGACCATCTGCTCGTTCGATTCGATTGAAGCTGCCCCATTTTACTGTGGTTGGAGCGACAACCCGGCTGGCGTTGGTAACTGCCCCTCTGCGGGCACGATTTGGAGCAGTTTACCACCTGGATTTCTATGATTTAGATTCAATGAAAGCCATCGTTGAGAGGGCGGCAGGAGTTTTTCAGGTCGAGATCCAACCGGGAGGTGTTGAGGAGATCGCTGGTCGAGGCAGGGGCACACCGCGGGTGGCATTACGCTTGCTGCGCAGGGTGCGTGATTATGCCCAGGTACGCGGGGATGGGGTCATCACCCGTGAAATTTCTATGCAAGCCCTAGACCTGCTCAATGTAGACTCCCTTGGCCTGGACGAGATGGACCGGCGTGTTTTGGAAACCGTGATTAAAAAATACAATGGTGGACCAGTGGGATTAAACACGATTGCAGCCTCGATTAGCGAGGAATCCGATACGATCATGGATGTTGTCGAACCGTACCTGCTGCAGCTCGGTTTTCTCGAGCGCAGCTCCCAGGGCCGGACCGCAACCCGCCTGGCTTACGAACATCTGGGTGTTACTCCTCCGGAAAAAGACCAGCCAAAACTCTTCTAAGCCTTTAACTTCAGATGTCACTTGAACCGATCGCCCGGATCCTGATGATTGCTGGTATATCTCTCTTCTTGATCGGGGGATTAATCTTCTTGTTCTCGCGGATGGGGGTCAACCTTTTCCAGCTTCCGGGTGATATACGTCTGCAATCCGGAAATATTTCCTGCCTGGTGCCAATCGTCTCCACGATATTACTCTCGATCTTGCTGACCCTAATCCTAAATATTGCGATTCGCTATTTAGACAAGTAGTGGCATCATCTACCAATCCAAATTGAAAACCTCAGACTTTGACTACGATTTGCCAATTGAATTTATCGCCCAAAAGCCAATTGAAGCCCGCGATAGTTCGCGATTGATGGTTCTTGATCGAAAAAATGGGCTCATCAATCATTCAACATTCAAGAATATTGGTGAGTATTTAAAACCAGGTGATTTGCTCGTTATTAACGAGACTAGAGTGATTCCTGCCCGGCTGTATGCCTCGAAGCTGCCAGGAGGCGGCAAGGTTGAAATATTGCTGCTGAAAAAAAAGGATTCGTCTACCTGGGAGGTAATGGTCGGGGGCAAGGGATTGAAAGAAGGGCGCAAAATCCAGGTTGAAGCTGGTCCCCCAGGCGAGGTGTTCGCTGTTCTGGGTGGCCCCCGGCGGTTGATCAAGTTTGAGCACCCGATTGAATCATACTTGCCGGATGCAGGCCATGTTCCCTTACCGCCTTACATCAAGGAACCGCTAAACGAACCAGAAAGGTACCAGACAATTTATGCTCAGGAGTCAGGATCGGCAGCCGCGCCAACTGCTGGCCTGCATTTCACTAAGGAGCTGATCGTTCAATTGATGGACCAGGGGACCAGATTTGCCACTGTGACCCTGCATGTGGGCTTGGATACGTTTGCTCCGGTGACCGAAGACGATCCCAGACAGCACAAAATCCACACAGAATACTGCCAGTTGGGCGCAGAAACTGCCGCGCAAATCAATAAAACCCGGGAACGGGGTGGACGGATCATCGCGGTAGGAACAACCAGTGTGCGCACAATTGAGAGCGCTGCTCTGCATGCGGTGGAAGGTGAAGTCGTGGGTGCTTTCGACGGACCAACGGACCTTTACATTCTTCCCGGATATGAATTTCGGGCGGTAGATGGCATGATCACCAATTTTCACCTGCCGCGCTCCTCGCTGATCATGATGGTCAGCGCTTTTTACAGTCGCGAAAGAATACTTGCTGCGTATGCGATTGCCAAGGAACTGGGATACCGGTTTTATTCCTTCGGCGATGCGATGCTGATCACATAGATGAGGCCACTTGTAAATGAATGCACTTGAAAAAAAATGGGCGGATTTGGAAGAGGCGCAAATCAGCTGTCGAAAATGCCCGCGGCTGGTGGAATGGCGGGAGGAAGTCGCCAGGGTGAAGCGCAGGGCGTATCTGGATTGGGATTATTGGGGTAAACCGGTGCCCGGTTTAGGCGATCATGAAGCGCAGGTTCTCTTAGTAGGTTTGGCGCCTGGGGCACACGGGGCTAACCGCACCGGGCGCATATTTACCGGTGATGGCTCAGGAGATTTTCTTTATCCGGCATTGTTTCGAGCTGGATTCGCCAACCAGCCGCAAGCGGTCCATAGAGGGGATGGATTGGCATTAAATAACATGTTCATCTCAGCTGTCTGTCGCTGCGTCCCGCCAGGGAACAAGCCCAAAGCGGTTGAAATTAGCAACTGCCGACCGTATCTGGAAGGTGAGCTTGATTTGCTTGCCAACATGCAAGTGATCGTTGCTCTGGGGAAAATCGCCTTCGACCAGACTCTGCGTGTTTACCGCCAGCGGACGGGCGAAAAATATCGTTTCGAGTTCAAGCACAATGCGCAGTATCAGTTGGGAGCTGGATTGCCCTGGCTGGTTTCTTCATACCACCCCAGCCGCCAGAACACCCAGACTGGTCGGCTGACGGAGTCCATGTTTGCTGATGTTTGGAGAGGCGTGCTAGATTTGTTGCAGTAATCCGTTCTAATTTTTTCCTAACTCATCTTGCAAATTTGCATAATTGGAACTTGATCGGTGATAATTTCATAGACGACACCGTTCTTGTCCAAACATTCTTGAATTACTGGAGTGTAAAAACCCTCTCTAGTGATGAACATCAGGTATGCTGGTTCACCGGTTGCAGCCGCTTCGTCAATTTGACTCCTGGATGTATATCTCAAATCACTGCGCAGCCATAATGGAGCAATCAACCTGAAATTCCATTGGGCAATCGGCGCAGATATATGAGCTCCAGTTTCAGCAGATTGGTTCAACCAATCGACCCCTTGACGATAAGAAACTGCCCAATAGTCAGTGGCTTCTGGTAAGTTTAATCGTTCACGGGCTCCTCGTAACCCCCCAACCAGGGGATTAAAATAAATATATTGATATGGATGGAAAATCCAATGAGCGATCCCCAAATTCAACAATAGTAATGAAGCAATGACCACCTGCCATATAGTTCGATAATTTGGTTTCAATTTAGTAAGATAATCAGTTATTCGCGCAGCTCCGTAACCAATTAATAAACAGGCAGCCGGTAAAAATTCAATGAAATGACGGATGCCATCGAAATTTTGAGCAGAGGGGATAATCGATCGAACAATCGGAACCAAGCACCAAACGATGAGAAGCTGGAAGAAAGGGCGTCCTTTACCATTAAATACCAGCAAAATCGCGGTAAATAAACCCGTGATCCAAAGGAGGATGAGAATTTCTGGCATCGTAATGATTGTTTGTATGATCGCATCCGGATTCCAATACCCTGTTCCCCCTCGGTCCCCTTGGGTGAAGATGAAATTGTAATATCGGTATATGCGTCCCAGGGGATTGGAATATAAATATGGCCAGGAAAGGAAATGAATACTGATTGCGATGCCAACCATAGCAGCATAAGACCAAAACCGTTCTTTGATATGCGAGATCACAGGCTCCCACATTGGCCATTTCGCTTGCCACGGCCAGAGACCCAAGATAATTACGATTGGTAAAAACACTGCATTGGCTTTTATCGAGAGCGCCGCACCACCGAGTAATCCAATACCGATGATCTTCCACCTGGACGGGCGTAAGTACCAGGAATATGTGAGCATAATCACGAAAGTGAACAGGGCCGCGATAGGAATATCCTTTGGATTGAAATGCATATCTCCCCAAAATCGAGGATAGAAGCCCAGGGACAATATTCCAAGAAAGGCTGCGAATTTCCCCATTTCTGGGGCAGCAAACCAAAACAGGAGTCCCAACATAAGCCCACTTAATAAGATCTTTGGTAAGTGAAAGGCGTCGATGGGATCAAACCACTGAAATCGATGGGCGAATACATCCATGAATAGTGCAGACACTGTGTCTGCCAGGGGAGGAAATTCATTTGCCTTATCACGCCAGGGGGATCGGAATAGATTTGGAATTCGTTCGTGGATGAGTAAGTCGCCCTCATTGAAATCTAAATATTTTGCATCGAAGGAGATAAAGTAATTCAGGTATCTTTCACCAAAAAATAGATTTCCCAAGCCTTCATCCCAGGAAATGCTGTAATTCTTGAGGGTCAGAATTCCCAGCATAATATAAACAATCACGAAAGCAGCTATCCAGTAGCCTGTCTTCGGAAGTTTTTTTCTTAGACCCGATTCATCCATTAAGATTATCTAATGTTCCCTATGAGATCGAAATTGGTAGCAATGTTAGTTATTATTCCTATAAGTACTTTCATAGAAAAAAATTTGATTGATTTGATAGCATCGATTAATCGTTCTCTAAATACTTTCCCAGCAGCTGCATTCTTATCACCTGGATCGTGATCTGAACCTTGACCAGTCAAGGGAGAAGCTTGATTCGGAATCGCCACCTTTTTCGTTGATTGTTGACACGACCAAAAAATACAACAACAAGAAGCCTGGCACGATTTGGGTGACCAATCGCTCAATGGAAGTATTCAAATGCCAGTTTAAATCATTTGGTGTGAATAAGTAGACAAGAAAGTAAATGACCACCAATAAAAGAACCCTGAGGGTTAAAAAGAGGATGCCCCTGGCTTGTGATTTAGGGAAGGAAATTCCGACAATGAGTCCGTATATTATCAGCAGTGGAAAAAAGGGGACAATTAAATTTCCATAATTGAATATTTGGTTTCTTGTGGACCTGATTATTGTCAAATACCTGGAAACTGTGAGCAGCTTCCCTTTTATTGCGATTAGATCGAGGCCAGATAAAATATCCCCGGGTGGTGCATAAGCAATTTTGAAATACACAGTCACCAGCAATAAAGGTGATAATCCGAGCAGAAAATAGCCCCACCATCGAGTTGATTTCGACAAACTATTGCGGAATATAATATCCAGCAGCAGTTTCGATAGAGCAATGGAAACCAGGAATGCCCAACCCTCATTTTTCGTCCACAGCGCAGCGCCGGTCAGGAATCCGGCAAATATAAGATACCTATGTTTGTTCGGAGAACTCGTGTCAGCGAAGAAAATCAGGGCGTTGGCGGCTAAGAAATAATACGCGAAGGGAATATCAGCGTACAATTTAAAATTGAGCGACACGAAAAGGGGGACAAATCCTAATATCCCGGCAATGATGCCTTGCAGATAACCCCTGAAAAACATTACAGATACGATCAATAACCCAACCAGAGATATTTGATATATTAATCCCAATAGAATTGGGGCTAGAACAGACTGCTCGGCCTGGATTATCCATAACCTGGCGACGTTCAGTGGTAAGAGCAGGGGGTAATCCGTATGACTCCAGGCAATTTCCTCGGAGAAGCCCTGCAGCCATTCGCTGCCCGAGGCGAGGAAGCCAGCTCGCAAATTCCAGATTGACCAGGCGTCCCATTCTCCAAAAGGAGTCTGGAAGCTCTCTCTTTGCCAGGCTTCAAGGAAGACAAACAATACGATAACGAGAACTAATGTCGCAAGAATTGAAACCAGGTTAAATGTGGGCAGATTCTTCAGTGGGTATGTTGGTCTGTTCTTCCCAATATTTTTTCTGGAGAGATAAAGAGAAATTGCCAAAATTATGACCAATATGGCTTCAATGAATAATATTCCAATGGTGGCTTGATCTGGATTGAAGAATGCGAGCCAAAAAAAGAGTACAAAGGATACGAGGGCAAAACCGATGCCCGGTGCGAGGAATATTCTCCAGAGATATCCAACTCTGGTGAGCCCATTCAAATGATGCGGTAGGATCAGCTGCAGGATAAGAATTCCTATGAGGATGGGGATTATTAAAGCTAGCAATATTAGGATATTCATGGGAAGTTATTGCAGCTCTGGCCTCTGAAGCAAGACGAATTCTCCGCATTTTTTAACAGGTGTTAACCCATATTTACCTTCAATCTCCCTGAGCTGCTCATCATTCAGGTTATTACTGATGAATTTACTGAAAAGATTAGATGAGGAGATCTGATCACTGTTCTCCATCAGAACAACTAGCCGGGGAGCTAAGAAAAATTGGCTGCGATAATAAAATGCCAGGTTTATTGAAAAAGGGGGGTCATCTAGCGGATTCCCAATGAAGAGAATATTCTCACCCGCTGGAATATGCTCCGCAAGACAATTGTAGTGCTTGGCTTTGTTGAGGTTGATCTCCCGATTGATCGCTTCAGAAATGTTTGGTATTGGATCAATCAAAGACACCAGCACAATAAACAGCAATCCAAAGAGAGCTATTTTTTTGCGATCAAACCAGTTTTTTATCTGCATTGATGAGAACTCATCATA
>CALBUI010000253.1 GCA_937968125.1 uncultured Anaerolineales bacterium | reverse complement strand
GCAATTTCCGCAGTGGTGATTTCCATCATCTGGGCAAGCGTGAGCTCCGGCAGCAACTCAGTCACTTCAGGACCGATCATGTGAGCGCCAAGGATCTCCCCATATTTAGCGTCGGTAACTATCTTCACCCACCCAGTGGATTCACCCAATCCTAGTGCTTTTCCATTGGCTTGAAATGGGAAGCGTCCGACATTAACTTCGTAACCACGTTCTTTGGCGACCTGCTCAGTCATCCCAAAAGAAGCAACCTGTGGGGTTGAGAAGGTAACCTTGGGTAGCATCTCGTAATCAAGATTGATTGTTTCAACACCGGCGATATTTTCCGCGCAGGTAATGCCTTGTGCAGAACCAACATGGGCCAGCATCAATTTTCCGGTCACATCACCGATGGCCCAAATCCCAGGGATATTGGTTGCCATCCGGTCGTCAATCTCTACCATCCCATTATCAGTAAGATTAACACCCACATTTTCAAGACCGAGATTTTGACTATTTGGATTGACGCCAATGGCCACTAATGCCTGGTCTGCAGCCAATGTTTTTGTCTCGCCCTCAATTTCCACAACCACCTCGACCCCGCCATCTTTTGCTTCCAGGGAAGTGACTTTATGGTTAGTCAACACGTTGATGCCTTGTTTCTTGAAAGCTTTGGCCAACTCGGTGCTGACTTCTTCATCTTCTAAAGGCACGATGTTGGGCAGCATTTCAACAATAGTGACTTCAACCCCATAAGAATTCCAGATCGTTGCAAATTCAACCCCTATCGCGCCGGATCCGATAACAACTGCGGATTCGGGGAGCTTCTCTTGAAGGATGGCCTCTTCGTAGGTGAGGATGTTGTCTCCATCGATCTGCCACCCGTTTGGAACGAAAGCGCTCGCACCGGTGGCGATGACAATATTCTTTGCCTCTAATGTTTCAGTTTGACCCTCTGAGTCTGTGACTTCAAGAGAATTTTGGGAGGTAAATTTGGCCGTCCCCATGTGGACATCAATATCGTTCTTCTTCATCAAGAATCCAACGCCTTTTGTCAGTCTATTGGATACCCTCCGGCTCCGCTTCACCGCAACACCATAGTCAAAAGTGAGATTATCCAGGGAAAAGCCAAATTCTTTTCCCCTCTTGCGCAATGTGTGAGCAACCTCAGCGTTTTTCAGCAATGCTTTGGATGGAATACAGCCAATATTCAAACAAACTCCCCCTAGCCACCGTTTATCAATGATTGCGGTTTTTTGGCCTAATTGGGCAGCTCGAATAGCACATACATATCCAGCCGGACCCGCGCCAACTACAACGACATCATAGTTTTTCATGCCATTCTCCTGTAATGGGAAATCAATAATCCCTGGATTATTCTATTTTGAATTCAATTCCAATTCTGGAGGGATTCTACCACCATGGCTAAGAAATAATCACCAATTGCGCCGTCTAAAATGCGGTGGTCGAAGGTCAGGGACAGGTATACCATCGGGCGGATGGCAATTGCATCGTCGATAACTACTACCCGTTTCTGGACAGCCCCTATGCCGAGAATGGCCGCTTGAGGTTGGTTGATGATTGGGGAGGCAAAAAGTGAACCGCTCGTGCCGTGATTGGTTAGAGTAAAGGTTCCGCCTTGAACTTCGCTGGGCTGAAGTTGGTGGCTGCGAGCGCGATATGCCAAATCATTGATCGCTCTCGCCAATCCTAATAGGGATAAGCGATCAGCATTTCTAATCACTGGGACGATCAACCCTTCCTCTCCAAGGGAGGTCGCCATGCCGATATTAATATCCTTCCGGAGCTGGATACCCTCATCATTCCAGGATGAATTAACAATGGGGTACTTTTTCAATGCGGCTACTGCAGCCGTGATGAAGTATGCAGTAAATGTCAGGTTTACTCCATCCTGGGAAAACAGGGCCTTATTTTCTTGACGATGAGCGACGACCTTAGAAAAATCTGCCTCCATGACGGTGGTAACGTGGGGGGAAGTGTGTTTACTTCTCACCATATGATCAGCTATAGAGCGGCGAACGATGGTGTGCGGAATGAGTTCTCCTGGGAGGATATCCTGTGCCGGGTGCGATTCTCTTCTCTGAGGTGATTTAGATACTGGTAAACCTCCATCGACAGGAGCAGCTTGCTTGCGATCATCGAGGAAAGCCATGACATCTTTTTTCGTAATTCGACCGCCTTGTCCCGTGCCTTGAACTTGAGTCAAATCCACATCTTGTTCGTTTGAGATTTTTGCAACCACTGGAGAGATAAATCCCAGATCATTGTCTCTTCCTGGTTTTTTCATTTGTGAGGCAGATATTGGAGATATTGGTTCTTCAGACGGAGTATCTTGAATGACAGAGATAGTTTCCGGTTGAATCTCATCCCCATCAGGGAGCGTTTCACCTTCAGCACCAATCCAGGCCAGCAGTGTACCAGCATTAACAGTTGTGCCTTCTGAGACCATAATCGCCAGGACAGTTCCCTCCGCAGGACTTGGGATCTCTGTATCAACCTTGTCAGT
>CALBUI010000252.1 GCA_937968125.1 uncultured Anaerolineales bacterium | reverse complement strand
CCATCACTCTTCCACAATTCCCTGCCGTTTGTCCCGTCCGAAGCTGCGAAATACAGGATATCGTCAGCCATTGTCCAAGAACAATTGTAAAAACAATTTCTACCGTTGCCTGTACCCGGATTAATATCCTTTACCATCTCTGTCCCTGCTTCTGTGCCATCGCTGACCCACAATTCGAGACCACCGACCGTGGAAGCAGCATCAAAGACAAGTAATCCATCAATGATTATATGCATGCATCCATAAAAACAATCTATAACGGCTGTTTCTTTTACCAATTCAGTTCCGCCTTCGGTCCCATCGCTTATCCAAAGCACATTCCTATGGGTGCCATCGTTGGCTGCAAAATAAAGGCTTCCATTGGATACGATATTAAAACTGTAATTCCAATAGCTACCTTCTGCACCAGGCTGTATATCCTTAACCATCGTTGTACCGCTCGAGGTACCGTCGCTTATCCATAACTCCATACCATGTACACCATCATCAGCCATGAGATATAAATTACTGTTGATATCCGAAAATGCTATTGATGAAGGATAAGAAGGTCCTGAAGGGTTTATATCTTTTACCATTACTGTACCCGTTTCTGTGCCATCACTCCTCCACAATTCGAGCCCATGAATGCCATCATCTGCTGCGAAGTAGAGGATTCCATTAGAACTTTTGATATTCCATGTAATTGAACTACCCGACAGATTAATATCTTTGACCATCACTGTGCCAGCTTCCGTACCATCACTTTTCCACAGCTCTTTTCCATGAGTGCCGTCATCTGCTGCAAAGTAGAGCATGCCAGCAATGTCCTGGAATCCTGCCAGAAGCGAGCCTCCTGAGCCTGGGTTAATATCTTTAACCATCACAGTCCCCACCGCCGTCCCATCGCTCGTCCATAGCTCCTGCCCATGAATTCCATCGTATCCAATAAAAAACATTACGCCATTCACCTGGAAAAGGTTATCAATCCCCCCAGAACCTATGGGATCGATATCCTTGACCAGCACGGTTCCGGCTTTGGTACCATCACTGGTCCATAAGGCTTCCCCATGAACTCCATCTTCAGCGGTAAAAAACAACATCTCCGCAAAATCCACTCCCATGTTTGGAAAAGAATGTGTTGTCGGATTAATATCCTTGACCAGGTAAGCCGGACCCACAGCTGCAGCCGACTCGGCTGATTTACCAATCTCTATCGTGCTCCCATTACCTTGGGGACTCTCTCTATTCTTGGAATCCAAAGCATGTGCAATCTTCGGACTGGGTATTCCCTGGCTGGCTAAACTCAGGAATACCAAGAATGCAATCAAAGTCCTGACGAATTGAGTTAATCGGTTTTTCTGCATCGTTCAAATTCCTCCCTATGCTAGATAGACAACAAAAAATGCCGCAGCGAAATATGCAGCGGCATGATTAGATGGCAATCGGATATAAGTCTATTCTGTTGTTCCATTACTGTGATGATTTCCCCGCTGTTTACTATGTCCCTTTTTTCACATTATAGCCAAAATCTTATTACAAATCAAGTTGGTGAAATTTTTCACGAATCCGAAAACTTTCTTCACAGGAAATTATCATTCTTTATAAACGATCAGTCGATAATTTCTCCCAGGTATCCCATCTCAGATAGAACAGCCAAGACCTTCTCCTGCGCGCCAGACTTAACAATCACCGTGGTTGGCCCAAGGGGATCGCCCAGAAAGCGCGCTGCTCGTGAAGCGCGCAGCGCCTCCAAAATCTCTGGGGTAGTGAGCCGCAAAACCTGTACCTTTTCTATGCGCGCCTGTCGCCCATGCTGGTCCCAGCGTTCAAGTGCTGTGATTAGGCTGGGTGGCACTGCTTCAGCTTGATTGCGCAGTAATGTAAGCAAATGACTGGTGAGCAAGCCACTTTCACTCGCCCTATTTAGAGCTGGTGGCGTCAGCCGGTAGTGATAAGACTCCCGGTCGAGCTTATCCCACTCGCTGAACCGGGCAATTTGATACCGCACTGAACGCGGCACACGGACGGAGAGGACCAACCTGGCATCCGAACGCGCCAGGAGCTTCTCATCCTCAGGGGATAAGCCTTCAGGTGGCTCGCCCTGGAGCAGGGCCTCCGCCCATCTTGAATTTCGAAATGCGGTTGGTGGTTGACCCTCACCTGCTGTGGCCAGATCAAGTATCCCTAGCCAATGCAGCGGCCCGGTGATCATAAAGCGAAGCAGGTCGCCTTCCACCTGGTCCCAGTTTTCAAAGCCGCGTAAATACTCGGGTTCCTCGGTATCATTCTGCCCGGCCTTGCGGATGAACCAGGAATCGTAATCTCCGGCGGGGCGCTGAAAATCCGGATAATTCTGGCGGATGGTGTCGATAAAAGTATCAATATTCCACCAGGTGTTATCAGGGATGGATTGCAGGAACTGAAGAATTGCTCCTCGCGCCAGCAGGGGATCGTTGCGCCATTCCCCTTCCAGGATTAAACCCGGCAATAGAGCCAGCTCATTTAGCTGCTTAGATTTTCTCCAGCTGCTAACCAGTTGTGCCAATGCCTGCCCCCGCCCAGATTCGAGGAAGAGGCGGGTTGGCTCCGGACTGGGAACACCAGATTCATCCAGTAAACCAGCTGTATCTAAAAGTACCTTCAAGAAATTATCTGTCAAGGGGTACTTTCCAGGATAAGGGAAGAAATGGGCCTCTATCCCCGCCAGCCCCATGCGCAGTCCGGCCAGCGTCGTGCAGGCATCAGCCAGGATGTGGTCTGAAATGGGCAGTATGTGATCATGCTCAGCGGGTCGCGCCGCTCGCCCCAGGGGTTGGTCTCGTTTCACCCGCCCTGCTTCCAACAAAGGCAATAAATCATCTGGAATATAAGCGAACTCTTCAGGTCCGCTAGGGGTATCGTAAAAAGTGCGTCCGATCAATGCCCGGTAGAAGAGCACTTCCGCGGTCGAGATCGGTTCCAGGTATGGCCTGGCCCGATCCCTGCGTCCTGAACCCATCTCGCGTACTTCTCCATACCGGCGTTTAAAAAACGACCATGCCAGGCGGCCATCGTTGTTTAACAGATCGGCAATAGCCGTTTGAGCTTCCATGGGCAGCGAAGCAATGATCTCCCGGGTCAGCTGCTCATCAAGCATGATCGACGCCAGTATCTCGATTCCCTGGTTGAGCTCACTGGCAGTAAATTCGATCCCCCACAATTCGGCTGCAATCTGTAAATATCCCAGGTCATATCTACCCAGGCTCTGAGCAAGATCAGGCATTAAATCACTTCACAGGAATTAGATAATTACTTCCAAAGCGGAGGGTAATATCTTCACAGATATCTCGCGCACATCGGTGCCAAAGCCAGCAAAGATCTCACCATCCGTGTGAATCACGAGCGGTCGATCAGCGGTGATGTTCAATTCCCGGAATTTGTTGATCCGCACCTGCGGAAAGCGCCCGTGAGTGCCGTTCATGACCTCGGGAATCAAGCGGAACATCATCGGCCGTGAGACGTTGGTGATGGCCGCGTAGTCCAACCAGCCATCATCAACCTTGGCTTCGGGAGCCACATGAAATCCACCCCCTTCCCGGGGCCCATTGCAGAGCACGATCAACAGGTTTTCATCCTCCCAGCTTTCCTGGTCAGATTCAAACTTTATCATCGCGGGATCATGGTCCAACATGATCGCTCGGATCGCCGCAATCAAATAAACCGGAAATCCACTCAGCACCGGTACACTGCGTGAGTGGATCGTAGCCTTGGCATCGAATCCTATGCCGAGGGTATTTTGCCAATATTCCAGGCGCGAACCACTTTGAATTTGACCAATATCAATATGCTTAGGTTCTCCGGTGAACACCTGGCGCATCGCTTTGGCCGGTTCCGTCTGCATGCCGACATTGCTGGCAAAATCATTCCCCGTGCCGACGGGCACGATCCCCAGGCGCGGCCTATGTTCTGCGGGAACCTGCATCAGGCCGTTGATCACTTCATGAGTCGTCCCATCTCCCCCGACCGAGATCACCAGCTCATAGCCATCTTCCGCCGCCTGGCGAGCTAAATCTGTTGCATGGGTCGGGTAAACTGTCCCAGTCCAGTCCGCGCCGCCAAACTCCTCAACTACCGAACGCAAATCGGTTCCCCACCTCCAGGCGCGTCCTAAATCCGCATTGGGGTTGATGATCAATCTCGTATTATGTTCGGGCATATCTACTATGGATACCTGCTCAGAATTTCGGGGGTAGGGATTACAATCTGACCCTCCCTTGAATCCCCCAGCATTGATACCTGATCGGGCTGGGTGCCTGCCATCCAGGCGGTGAAAGCAGCCACCATTGCATCCAGCTCTTCAACTTGGTAAAGGTCCTCGATCGGTAAAATCCCCTGCATCAGGCGATGGCGGGTGATCTCCTCAAAAATGTACATCGGATCGGGGATATTTAAATCACATTTATAGAGCACCAGCTGGCGCTGGATGCGACCTTCCAGTGAATGCTTGGTAAAGGGCAGGTGTTCTAGCAAGGAAGCAAAACAGGCATGCGGATATACTTCCAGGCACTGGTGTTCAGC
>CALBUI010000251.1 GCA_937968125.1 uncultured Anaerolineales bacterium | reverse complement strand
TTCCTGCTGGTATTGGCTCTTTGGCCGTATCCCATACCCACATTATCGATTGCGACTAGAGCTGCTTTGATTGCAAGCATTGGTATTATGGCCATTGGATATTTCGTCGGTGATCTACGCAGGATCACGCCGCGAGTGGTTTTAATTGCCTGGTTAGTGTCATTTTTGTTCACAGGGATACTTCTATACGGTACTCCTTTCCTCGGAATATTGGAGATCGTGCCTCTCAATCTCTGGGGCGGGTTGATAGTAACCCTCCTTTTGGCGATTGGGGGAATAACTTTGTCTTTTCCAATTGGTGTAATGTTAGCCTTAGGAAGGAGATCCTCACTTCCTATAATCAAGGGAATTTGCACCATATTCATCGAAGCTATTCGGGGAGTTCCACTAATCAGCATTTTGTTCTTATTTTCATTGATCCTGCCGCTGTTTCTGCCCACTGGGATTAGATTGGACAGGCTGATCCGGGCTTTGATCGGCATGACAATCTTCAGCGCGGCATACACCGCAGAGAATGTGCGCGGGGGTTTAGCCGCAGTCCCTTATGGGCAAACCGAGGCTGCCAAGGCGCTTGGTCATTCAGGTCTTCAAATTACAGCATTAATTGTGCTGCCGCAGGCTTTACGGGCAGTAATTCCACCCATTGTTGGTCAATTTATCAGCTTGTTCAAGGATACAACCCTGGCTTCTGGTGTAGCGGTGCTTGAACTGCTTGCAATTGGGCGATCCGTCGTTAATTCTGATCCAGAGTATATTGGTTTGCAAATGGAAGTTTATGGTTTTATCGCAGTAGTGTTCTGGATATTGAGTTATATGATGTCGCATGCCAGTCGGCGATTGGAATCTGTCCTCGGTGTGGGAGAAAGATAAGGTAAGGTTCTATCAGGGATCACCTGATTGAATTGGAGATTATTATGAGCGAACAAAATGGAGATGAGCTGCCGATCATCATCGCCCGTGATGTCGAAAAGTGGTTCGGTGATTTTCAAGCCCTCAAAGGGATCACCATGGAAGTCCACAAGGGTGAAGTGGTGGTCATTTTTGGCCCATCAGGATCTGGGAAATCGACCTTCATCCGCACGATTAATCGCTTGGAGGAGCACCAACGCGGTGATATTATCGTGGATGGCATCGAATTGAGCCATGATGTGCGCAATATCGAGAAGATTCGCATGGAAACGGGCATGGTCTTTCAGCAATTCAACCTATTTCCCCACCTGACAGTACTATCCAATGTCACTTTAGCGCCGATCTGGGTCAGAAAATGGAAGAAACAAGATGCGGATGAGATAGGGATGCAGCTCTTGGAGCGGGTGGGGATACCAGAACAGGCTCTGAAATACCCCGGGCAGCTATCAGGAGGGCAGCAGCAGCGTGTAGCCATCGCGCGAGCCCTGGCGATGCAGCCAAAAATCATGCTGTTTGATGAGCCAACTTCTGCTCTAGATCCTGAGATGATCAAAGAAGTATTAGACGTGATGATCGAGTTAGCTCAGAGTGGGATGACGATGGTTGTCGTCACCCATGAGATGGGCTTCGCCAGGGGAGTAGCAGACCGGATGTATTTCTTTGACGAGGGATTGATCGTTGAGAGTGGTACACCGAATGATTTATTCCACAATCCTCAAGAGGACCGCACGAAGCTTTTCCTTTCCCAAATTCTAAAACATTGATTTTGCTGGTTGCTCACATAAAAAGTGGCGATTTACAAAATCGCCACTTTTAGATTCCCACAGTATTTCAAAAATAGTGCCCCAAGAATGAGGCGTTTCTATTCTCCCTGGCTGCCCAAGGAAACTACAAATACATCATAATAGGTGCCTGCTCCAAATCCATCAAACATGATATGGTCGCCAGGTTTCAAACTGGGCAGCTCGCGCAAAAAGGCGATCATGTTGGAAGCTGCGCTGACATTGCCAAATTCTCTGATCACCCATGGCATGGGGACAAAAATACCTTCTTTGTTGAGGGTTTTTTGTTTAAGAGAATTGATTTTAAGGTTGGCATGGTGGACAATCGCCACCTCAATCGATTTACCAATTGTCCCCAGCTGACCCATTTTGTCGCGATAGGAACCGTAGACTTTGCGTACTATCTCAACCCCATTGCGCACAAACAGCTTCACCATGCCCATCGATCCTGCCATGATAACAGGCAATCCATTGTTTGGTTCGTGCATTAGTCCAGCAAAGCGAATGTGATTTGGGTCTACTTCCGTTACTTCCACCATAGATTGACCCTCAACCCGTTGACCGGTATGCGGGTAATACATAGTAACCGCCAGAACGCCTTGCTCATCGTATACTTCTTGAGTGTCCCCGACCAAGAACTCCATCGATTTGCCGGGAATTAATCCAATAATTCCCGCCCCATTTCCGAAAAGCTGTAGCGCATTTTTATCAAAAGATTTTTGCACGAAGCGGCTTAACCCTTCAATGCCGCCAACCAGAACCTTCTTGCCTAGCAGCTTTTCTGCCAAATTCGTTTTCGAAATCTTGTTATAGGCAAGTTCTGGATTTAGTGTCAGATGCAAAGCACCTGCAGATCCATCACAGGCTTTGTGAACACTGACTTTTAACGCGTCATCACGAATTCCGGCTTTCTGAGAAATTTGATCGGTGAAGTTTTCAGAAGGAGGACCACTAGTACCGATCAAAACAGCATCTACTTCCTCAGGCTCCCATCCGGAAGCATTTGCGGCCTCTTTCAGCAACCGGGCGCCTACTTCTGTCTCGACCTCGGCATGTACTTCTTCTGGAAGATTGAGAGGCACATGGTGACGATGAACAAATCCCAACGGCGCGAGATCCATGCGTTCATTATCATCAAGAGGTGATCCGGTGCTTCTCTCAATCAAATCCGGCAAGCTCGCATTGTCGTAACTCATTCCCCAGGTTCCATACGCGCCGCCAATGCCAATTTCCGGATTAGATATGCGCTCGAATCCGAATGGTATCCCACTTTCGATGGGGATATTTAGCAGTTGAACTTGTGGTTGCTCGTAAAACGGGATGACCTGGGAGGTTTTATTTTCAGTCATCAGTTCTCCTTTGAATTACAGACTGGTAATTATTTTATTGACCTGCTTCAAACCAAGCCAAGATTATAAATGGGAATTTCTTATTTGCCAAATCTAGATCAACAATAGGTTCTGAATCCTTTATCGATATTTGAAATTGATGGTTGGTAAAAATGGTTTCCAGGAGTTGTTGATGGTGTGAAAGTTTATGAAGAACCTACAAGAATTAACACCAGAATAACTGCATAGTGACGGTTGAGACGAAGTATTCCAGTAAACGAAGTAATTTATTTGGGTTTTTTATTCTCGCTTTTGGCACATTAGTGATATTCATCACTTGTCAGAAAATTAAAAATTTTGTAAAATGATAACCATATAGGTGGATATTTTTTTGTTGTTTATTGATTCCAATTAATTTTTGAAGTGAATACGAAAATTTTAAAGGAGGCAATTTGAATCATTAGTTTTCCTTCTTAAATCAGCCGTTTGATAATTCGAGTTAAGGAGGGACATATGTTATATGATACAAAGTAATTCCCGATATTAATTTCAATTTGAGAGGAGGGTGTGATATGAAACGCATTGGCACTTTAATAACAATTCTAGTGGTAGTTTTAATTACTGGAATAGCTTTAGCAGCGGATGTCGTACCAACTGATATCCAGCAACCAGGAACGCAACCAGGGGATATCGGTAACCTGGAATCGCCTGATAAATGTGACAATTGTCATGGCGGTTACAATACTTCAGTCGAACCAGCGTTTAACTGGCGCGGTAGCATGATGGCCAATGCTGGACGCGATCCGATTTTCTGGGCTACACTGGCGATTGCCGAGCAGGATTTCGATGGCGCCGGTGATTTGTGCATCCGCTGTCACAGCTCTGGGGGTTGGTTGGCTGGTCGCTCAACTCCAACGGATGGAAGCGGATTAGCCGCTGGCGATTCGGATGGAGTAGACTGCGATACTTGTCACAAGATGACAAATCCAAACAATGGGGAGCATCTCGGGGTTATGAACCCGCCATTTGTTGCCAATGATGGAATGAATGGCTATTATGGTTCGGGTATTCTCTCGTTATGGGGAGGTTCCGATAAGTTGGGACCCTATGATGACGCAACTGCTCGCCACCAGGCCATGCAGTCAAATTTCCATCGCTCCAAAGATTTCTGCGGCTCCTGCCATGACGTATCCAATCCGGTGGTAGGCAATCTGGCTCCAAATAATGGAACACAAGAAACGGGCGATCCGGTCACAGCTAATGGACAACTGGGAGGGGCAGTGGATGGTAAAGCTGCCTTCAACAACTTCCCCTACCAATATGGTATTGTTGAGCGTACCTACAGCGAGTTCTACTCAGGCGCGCTCTCCAGCACTTTGGTGTCCGACTATGTCAATCTGCCGGCTGACTTGAAGGCTGGGGCTATAGAAGCTATCTACAATGCCTCTTTGGGCGATTATGCAGACACCACTCCGCGATATTTCACCTGCCAGACCTGTCATATGCGTCCTACAACCGGCCCTGGTTGCAACAAGAAGGGTGCTCCAATTCGAACTGACTTGCCATTACATGATTTGACAGGTGGCAACTACTGGATACCCGATGCGATCCTATACCAGGAGGCAGTTGGCACATTGCGGTTAGGGAGCGGGTTGACCACGGTACAGGTTGATGCGCTCAATGCTGGTAAAGACCGCGCTCGCCAGCAGCTAGATTTGGCGGCATCGCTCGAAGTACAAGGTAATAAGCTAAAGGTTACTAACCTGACTGGACACAAATTGATCTCAGGTTATCCGGAAGGTCGACGCATGTGGCTCAACATCAAATGGTATGACAAGAATGGGGCTTTGCTGCGCGAAGATGGTGAATATGGAAGTCTCTCTGTTGATATCAACGGCACTACCACACAGGTCGACACAATCCTAAACCTGTACGATCCCAACACCAAGATTTACGAAGCTCATTACGGCATGTCCCAGGAATGGGCAAAGAGTCTTTCAGACTTGGGATATGATCCGAATATGCCTCTCAGCTTTGACCGGTTGACAATGACAGGTGTACCTGATTTAACTCTTGGAGAGCTCGCCGCTCAGCCAGCTGGTTCTTACGCCGAGACTTTCCACTTTGTGCTCAATGACAAAGTCGTCAAAGACAACCGGATCCCCCCCTACGGCTTTAATTATGAAGAAGCGCGCAAACGCAATGCGCTGCCGGTTCCAGCAACCCAATATGGCGGCGGTTCAGGTGGAACATACAACTATTGGGACGAAGTCTCTCTCAATCCCCCGAGCGGGGCGGATCATGCGGTTATCAGCCTGCTATACCAGCCCACCAGTTGGGAATACATCCAGTTTCTGTACCTAGCGAACGACAAGCAAAACGTTTTCCTGGGCGCTGAAGGGGATAATCTGCTGGATGCCTGGCTAAAAACCGGCATGGCAGCGCCACATACCATGGCGACAGCTACCTGGCACTCTACAACACCGATTTGTTCCGCACCGACTCCGACACTAATCTCTGCCACTCCAGGCAACCAGCAGGTTGCAGTGGAATGGAGTGATGAATCAGCTGATCAAAATGTCGTGGGATATCAGGTTTACTACGATCAAGCTGGCAAAGCTCAACTGGTCAGCTTGGTTGGTTTCACCACCACCACATTCACCGATACCAGCGTGATCAACGGGGGCGAATACTGCTATAAAGTCGCTTCACTGTATACAGACTGCGAATCCGGCTTCAGCAATATCATCTGTGCCATCCCTAACAATCCGGGGCAGGCACGCGTTGGTGTCAACCAGATCGAGACAGGACATTACACAGGTAAAGGCAAAAACCAGACCTTCACCCTCACTGACTTGTTCAGTGCCGGGGATACCGTGGTAGTACGTGCTTATGTGGTAGACACGGGCACCGGACTGCCGGTGGCGAATGCAACGGTCGATATGACCATTAGCGGACCAGAACCAGATATACTCCCCCTTTCGGGACCTAGCGACAATGCTGGGATGGTTGAAGTCTCATGGGCCACAACTGCGCCAAACAGGAAAGGCCAAGGTGGGACGGCTCCAGGCAGTTACTCCGTAACGGTGACCAATGTTGTCGCAGCAGGTTTCAATTGGGATGGTGTAACTACTGGCACATCATTCACCATAGTAGAGTAAAAATTTAGGTTCGCGAATCATAAGACCCTGGGGTTTCCATCCTCAGGGTCTTTGTGTTTATATCAACGATGTTTGTTCATTGGCGCCAATTTACTATGTCTGATGCTTGCAGGTGGTTGATCAGCTTCCCAGAGCGGGCGAGTTCTTTACCTTTTTCGAGCACCCGGTCGTAATAAATCTTCTGGGATAAGTCGGGTTCATAGCCTCTTAGGATGGAATCAACCGTTTTGTCTAAACCTCCGTCTTCCACTTCAGCCCACAAGTCTTCATCCAAAAGGTTAGACCTGAGATGGGAGAAGAAGGCAACTGGTAGGAACTTGATCTGTTCAGGCAGCTCGCCCATCAGCTGTTCGTTTAATTCGACCACCAATTTGTAGCATTCTTCGTTGTTGAGCTCGGGAAATATGGCTTGAATAATTTCTGCCTTTTCTTCCGTGGTGGGTATCCATTCAAAGGCTGACATCCTGCCAGCGCGTACGAGAGGGTTGTAGAGTTTCGTAAAGTCATTCCCGGTGATGATGATCGGCACGCGGGTGGTCTCTTTTCCATCCACAAGGGAGGGGTAATCTACCAGGTGCATCAATTCACCAAATACGTTTATCTGATTTATGGTGTGTTTCTCTGATTTTCCCCAGGTACCGAGACCGGTATCAACATCGTTTACCAGAACGACTGCCAGGCTGGCTTCACCGCTGCGGATGCTTTCGCTTGCCCGGATATATGTCTGACGAATAAAGGCCGAAGGATGCCCGGCAACAGGATTATCGAGCTGACCACCGGAAACCAAAAAGCGCTTGACACCCATGTCTTTTAAGATGTGTTCACATTGAAAGGTTTTGCCTTCCCCCGATGGACCGTGGACTCCTAGTAACAGGGGAACTTGTGCTTCAACTCGTTTGAGTAAATTCTTGAGCACATGGAGTGAGACGGCCTGATGAAACCGAGGAGAGATAAAAATATCGGTATCAATTCTATTCATTACTAATGCCATGGTTCTATTCCCTACCTAAATTATTAATTACTGACAAAGGATTATGCCAGAGTAATTTAATTGAAAAAACCCTTTAAGTTGGTGATGTGTAAGCAATTATATCCGTGGTGACAGGCAAAAGAGCTTACATAAGAGTATGCAGTTACTGTTTTAAACGATTAATTGGATAATTTGTTTCAGGTTTCTCCAATCAAAATAATTAATAATTGCAGGTTGGCATAGGTTATTTCAAGCCCATATTGTCAAAATTTACTGCTTTCTTCCGGCGATAAGCCTAGTTAAACGTTCAAAACTGTTCGCAATATACTTGGTACTCTGTTTCAGTTGATTTGTACCTAATTCGAATCTGTCTGGTGGTTCTAGCTCAAGCAGATAATGAATACACTACCTTTTTTCTGGTGCCAAGGCTGGGATTAATGAATTCACCTTCTAGGGTGAAATCATTAATATCCCGAAACTCGACACTGTTTTGGGTCTGGGAATGCGGCTCTTGCGTATAGTCGCAGCAACCTCGGGGTGAAATAGTTGTTAATTCCGATGAACTGATCGGTGTTTGATTAGTCGGTGCTGGTGTGGATGGCTGAATATTTGAATTCGGCACATTGCTACAACATAAATTTTGCGGAGTATAAAAAATAGGAATTAAACCAGTTCCAGCTTTGGCCGGTATTGCAGCGCTTCAGCCAGGTGTTCGGGACCAATTCGACTTTCTCCCGCCAGGTCTGCGATCGTTCGGGATAGTTTCAAAACCCGATGGTAGGCACGCGCGGATAGCTGCATTTGGTTCATAGCTGACCGCATCAGTGATTGGGAAGTGGTATCCAGCTGGCAATATTTTCTAATCTCAGCCGGATTCATATCTGAATTACAGGTCAGGTGAGGAACATTATCATCCGGACTCGAATCTGCCTGATTGAACCGTTTGCGCTGTATTGTCCGTGAGGACTCAATTCGAGCTTGAACCGCGGCGGAAGGTTCACCATAGCGGTCATCACTCAGTTTTTCATAATCTACCCTGGGGACTTCAACATGGATGTCGATCCGATCCAGCAATGGACCAGAGATCCGTTTCTGGTATCGGGTCACAGCTGAAGAAGAACAGGTGCAGGGTTTGAGCGGATCCCCGAAATAGCCACAAGGACAGGGATTCATGGCCGC
>CALBUI010000250.1 GCA_937968125.1 uncultured Anaerolineales bacterium | reverse complement strand
TCAGAACCCAAGTGCCTGTCATTGCGAGCCGCAAGCGCTCTCCTTGCGGCGTGGCAATCTCCCAGTGATGAGATTGCTTCGCAAAAAACGCTCGCAATGACATCCAAAATAGGTTTGTCCGAACTCTTGTCCGAACTTGAGGTGAAATTCTTGACTTTCGAATAATTAGATGCTATTCTGAATTGGCAAAATACATCGAGGACTGTACCGGGGAGGGAGAACATAACAAAAATCTTTAATCATTACATAATTGAATAGGGCAAATAGATGTGTTGGACTTAAGGAGGCAACACGTATGAAACGCAAATTGCTTAAGGGGATAATGTTGGGTGTTTTCTTAGCTTCGATCCTGATCAGCGGGTTCGCTTTCGCTGAGGTTGATTTCAAAGATGAATCTCGGGGTGAAGAATTAGGTGCCACTCTCGCCTGGCCGCCACTGGGGCCATTTTTCGATATCAGGATCGATGGACGTGAAAACCATAATGCAGCTGTTGCTTATAACAGCAAACACAATGAGTACCTGGTTGTGTGGGAAGAAGAGATTCATGGAGGGGAATATGCGATTTTCGGCCAGCGGGTAGATCCAACCAGTACGAAAATCGGGCCTGCTTTTCCGATCCAGCATTTCACCAACCGGATATTATTAAGGCCGGATGTCGCTTACAGCGAAAAGCAGGATAAATACCTGGTGGTCTTCTATGAACGGATTGATGCAACTAATTACGATATCGCCGTGGTGCCTGTCAGCTCGGATGGGGTGCCTGGATCGGGTTATTACATTGACTATGATGCCGATTGGGACTGGTATCCAGTGGTCGCTTATAACGGCCAGAATGACGAATACCTTGTCGTTTGGGAGAATTGCATCACCTGTCTGGGAGGAAATCTAAGAGATATTAAAGCCCAACGGATAAGAGCCAGCGATGGGATGCTCCTGAGCTGGCGTTATATTGCCAGTTCGTCAAACGTCGTCCGGCGGTTGCCGGATGTGGTTTACAACCCCACTCGAAATGAGTACCTGATCGCTTATACTCGCCATTCATTTTCTTCCACTGATGGGGATATTATTGGGGTGCGGACTAATTACAACATGTCCTGGCCGGTGCTCAGCGAGTTTTCGATCACGCCCTCCGGCCTGCCGCCCCAGGATGGTGTTGCCCTGGCTGCCGGTCCTGATGAATACCTGGCAGTCTGGACGGAGGAGCACGGTACAAAAACGAGTATTTGGGGGAGGCGAATTCAAGGTGATGGCGCGCTGCAGCCCTTCATCAGCCTGGCAAATGATCCTGGTAAACACCGGGTTGAACCAGCAGTTGGGTATGGAGACGGAGGGCGATACCAGGTTGCCTGGCGTTATATCGCCACGAACTGGGATGTCTATGGTCGGGATGTGATGGCGGGGCAAAATTCACCAGATGGATCAGAGTATCCGATTGATCATTACGTATATAATCAAAAAGTTCCTGCGGTAGCCTGTGCTCCAATGGGAACTTGTTTAGTCGTCTATGAGGATGATGCGCCTGGATCGGATTATGAAATTCGCGCCCGCTTTGCTGGCTACCAGCGGGTGGTTTTGCCGGTGACATTGCGCAATCACTAGCATATTTTGATCTGATAATTCAAGTAAGGACAAAGCCCCAGATGGCAATGAGCTGCTGGGGCTTTTTTTGTAGGGGGTTATTCAGGATTTCACTCTTCACCAAGCAGTTCGAGCATATTCTGCCGGTAGT
Organism: uncultured Anaerolineales bacterium; assembly: GCA_937968125.1. Lineage (GTDB taxonomy): Bacteria > Chloroflexota > Anaerolineae > Anaerolineales > UBA4823 > PFL25. The sequence continues at coordinate 2,457 of CALBUI010000250.1, read as the reverse complement.
CGTTGAAGGCGGTTCTTCCCGCATCTGTGAGCGAAAGCATGGTGTGTGGGCGTTTGTCCTTGATTTCCTTCTCCACTTCGATATAGCCTGCCTCTTCGAGCTTGCTCATATGGGAGGAAAGGTTGCCGTAGGTCAGCCCGGTGCGGCTGAGCAGGAAGACGAAATCCGCGCTCTTGACAACTGAGAGATAAGCAAGGATCTTGAGCCGGGCCGGTTCGTGCACGACCTTGTCCAGCTCAGGTAAATTGGCGGCTTCCTTGTTCTGATCCTTGGCTATCATTATGCCTCCAGCTCGGGGCGGGGGTATTTACGCATGAAGCGCAGGAGGACGATCAGCCCCGAGATCAAGATCAGGCCGCCGCCGACGATGACGGAGGCAGCGAAAACATCGAATCTGGTCACGGTGCCGGCCAGGATCTCACCCCCGGCGAAAGCGACGAATAGAACCAGGGCATAGATGTAAATCCTGGTTGCATTCAGCAGGTAGGCCAGCAACGCAACTCCCGAGGCGATGACCAGGCCCAGGATGCCGAGGGGGTGATCTGTGGCGAAGGTACTGCCGAAGGCCCTGCTGGCCAGGATCCCCAAGAAGGCGATCAAGCCCAGGAGGACCAGGAAAACGGCCAGGTTGGTCAATTTGCGCTCGGTCTTCGGTCCGGGTTGGAAGGTGCCAATGCGGGGAATGGTGATGAACCGCTTCCCCAGATACCAGATGCCCAGGCCTAACAACCCGAGCAGCCCGATCAATCCAGACGGTTCACCTAAAAGCATGAGTCCCCAGACCATGATTACCGAGCCGATGGCGATGTCCACTAATCCATCCTCGCTGTAGGACAGGTATACCTGGCGTTCAATTTCTTCCATATCAAGTTCGTAAGACATATTCAAGCTCCTTAGATTACGTAAATATATTTGCAGTGAAGTTAACTTTGTGTCACAAATATAATTGCCATGATTATATACGTTTCTTTCCCGCCTGTCAAGAGGTTAAATGGAGCTATGTGGAATCGTGTCTGGGACACTAACTACTAACCCAGTCACCCTCCAGGATGTTGGGCTGATGATTGTTATTTTTCTTATTACCAGAAAATTATTGGATTTATATTTTTTGGCCATCCAGGCCAAGCAGCAGGTTCCTCAATGCCAATGCAATCTCGGCCAACTTTCCGTAATCAACCAGTTGAGGAGTATCTTTTTCCGTGTGGGTGATGTAGGTGGAGAGGTGCATGAATTTCTCAGAGGTAACTGCCAGGGCAGGGCGGTCGTTCATCAAGAATAGGGAGTGATCGGATTGGTACCACTGCTCCCCTTCGAGGAAAATGTTCTCATCAGCGAATGATTTGTGGATCTCTCCAGCAATGTCTGCTGGGCAATCGTACAACGAATAAGCGGTTCTTCCATCGATATACCCGGCACCATCCAGATTTATCCCCAACAAAACATCCTGCAGCTGGTTGGGATTCTCCTGCAGGTAGAGTATCTCACCGGGAGCAGAATAGTAGTCCTCGCCATTCAGGGCAACTATCTCGATCGTGAAGGAGGTTGAGCGATCTTTCAGCAGTTCAGCCAGGAGCATGAGCACAGTCACACCAGTACCATTATCAAGGGCTCCGGGTGTGTTGATCTTGGCATCGATATGGGCGAAGATTACAATGCGTCGAGTTGGATCTTCGCCTTTCTGGGCCACCACATTGCATCCAGTAGATGCCGTCCGGGTGGCCTCGAACTTCAAGGAAACCTCCTGATTGGTTTTCTGAGCCATCTCAGCCCCAATTTCTTCGGTTGTATAAACAGAGGGGATATCGAAATCCCCATCCTCGATTAATGGGAAGGGGTAAATACCCCCAGCCAGCTCAGGATCGCGAGAAGTAGCCGAGATGATCGCCAAGGGATTTTTGCGTTCCAGGAGAGCGACAGTCCGCTGGTGGTGCTCCGGATTGTAGAAAGTGAAGTTCTTGGGCATCAGCTGCTCTTTAGCGATTTCACCCCGCAGCAAAAGGATGTTTTTCGATACCTCAGCATTTTCTAATTCCTCATAAGAGGTTGCCACCGCGAGCGGTGCAGTCACCTCGCAGCCCAATGAATATGGACTGACCCGGGCAGGGTACGATTCGCCTGCCAGAGTGAGATTCACTTCCCCCTCGAGCCAGTCGATACATTCAAATTGGGGAGTTTCAGTTTGGAAACCGTAGACGTTCATTTTCTCTGCGAAGAAATCAGTCGCATGTCGGTTTCCTGGGCTGCCTACGCATCTATTCGGAATTTCATCACAGAGAATTTGCAGATATTGGTTTGCCTTGCCAGCCAGGTAATCTTCTGTCACAGTATCTCCTTGCTCAATTTTGATGAGTCAATAATAAACTAAACTTTGTCCTTAAATGCCAAACATCTGCAGCCAACCGAAATTATTCGCCAGGACCAACAACACGAGCAGGATGACATTTATCAAGACCCCAA
>CALBUI010000249.1 GCA_937968125.1 uncultured Anaerolineales bacterium | reverse complement strand
TAAAGTATCATTGTTCAGGTATTTTGCTCTGAATTGGTCTCTGGAAGAAAGGTTGATTTTTCCACTTGGATAAGAAGCTCGTCGTTTATCGTATTAATCAGCTTTGTTTTGGAGCAAATATCCAAATAAGTTATCTCAAATTAACCCAGAAACCAATAAAGAACAAATCGGTGGCCCTCCTTAGAAGAGCTGTGCCAATTCCAACAAATAAATGATATTCATGGACATAATAATTAGAAGTGCTTCCAATACGATTCCAACCCAAATAGTCCTTAAGTACTAACCAATTACTAACCTTTCGATGGTATAAACGCCCAAATTACCCCCTTGTTACATTAATGTTATTACCCATTTATTACCACATCTTTCTTCATCTTTCCTTTTCTTTCGATTGATCATCCATTAGTGAAAAGGATTCACAAATATAGTGGCTATGCGCATTCGAGGTGAACCTAACTCCAATTTTTGTTTTGACCCGTAATCCATCTTGGTCTAAAATTGAGAAAAATGAGTCTTGGAGTGAATGATGAAAAGCTATCGAGAAGAATTATGGTTCAATATCCCCACCCGCCGGACGATGATCAACATCACCCCTCAGGTCGAATCTGGTCTGGGAAAAAGCGGTATCACCGAAGGCTTAGCTTTGGTAAACGCCATGCACATCACCGCCTCGGTTTTCATTAATGATGATGAAAGCGGTCTGCACCAGGATTACGAGGATTGGTTGGAAGGTTTGGCTCCTCATGAACCAATCTCTCATTACCGACACAATCGAACTGGCGAGGATAACGGAGATGCTCATCTCAAGCGCCAGATCATGGGGCGCGAAGTCGTTGTCGCGGTGACCAACGGTCGCCTGGATTTCGGTCCTTGGGAGCAGATCTTCTATGCTGAATTTGATGGTGGGCGGAGAAAACGGGTTTTAGTAAAAATCATTGGTGAATAGTTCATTTGGGGATGAGCACGAGAGGTAGAAGACATCCAAACGGAGTCTTCCGTGGTGTGGGAATGGAAGGCTGCCAATTCTTACGAAATGCATACAAGGAATCTCTGAAACGGCACTCCTTGTTATAATAGGTTGAATATCTTTTTAACTGCATTTACGGAGGGTTCACCACCAACTATAGCTCAAGTTTATAATGAGACACTTGAATAATTGCCTTATTAACAAAACGGAGAATGATTTATGACAGCAATCCCAAATGATCGCATGGCAGAATTATCACAACGATTTACGGAGCTTGAACCTGAACTCAAAGATTCGTCGGAAAAAGAAGCTTTATCAATTTTGCACGGCATGATCCAGGAAAGCCGGCGCGAAATGCTGGCTTGGACTGGTCAAAATTATTCCGGACAGGATCAATCTTTTGAGAAAATTGCCAATCTATACAAATCCGCGCCAGGAATGGAAGGTCCCGCTGAAAATGAGGGTTTACCTGTTGGCATTCCGGCGCCTGATTTCACTTTGCCGGATGCCGATGGGAATCAGGTTTCGCTATCCGATTTTCGAGGGAAGAATGTCGTTCTGGTATTTTATCCCTTAGATTGGAGTCCGGCTTGCAGCGACCAGCTAAGTCTCTATCAGAGCGAACTGCCTGATTTTGAAAAGCAGGATGCAGTCGTGATTGGAATTTCGGTGGACAGTCTCTACAGTCATGGTGCCTGGTCCCTGGTTCGAGGGATAACTTTCCCTCTATTAGCTGATTTTCACCCCAATGGCGAAGTTTCCAAGATGTATAGAGTAATGCGGAAGACCGAAGGTTTCTCCGAGCGCGCATTATATATCATTGACAAAGGTGGGAATATTCGCTTCAGCCATGTCTCACCGTTAATTCATCACATCCCAGATATCTATGAACTCTTTGAACAGTTAGAAGAGATCAACCAATAAGATTCAAAATATGAGCGAAAAACCCGTTATTAATGAACCCGAGGTAAGCAACGGGAATAATGTCGTTGTGTATGGAACCCGTTGGTGCGCTGCAACTCAGTATGTACGTCGTTTCCTCGACAGGAATAACGTAGAACACGACTTTCGAGATATCGATCGCGATAAAGAGGCAGCTGACCAGGTACGTTGGTGGACAGGTGGCTACCTGAGTCACCCAACCGTCAAAATTATCAGCGATATTCTGGTTGAGCCGTTATCGAACGAAATCCAACAGTCACTTGAGAAAAACAATCTGATCTGAGCATTGAGAGCGGATCGATATTTAGCAGCGGTTTATCGGGTGATATCCTGGTAAACCGCTGAGTCATATTTCAGAAATCCAGGAAAGGTGTAAGAGGCAATGCTTATCTTGAGATGGTAAAATGCCCTGCAGACAGTATGCTCGGAACCCAAATAAATTGAAACTCTCAGTTCACACCTCATAACCAGATCCAGGAGGTTCAACATCCATGAAAGCAATCCTAGAGAAACTTGATATTCAAGAGGTCAATCCCGGCGCATGCAGCGGACCTGAAGGCTGGATCGAGGATCCGCAGGGAAAGGAGCTCGTTTCTTACAATCCAACCAACGGTGAAGCGCTGGCGAAAGTGATCCAGGCCTCTCCTGCGACTTACGAGAGGATTATCAGCCAGGCCGATAATGCATTTAAAACCTGGCGCAGCCTGCCAGCACCAAAACGCGGCCAGGTTGTGCGAGACCTTGGTGATGCCTTGCGCGAATACAAGGAACCACTTGGCGATTTAGTATCACTGGAAATGGGAAAAATCCGCGCTGAGGGTCATGGCGAAGTCCAGGAGATGATCGACATTTGTGATTTCTCAGTAGGACTCTCACGCCAGCTATACGGGTTGAGCATGCATTCGGAGCGCCCGGGTCACCGGATGTATGAACAGTGGCATCCCTTGGGTGTGGTGGGGGTGATTACCGCCTTCAATTTTCCTGTTGCTGTCTGGTCCTGGAATGCGGCTATCGCGGCAGTCTGCGGTGATCCAGTGTTGTGGAAACCTTCTTCTTCTGTACCACTGTGCGGGATCGCCTTGCAGCACATCACCAATAGGGTCATGGCTGATCATGGCTTGAGCGGGATCTTCAATTTAATCATTGGCAGTGGTCGGGAGGTCGGAGATTTATTACTTGAGGATGTTCGTTTGCCGTTGATCTCTTTCACCGGCTCGACTAAAATCGGACAGCATGTCTCAAAGACTGTTGCTGGACGTTTCGGACGGACCATCCTTGAACTGGGTGGTAATAATGCCATCCTGGTTGCTGAAAATGCAGATCAAGATTTAGCTTTGCGGGCGATTCTTTTTGGAGCTGTGGGCACTGCTGGCCAAAGGTGTACCTCAACTCGCCGGATTATTGTCCAGGAGGACATTGCGGGAGATTTTTCCCGGCAGTTAGTGTCGGCTTATAAGCAAGTCAAACTTGGCAATCCACTTGAAGAAGGCACCTTAATGGGTCCTTTAGTTGATGGATCCGCGGTGGAGGAAATGTTCGATGCCCTCGAACAAGCGAAGCATGAAGGCGGAGAGATTCTAACCGGTGGCGTGATGCGTCCAGACTTGGGACCAAATTTCGTTGAGCCAGCGATCGTCCGAATGCCCTCCCAAACAGATATCGTCAAACAAGAGACCTTCGCGCCGATCCTTTACCTGATGGAATACGACCACTTGGAGCAAGCGATCCAGATTCACAACGATGTTCCGCAAGGATTATCTAGCGCAATCTTCACCGATAGCTTGCGCTCTGCTGAGGCCTTTCTCTCCGTGGAAGGGTCGGATTGCGGTATCGCCAATGTGAATATCGGCACCTCCGGTGCAGAAATTGGCGGCGCCTTCGGGGGTGAAAAAGAGACCGGTGGCGGGCGTGAATCCGGTTCGGATGCCTGGAAAGCATACATGCGCAGGCAAACCAATACGATCAATTTCTCCCCTGACCTGCCGTTAGCTCAAGGGATAGAATTTGGTTGATCTTCTCTAATAGGCTCTTTTAATAATTTCCTCTTTCGGGAGAGAAGTCAAAAACAAAATGAATGCCCCCTTAATTTCGTGGGGGCATTCTTCGGAGGAATGGAGTAATTGGTTGGGATCAATCCTATTACTCCGGACGTAGGTTGCAAAGAAAATTCAATCGTCCTTCTTCTTTTTATTCGGTTTTTCCTTACTCTTAGCCTCTTCTGACTTGCTCTTTCCAGGAGGCTCTTTCTTTGCTCCTGGTTCAACATCGGTATCGGGCAAGGCGTCACTTGCCAGGCTGGCCACTGCTTTCTTGACCTGCCCCCAACCCAAACCAGTAAGCCTCATATCGATGATATCTTGAATCTCATAAGTCGAGTCCAACAGCAATAATTCTTCTCTATACAGTCTGAATAGCTTGAAAGCCTGCTCAATCTCACCAAAGCCGAGGTTGAACTCGCAGAACCATTCCATGATATTTTCATAGGTCGCCCCATACCCCGCTAAATCACTATATGCAGCTTCGAGTTGGGCTGCATGAGGATGTATAGCATCCGTGGTGCAGTAATTGCCGTCTTTCTCATCATCATCATCGTCGTCGTCTGGTAGTTCTTCGTCGCATTCCCATTTGACAACGAAGTAATTGCTGATCGATTCCTTACTATCCGGATCGATGCTGATCACTTTGACTTTGATTTCTTCCTCAGGCGGCAGCTGTACGTACTCAGGCTTGATGATAATTTTTACTTTAATATTTACCGGTGTCCCATCAACTACCGTAACAACACTCTCAGGCGTGAGAACAGCATCGTTCGCACTGAGAATAACTTCAGCTACAAATTCCTCACCTTCGGTTATCGCGTAATCCAGGAGGACATCGATTGAGGGCTGACTATTATCGATTTTGACAAAGTTCAACGTAGTTATGAATTCTCTAGCGGCATCTGTTTCTACTTCACAAGCTTGTACCTTGTTTTTTTCAGGGTAGAAAAACAGCTCTGCTTCAATCTCGGGCTCATCATCACCATTGTCATCATCGTCGGGATAGTCCTTACTTTCCAGGGGAAATAAGTTTTCAATTACCCAATTACCATCTGTGATTACGAAGGTCACCCGGACTTTGTCACCAACTTCAACCGGTGGTTGACCATCCCATACAAACGAGATGCCATTGATCTCCAGCTCACCTGTCCCCACAGCGGTCACAATGCCAGTGAAAGTACCACCTTTACCATCCGAGAATGGAGAATCGATTGTGTGAGCCACCCAATCATTATCTTTCGTGATGTGACCATTGACCAAAACGATGTCACCCTCTTTTGGATCACCATAAATCCGGGTGCCATCACGAATGATGATATCGACGCCATCTACAACCCAGGTTGGGCCAATGTTATCCTGCAGCTCACCTTGCAGAGTGAATAAGAAAGTAGGGGATTCCATCGGTTTACCCAGGTCTGTAACCAATCCCTGACCCGCGGAAACAAAGGTTTCTCCCCCCTCATTTATCACTAAAACTTCGCCGGTATCAACAGAAAAAAGAGACAAACCTGTATCATCAACCAAAACTGAAAAAGAAGTCCCCTTGACAGTGGCAGAACCAGAGGGAGTCAAGACCTGGTAGCTGGCCTTCTCACCTTGGAGTGGGATAACCTGGTGATCGGTTTCACCGCCGTTCTGGATCAGCTCTACTTGCAGCTCATTCCCCCAATCACCATCAATTGTGCTCAGCACCAGATCCGTATTAGAACCAAGGGTTGCTTGAGAGCCTTCGAAAAACACTAATGTTACACCAGAATCGGCGCCAGTTCGGAGACGCTGCCCGGATTTCACGATTTCGCCGCTGGATATGGAATGCCAATCTCCAGATAATCCTGTATCTGAGACTTCCAACTCCCCAGTCCCATCAACCAGAGTTGCTGCCTGGGCACCGCTTGGTCCAGCAAAATACAATCCAACACCTGCCGCAAGCACAAAAGCCATCAGCAGAACCAGCGCTGCTCCAGCAACTGCAGATGCAAATAACCACTGGCCTTTAAATCGGCCGTTTAATACTCTTCGAATTCCCAGTTTCACTGGAAATCTTTCCCGAGCTGCAGAGATAATTTTGCGCTTCTCTGATTGCACAGTCTCGTAATCTTGTTCTGGATGCTCCAAATCCCGGATCGTATTGGCCATATTCACCAGGATAGTTTCTTCCCCAGAATCAATCTCCCCTAACAGATAATTCCTGGATTCAGCCCCCATTTCATGTTCGCTCAATTTTTCTTCCAAGTAATCATCTCGTTTAGACATATGTGACCTCCCACTCAATTAGGATATCTCGCAATGACATCAGCGCTCGTCTTTGAAGGCCCTTCACTGAGTTCTCTGATTTGTGCAGCGACTGGGCAACTTCTTTAACCGGCAAGCCAACTACGAAGCGCATTACGATGACATCACGCTGGTTATCTGGTAATTTCACCAAAGCGTGATAAAGTTTTTCACTTGTCAATTCCTTCGCGACCATGTCCAGGGGTTCATCCCCTCCCTCGGAATAATCATCCACCAGCTGGACATTCTTCCGAACGCTCATCCTCCGGTAATGATCGATAGACAAGTTGCGAGCAATTTGGAAAAGCCAGGCTTGAAATGTAAGCGCGCGTCCGCTGTAATTTGGCAGCTTCTCGATCATCCGCAAGAACACTTCTGAGGTCAGATCCTCGGCAGTTTGCAAATCTCCAATCCGGTAATATAGAAAGCGGTAGATGCCGCGCTGATAGCGCTC
>CALBUI010000248.1 GCA_937968125.1 uncultured Anaerolineales bacterium | reverse complement strand
CCATAAAGGAATAAATAGCCAGTTCGACTATGAGCATTCAAATGATTAGAATATTCATTTCAACAGTAAATCAAGTACCTGGGAGGAAATATCATGACTATTCTTAATTCAACCAAAGCGTTAGCATTGACCACAGTGATTTTTCTGGCATGTGCATTGTGCGCTTGCGCACCCAGCGCTGAGACTCTATATGAAGAGGGGGTCGAATATTTCGAACAGAAGGAATTCGATAAAGCACTCGAATTCTTCGATCAGGCGATTGAATCAAATCCTGAATTGACCGCAGCATACTTCGACCGGGGACAAATTTACCTGGAGTTAAACGATTTAGATGCGGCTTTTGCTGATTTTGTCCAAGTCACCAAGCTCGATCCCCAATCGAATGCGGCTTTTTACCAAAGCGCAAAGATTAATAGCGAGTTGGGCAATAACGAACAAGCGATCAAGGATTACGATGCGACGATCGATCTTGACCCTCAACACAGCCAGGCGATTTTGGAGCGGGGATTACTTCACTTAGCATCAGATAACCTGGAAGCTGCCCTGGCAGATCTAAACCAAGTAATTGAAATTGACTCACAAAATCCAGATGCATTCTTCAATCGTGCTGTGATCTACGTGGAGACAGGCGATTTGGAAGCCGCGCTTTCAGATTTCGATGAGGCTATAAAGTTGGGTTATCAAACCTCTGAAGTATACAACCACCGCGGATATGTTTTCTTAGATAAAGAGGACTATGACCGCGCCATAACAGACTTTGACCAGGCGATTGAAATAGACCCAGAAAATCAAGCAGCATATCTGGATCGCGGCTATGCATACGTGAAGAAAGGTGATGCAGAAGGAATTAATCTCAGCGTATGCAGTGTCGAATCATCCAGTTCGGAAGAATTGGATTTGGCAATTTCCGACTTCAACAAAGCGATTGAGCTTGTTCCTGACGATGCTGTCGCCCACAATTCACTTGGAGCTGGCCTCGCTCAATCAGGAGACCTGGAAGGAGCCATTCAGGAGTTTGACCAGGCCATCGAACTGGACCCTTCTCTTGTAGATGCTTACTATCACCTGGGATTCACCTTCACACTACAAGGTGATTTGGAACTCGCAATCGAAGAGTTTAATCATGCGATTGAGCTTGATCCAGATCATGCCGCTAGCCATGTCGGTTTGGGAATCGTTGCTGGTATGAACGGAGACTTTGAACGGGCAATCGAGTTCTACGATCAAGCCATTGTGCTCGAATCCGAAGAAGGAGATTATTATACAAGTCGGGGATGGGCCTACGCAGAATTAGAAGAGTTAGATATGGCGATCAACGATCTCGATACCGCCATCTCACTCGATCCTATGTCCGATTCGCCTTATGTCAATCGCGGCATTGTTTACCGCAGGATGGGGGAGTATGATCTGGCGATCGCGGATTACACCAAAGTACTTAGCCTCAATCCTGATCATGTCGATGCGATCTACAACCGGGGGAACGTCTACCGTGATCAGGAAGAATTTGAGCTTGCGATCTCGGACTACACTGAAGCGATCGCTATGGATCCGGGATGTGTAGATGCATACTACCAGCGAGGAAGAATTCATCTCTTCTCAGAAGAACTCGAACCTGCCCTTGCAGACTTTGATCGAGTGATTGAACTCGATGATCAGGATGCCTTTACATACTATTTACGTGGTTTGATTAAATCAGACCTCGGGGATGAGCAGGCGGTTGAAGATCTGGAAACCGCACTGGAATTAGGATTAGAGCCTGACGCTGAGGAATACGCCCAATCAGTGCTGGAAAGGTTATTAAACCCTAATCAAGGATTACTTGCCTATTCATCCGGTATCCCTCCAACCTCGATTAAGTTAAGCCGCGCTGATGGAAGTGTAGGAGAAGCGATCTTAACTTTATTCCCTGGTGGTGAAGGATATCCTGCCTGGTCTCCAGATGGCGAAAAAATTGCCTTTATGTCCGGCCGGGATGGTAATGAAGAGATTTACGTATTAGAGGTTGACAGTGGCATTCTAACCCGGCTTACAGAAAATTTCGTCAATGATAGCTTCCCGGCCTGGTCACCGGATGGTTCAAAACTTGCCTTTCACTCCGACCGGGATGGCAATTTTGAGATTTATGTAATGAATAGCGATGGCAGCGATGTTCAACGAGTCACTAGATCTTCAGGGAGAGATGGTTATCCTGCCTGGTCACCAGATGGTGAGCGGATCGTGTTCCAATCCGAGCGGGATGGGAACTGGGAGATTTATCAAATCAACAAGGACGGCAGCGAACCAATTCGCCTGACGAATGATCCTGCCGATGACCAAGATCCTCACTGGTCACCAGACGGTGAGCGGATCGTGTTCCAATCCGAGCGGGACGGGAACCTCGAAATTTATAGGATGGATTCCGAAGGCAATAATATCGTCCGGCTGACAAACAATCCTTTAGAAGACCAATACCCTGCCTGGTCTCCAGATGGACAATTCATTGCATATAGCTCAATGCAAGATGGTAATTTTGAGGTGTTTGTCATGAACGCAGATGGCAGTGAAGTTATCCAAATTACTCAAGATCCTCCCGAAAATGCCTGGGATGATACATACCCAACCTGGTCGCCAGGTAATTTCACGTTTACTGAGGAACCCTGGTTTGGTCCCCCGTTTTTGGCCAAGGATTCAGACGGAGATTTTCAACCAGATACAATCACGGACTCAATCTCTGTCGATGATCTGACCGCCTTCGTTTTCTTCCCGTACCAAAATATGGAAGACGGAATGCCATGGCACATGGACCTGATCTACGAAGGATCGGAGTACTCAACCCTATTGTCTTGGGATCACGGCCATTCGGGTTTGTACTCCGGGTTTATTCCGATAACACCTCAAACGCCAACCTCAGCAACCATACAGTTAATTGTTAATGACAAAATCCTGCAGGAAGTCTCATTCGAAATCGTGAAGTGATAATAAAAACAATCGCCTGATTAAAATCTAAGGAGGCACCCGAATGACCAACAAGAATGTATTCATAGCTTTTGGGCTAACAATTATGATCCTGGCGATATCTGCCTGTGCCCCTGCACCAAAGGTCGAAGCCCAATACAATCCTGCTGATATTCGTTTCTCTGGTGAACAGACTTTCGCCATCGAGGAGCAATTCGTCACCAACCACCCAAACCGGGTCAGTGGGAGCGAAGAGAGCGCGGCGGCAGCTACCTGGCTGCGAGACCAATTTACGGATAGAGGGTGGTCCTGTGAAATTGACGAATGGGAGGCGGTTTTATATGGCGAAACCACCATCCTGCGCAATGTCGTGTGCCGATTACCAGGTGAATCAGATGAAGAAATCCTGGTATTGGCACACCATGATATTGCCCCAACCACAATACAGGGAGCAGATAACGACGGGTCTGGAATTGCAATCTTGCTGCACCTGGCTGAGATTTTTGCAATTGAGACTCCCTTGCCATACACCCTCGTATTCCTGGCTGACGATGCGGAAGAATACGGTATGCTCGGCAGCCGCAGGTATGTTGAAACCCACCCCGATACTGAGAAAATCATTGCTGGAATCTCTTTGGACAATCTTGGGAGGGTTTATTACGAGGATATGATCACTGAGCTTGTCGGCCAATATGAGGGATATGGACCGATCTGGCTTGCATTAGCCGCCAGAGAAGCTGCCCAGGCAGCTGATACCGAATGGGAGGTGATCCTCAAAGGACCGATCGATCAGGTTCTCAACCAAGCTATAACTATCTCGCTCACTGACCAGGGGCCGATAAATGCGGCAGGAGTTCCTGCGATTGGTTTCGGTGCAGGATATGCAGCCGAGTACGCAGATATCCATCATCAATGCTGGCATGACCCTTGCGACAACATGGATTTGCAAAGTCCTGATGCCCTACAACAGTCGGGCATCATCACCGAGGCATTAATCCGGCAGCTGTTAGCGATGGAGACTTTCCCCGCCTCCTCCGGACCATATTTATATCTAGATGGCTCGCAGGAAGTATTCAGCGGGCTTCCGCTTTACCTGATTTTTATTGGCTTTGTGAGCATATTCTTTATTGGCAGCTACTTGATCTCGCGGGAATCCCTGGGAGAAAAGTTCAGTGGTTGGCTGAATGCCCTGCCCCATTTCCTGGGGTTATGGCTGCCACTGGTCGCTTCGATCCTGCTGCTTTATCTGCTGGTCGCGGTTGGGGTGATGCAAAAATTCACCAGCTACCCCGGGACAACCAAAGATCTATCCCAGCTGAACCCAAACTGGTTGGCGGTAAGCCTGTTTCTCGTTGGTCTGATTCTATTCTTCGCGATTGGACGCTGGATAGTAAAACGATTTGCAGGAGATTTTGTACCAGAGTTTGGATATGTAAAAAGCTTAGGATTTCTGATCATCGGTTTGATAAGCCTGGTCATCCTGATCATCGATCCATTTGCATTGCTTTTCTTCATACCAGTACTATTCTGGTTTTTAATTGGCGGGCGCAGCGGTGCCGGGAGAATCCTGGATGTAATCTTATTCCTGTTAGGCGGGTTGATGATTTACGCCTTAATTTATTTCTTCGGCTTCCTGATCCTGCGCTATGAATTTGTTTTCCTCTGGTACTTTATGACTGCCATTTCAACCGGAATGTTCAGTTTCGTAGATGTGGCTGCCGGAGCCGCGGTCATGGCCGCGGGATTATCGATGATTATCAGGCCTCCATCCAGGGGTTAAACAGGAAAAGTCCTGACAAATCAAGGAGGGTATCTAAAATGAGCGACACAAATCACCAAGCGTGTAAAAATCCGCCTGGATTTGATATTGATTTCGACCTGCTCCAAGATTTCGAGACATATCTGGATCCTCAATATCCTGAGAGCGGTCAAATTCCCTGCCATGTATTAGGTTTTGGAGAAATAAGCACTGTTTTCGATTTCAATGTTGAGAGCATGCATGGATTGGCATTCAAACGCATGTCGATCTTTTCGAATGAAGAAGAGCTGGACAGGTATATTACCGCCTACCAGGAATACAATCAATTGCTGGAAGGTGAGATCGGTTTGGGCCTGCCACCTCATGGGCACGCTATTCTCAAAAATCCTTCTGGGCGTCCAATCTTCTATATCATTCAAGGAAAATTGGCTGCCCACGGCATCGGCAACAACGCCATCCACCTGCTCAATCGCCAGGGAGTTTCAACCCTTATTGAACTCGTGCTGGGAGAACTGTTGAAATTGTGGGAGTTTAATAAGCAGCAACCCCGATACCAGGTCTCACTGGACGGCCAGATTTCAAACTGGGTGATTAACGAATTCGATCCACAGGACCCACAACTTGATCTTGGCAGCACTTTATCCTATATTGATACCAGCACACCAGTATACATGCGTGATGGCGTCGAGCAGTTTGATCCTGAGCTGGTCATCCGGACCACACCCAGGCTGCTGGCAAAGATCATCCGCATGTTCTTCCTGGAAGACGTCATGACTCGATATTACGATCCCCATAAAGTTACCGTCGATATCCTGGCCAATTTTCATAAAGAACATCGAGCTGATCTAATACCGGAATTAGTTTTTACCGCGAACAGCTTTTTTGCCGAAGAGGGGAGCGAGCTTGAGATCGAACCTTTCGAAGAAAAGGAGATCAATGATTATTATCGCGAAGATGCGTTCATATGGTCCTTTCTTTCATCTGCGCGCAGGTTTGACCGTTTCCTATACTTAAATGTATTTCGCCGTGAATATCCATATATTTTGCCAGGGAACGTTCAACGGTAACGAGCTCATCATCCTGGAAACGAATGCAATCACTAAATGGAGGCAACCATGTCACTGATCCGCCAGCGACCAAAAACTGAAATCAGCAAGCTTTTCGCAGATCACGTATCTTCGGGAAAGGCAGAATTCTTCTCACAGGCCGGGATCGATTTCGTACTCGGTAAAAGAGAGGGGATCTATATCTGGGATTTGGACGGAAAGCAGCTAATCAACTGCCACTGCAACGGGGGTGTCTTCAATCTGGGACATCGCAACCCGCGCATTATTGCTGCATTGCGACATGCCTTAGATGAGCTGGATATCGGCAACCATCATTTGATCAGCGAAGCGCGGGCCATACTGGCAGAACGGTTAGCAGCGATTTCTCCTGGAGACCTCGACCGGGTGGTGTTTGGCGCATCGGGTGGTGAAGCCATAGATATGGCGATCAAAATCGCCCGGGCTCACACTGGTCGATCGCAGGTGATCTCAGCCCTGGGTGGCTACCACGGTCATACCGGTCTTGCCCTGGCAGCTGGAGACGAATCGTTCCGCAAACCATTCGGACCCCTATCCCCTGGATTCATACAGATCCCATTTGGTGAGCTGGATTCTCTAGCAAACACGATGGGGGAAGACACCGCGGCGGTGATATTTGAGACTATCCCTGCCACGTACGGCATCTCAATCCCACCAGAGGATTATTTCGCAGGCGTGCGCGAGCTGTGCGATCAACATGGTGTGGTGATGATCAGCGACGAAGTGCAAACTGGCTTGGGACGCTGCGGTGCAGTTTGGGGAATCGACACTTACGAGGTGGTACCGGATATCCTGGTGACAGGTAAAGGACTTTCTGGGGGCATATACCCGATAACAGCGACGATCTACAGGGAGCATCTCAACCCATTCCTGCACGAAAATCCCTTTATCCATGTATCGACATTTGGCGGTGGTGAGGTGGGCTGCTATGCAGCACTCGAAGTACTGGAAATGCTGGAAGAACCAGGTTTTCTCGAGCACGTCCAGGATATGACAGCACTATTTGAGGCTGGTTTTGTCGATCTCATTAGCAAACACCCAAATGTACTCGTAGAAGCGCGGCAGAGAGGCTTGATGATGGGGTTGAAGCTGGCGAATGAAAGCTTGGGACCTCTGATGACTAGAATAGGCTTCGATGCTGGTTTGCTAAACATTTATGCCAACAATGATCCGTCGGTGATCCAGATCCTGCCACCCTTGGTCATTCAGGAAGATGAGGTTGCCCAAGTACTTGGAATACTTGATGGGATGCTGAGCACATTGGAGCAGTTTGTACAGCAGGAAATACCAGCGTAGTTGCTCCAACAACAGCGAGTTATTAATCAACTACCCCATAGAATAGCGGGAGAGGATCAACCGGATCAGCGCTCCAATCCAAGGCATTAAACAATCGCTCTCCAGCTGCGGATAATCTACCTTCATCATTGGCGTGCACGATGAAGACTGGTTGATCTTTTTCAACATAATCCCCCACATTTTGGAGAACTTCGATGCCCACCGCGTGGTCAATTGAATCGGTCTTCTTTGCCCTTCCAGCGCCTAATTCGACCGCGGTTTCTCCGACTGTCAGCGCATCGATCTGGCTTAGATAACCAGCCTGAGGTGAAATGATATCCTGGCGGTATTGAGCATTGGGCAGTTTATCCGGTTCTTCCAGATACGTCACGTCCCCACCCTGCACGGAGATTAGAGATTTAAATTTCTCCCAGGCAGAGCCATTCTTGAGAGATTCTTCAGCTGCGACCCTGCCCTCATCTGCATTCTCGAAAGTTCCTCCAAGAGCTAACATGTGGGCTGCAACGACCAAGCAATGCTCCACAAAATCCTCTGGACCCGCACCACGCAAGGTATCGATCGCCTCACGCACTTCCAGGGCGTTGCCGACCGCCCTGCCGAGCGGCTGGTTCATGTCCGATATCAAAGCCACCGCTTTCCTGCCGGATCCTTCCGCAATAGCCACCATCAACCTGGCTAACTCCTCCGCTTCCTTAAGATCCTTCATGAAAGCACCTGTCCCAACTTTCACGTCCAACAAAACCGCAGTTGCCCCACCGGCGATCTTCTTGCTCATTACCGATGAAGCGATCAGAGGGATCGATTGAACTGTGCCGGTCACATCTCGCAAGGCATATAACTTGCCATCCGCGGGGGCAAGATTTGCCGTCTGCCCGGTGAGCACAACCCCTACGGTACGCAGCTGATCTAAAAATTCATCGGTAGAGAGATCAATGCGGCAGCCCGGGATAGATTCCAGTTTGTCCAGCGTACCGCCGCTGAATCCAAGCCCCCTTCCAGATATTTTGCCAACGGCTAAACCGCAAGCAGCCACTATCGGCTGTACAACCAGAGTGGTCTTATCACCAACTCCACCGGTCGAATGCTTATCGACCGCGACGGGAACCGCCACGGTACAATCGAGCATCTCCCCGGAATTGGCCAGCGCCAGGGTCAGGTCTGTTGTTTCACGCGGGGTCATGCCGTTGAGAGCGACTGCCATCGCCCAGGCAGATACCTGGTAATCCGGTATCTCACCATCATTGAATCCTTGAATGAAAAATTCAATTTCTTTGCGGGATAATTCTTCCCGGTCGCGTTTCTTGATAATGATATCGATGGCGCGCATGCTCAAGACTCCTTTTCTGAACCTCAATTATATTCAGAAAAACATATCTAATGATTCAATACCTGCACATTGTTGCTCATCCTCATGCATGGGCTCATTCCCTAATATTGCATGATCTTCTCGGGGCAAGTGCGGAGAAAGTCCTATCATTTATCTAGGGAAGTTTTAACTATAACTGATTTCATCAATCAACTCAATTATTCAAATCTTGGATTTAACTGCCATAAGCGTCGATGAACAACACATTATTGGTCACTAACCAAATATTAAAAATTAATGACATTGCTATAATCAAATGCGATGCTGAAAAATACTTGGCCAAATTTATTTCGTTCTCCACCATATCTGGATCTCTTGTTTGGTTTTTGACCAACTCTCTCATAACCAAGAATACTACAATCAAAAATGGAATGTACAAAGCGTAAGTAAATCGACGCCCATCAGCAATTGGGGAATACCAGGCAAATGCGAATAAATATCCCGTAAAATATAAGATGACGAAAAGTACTGGCACCCAGTTAGATTTTACGAATTTTCGAAATTGATCAAAATTACTCAAAATTCCCACCATCAGAATGATAAGATAACTTATCCAGTAATTTGTCACACTGAACGGTCTATTGAAAATACTTCTAAACTGTCCTTCGAATCCAGATACAACACGAGCGGATATCTGCTGGGAGGAATGGTCTCTCAAATAATTTCTAAGATTGGGCAGTTCGTCGTCCGTCAGATGAGAAGGCCATTGGTCCACAAAGTTATTTTTCGCTTCCTCTTCTACAGCCATCTGCCAGTCGTCGAACCAGATATAAAAAGTAGTGTTTACATTATAAAAATAATGCCCGAAGCGTTGTTTTAGCGCCTGTACATAGGGGAAAATTACCAATGCAAAAAGCACCAGGACAATCAATAGATGAGCTGCCCTTTTAGTAAATGTTTTCAAACGCTCTTTATTTTGATTTATTTTTTCTTGCACTCCAAATAACGCCAATTGAACACTATAAAGTACAGCAAACAAGGGCAAGCTTGATAAAATCGTCCCCTTCGTAAGATATGCCAGACCAACGATAATACCTGTTGCTATCGATCGAAACCATGTAGGGCGAGTTAACATCATCAGCATTAATACAAAACTCAGCGCAGATAATGAATAATATAAGATCTCAGCCTGGACATAAGGAGCTTTAAATATGAAAAATGAAAACCCGATTATCAAGATCAACAAATAGGATCGAAATAACCCAAATAGCCTGAAAAGAACAATAAACAAAAGAACTAAAAGAACGATTGATAGGATCAAGTTATATTGTTTGCCCTGTTCGAACAGCGCTAAATCGTCCATACCTGGGGAGTAAAACAAAGCCTGAAAGAAAGGATAAAGCGGCATTCGATTATGATCACCGGTGTAATTAAAATCTAAACGCCGTGCCTCTTTGGTGAAGTCCATATACGCGCTTTGATCGGATACAGATAAATCGATATTAATTTCATTAGAATGATCTATGGCTGCCTGGTAGTACATAATCGCCAGGAAGAATAATGATGCTATCATCAGTCCTTGTACAATCAAAATGATCTTGTCGTGGGTTTTTTCTCGCAACCAATTCCAAAAGCCTATTAAGAATAATGCTACCAACGGCATGCTAACAATGATAATTGGTGCATACAGGAGGATAACAGGCAACATCCTCCTCAATTTGTGGGGGAAAACTAACCATTGAACCACAAATAGCACAACCATTAAAACTTCGAGAAAAAGTAATAAATATGAATCGTACCTTTTTTGGCGGATGAAAGTAATTGAGAATATAAAACAGACTACGGCATATGCAAATTGGATAGGAAATGAAACTGAGAGAGAATGCTCCAATTTATTAATGAGGATCGACTGCAATATGATACCTGCTCCAAACCATAGTGAAGATACCAACACTAGCTTGACCCACTTTTTTCGATCAGCAATAAAGTATTTTGATCTGATCACTATCAAGGACAGAGAGCCAAGTAGGAAAATAATTGGGGAAAACCGAAATAATATCGCTTGATACCATGCAACTCCTCGTATGAAAATATTCCATAAAGGGATAGTTAAAAAGACGATTGTCAATACTGATAAGAAAAATATTGACTTGTGAAGCCAATCTCGTTGAATGAGCCGTTCAAAAATCCATAAAGCTTTTTGACTCCATAATGGCTTTATCCAAGTTATCAATGCGGATCCAAATAAAAATCCTGTAGCCAAAACAAAGCCGATGAATGTCAACAATCTTAACCGGGATGCATTGAACAGCTGGAAGTTTTGAGATTCCCTTAAGTAAATTGTTCCAAGGAATAATCCTAAACTTATCAGGAAAATAAGACCTAAAAAAAAGAGATATTTAGACAGTTGATTCATCCCGGAATTCTTCAGATTATTTTGTAATCAAGCAAACGATGCATTCTATCATTCAATAAATTAACTTTCTGTATAAAATTGTCACATTAATAATTTTGCGTTGAAATTATCGCTCCCAAATAAATCCTATTGCTATGTCGGGAATACTTACAATAGCTAGAGGCAAGCCAGCCATTTTCCCACCAAAACAGGAATTTTACTCGACACATCGAGTCTTTCTAAACAAGTTGTTTGATCAACAAACTTGAGCATTTTGATTAGACTTATTCATCAAAATATTTATTGCTAGTTTTCTCACGTTGCCAAACTAATTTAATTGGCAATATTTTTACTGCGATCTGAATCAGGCTTCTGTCTTCGCTGCCAATTTCGATATATATCACTCAATTCAAATAAACCCCCAATTAACCCTACAATTACAAACACAACAAATATAGTGATTGAAAAGCTGATTGCCTGCTCTGGAGAGATCCCATAATCGTTTAATAACACGGCATAGCTGATT
>CALBUI010000247.1 GCA_937968125.1 uncultured Anaerolineales bacterium | reverse complement strand
CAGGAAGGTGAAGTCGATCAGCCCTTTTTCTCGGTTCCCGGTCAGGTGATCACCATCAATGGTGAATCTATTCAGGTCTTCGAATATGTTGATTCCGCACAGGCTGATGCCGAGGCGGCACTTGTCGCCCCCGACGGCAGTTCCATAGGCACGACCATGGCTACCTGGATCGGACCGCCTCATTTTTACCAGGCGGAAGGATTGATCGTCCTTTATGTCGGCGATAACAGTTCTGTAATTGAGCTACTCGATACTGTACTTGGTCCCCAGTTCGCTGGTGCTGAATCCTCTGCGGATTCGGATTTTCCCACCGAACCTCCTCCTGCCATCCTTCAGATAGGCGAGGCTGAGCAAGTATCTGGGATCAGCGGCTACTGCTGGACGGTACCGGGAGAAGACCACGGCATTTGTGCCGATGGGATCGGATTCACGACCCCGTCAGAGTCCTTAGTGGTCGCGAGCCCATTCACCGCCCGTTTCATCAACCAATTCAGCACACCAATGGATTCCTTGATGCTGTCCATCAGGCCCTTGGAGCCTGAAGACAAACTGCCAGAAGAACCTGGAGGGATGTATTATTGGCGCCCAAATTCGACAGATCAGATCACAAAAAATCCGGTCCCGCCCAATTACGAGGTTGAATTGTCGCTTGAACCCGGGCTTTACCTGTTCAACTACTTCGCCAAATGGGAAGAATTTGGCGATGCAAGTTATGGCTTCCTGGTCGAAGTTTCATCTGGTGATGGTTAGGGCTTTGGAAGCCTGATCCCAAAGTGATTTTCAAGTGCAGCAAGGTATTCCTTCTCATCGCCCAGCTTTGTCTCCTTCCGCTGGCCGTTTTCTGTGACGATCAACTGCTGGTCGCTGATCGTGATTCGTCCTTCAGGAGTTGCCCTGGTGCACAGCCGCTTCTGGGTGAAATGCGACTCGGGTGAGGTCTGGTGGTAGCGGCACCTGCCCTTGAAATCTGATAGCTGGCGAGGCTGAAGATTGAATCGATAAGTACGTTCCCATTGACTCTTCTCACCCTTTGTGAGCAGGACCCATTCAGAAGAGTCGCTCTCCAGGCGATAGGTAACCCCCGCTTGCACCTGCTCCTCACCCTCCCGAAACTGCAGAGGTTTGAGGAAACTATCCCCAAAACCGACATCCACCAACCAGTCATCTTCCAGCCGCACTCGCAGTATGAGATGGTCGAATTCCGGGCTATAACCCCCATCATCGTAAACCCTGGCCGAGAGCAGATCGACCTTAAAGCCTAACTCCTTGAGCAGTGCTGAGAATGCTCCGTTCAGTTCATAACAGAAACCGCCTCTTCGCTCTGTCACAATTTTATTGATCAGGCGTTTCTCATCAAGCAGGATCTCCCTCCCCAGGTGGATATCCAGGTTCTCGAAAGGCACGCTAAGCAGGTGGGCATAGTGCAGTTCTTTTAAGACCTCAGCCGACAGTTCTAGAGAATCGCGATACTCAATCCGATTGAGGTAAGAGGGGATGTCCATTTGTTGGAGCTGCCATATCTCCAATACAATATTGAAAGCAAGTTAGAAATTAATCACGAAGAATACAAGTAAACTGGGGGATGAGTGCAGCTACTTCGCCACGCCTAGCTGGTCAGGTTCTACTGTCAACGCATATTTTATCGTCTGCTCTAGCGTCATCGCCTGCCCCTCAGCCCACGCGTCCGTGAAGGCTGCCTCATCGAGCTCTGCCCGTACGATGGCAACCAGACGCTCGTATTCGGGCTGATCCACCAGGTCTATACTAGAGTTTACGGGCGCTCGCAGAGCCTCCGCAGCCCCGAACAATCGCGCCGCCCGTCGAAAACCCTCATCCCGTCGTGAAGCGCTTGCCTGTTGCCCTGTTGTCAAGGCGATTTCCGCTAATTTCTCCAGGCACCAGGCAATACCACCTTTGTCTCCGATTTCGTGACGAAGAGTTATGCTCTCCGCCAACAGGGCTGCGGCCTGCTTCAAATCATTCTGGCGGAGTGCGATCCAGGCAAAATTGGCGAGTGAAATGGCGATCCCCCAAGTTTCATCAATTTCACGGCGCAGCGCCAGGCTCTCTTCCTCCAGTATATACGCACGCTCATAGTCGCCCCTGCGCACTGCCACCTCTGCCAGGCCGGACAGTGCGATTGCCGTGTGCGACTTGTCTCCTATCTGCCGCAATAAAGGCAGCGCCATTTCGTAGTATTGAACTGCCTGTTCAAAGTCACCCGGACGAACCGCGCATTGTCCCAGCTGCCACAATGCTCTGGCAATACCTCTTTGATCATTCAACCCGCGCATAATGTCCAGCGCTTCTTTCATCAAAGAGGACGCTGATGCGTAATCACCCACTTCGGTCTCCATATCTCCAAGCGTGATGAGCGCGTTGGCAAGACCTTGTCGGCCAGAGGGGGCGAGGTCTCTATAAATGGAGATGCTTTCTTCGAGCAGAGGCAGAGTTGCCGGATAATCACTCTGGATATAGGCCAGGAGTCCGGCAGCGTGGAGGGCTTTGGCGCGGGGGGCCGTTCGTTCAAACGCTTCTGGTCTAGCAAGCGCTGCTGAAAGATGCTCACGTCCCTCGCTGAAATAACCACGTGCTGACCAAAAATTCTCGAGCGACCCGGCCAGACGTAAACCTAAATCTGTCTTCCCCTCCCCTGTCAGACTCCACTCCAATGCTGCTCGCAGGTTATCGTGCTCGAGCTCCAGCAGATTTAACCACTTTACCTGTTCTGAACCCCACAAATATGGTTCAGATTCCTTTGCCATATTGAGGAAGAACTCTAGGTGGCGATCTCTTGTTCGTTCTGTCTCGCCTGCTTCTCGCTGCTTCTCACTGCCAAACTGCCTGAGCAGCTCGTGGATATGGTATCGACCGGTATAATCGGGTTGTATTAGAGACTTATTAACTAACGCCATCAAGATTTGAACCGTCGCTCCGGTTATGTATTCTGCCGCTGGGCGAGTGAAGCCTCCCCGAAAAACCGACAACCGCTGAAATACTTCCTGTTCAATTTCAGTGAGCCGTCTCCAGGATGATTCAAAGACCGAGCGAATACTCTGTTGGCGGTCAGGCATGTCATGGTAATTTGATGACAGAAAATCCAAACTGGTTTTGATTTCAGCAGCGATTTCCTGTGGTGCGAGTAATCCCACCCAGGCTGCCGCTAATTCTATGCCCAGCGGCAAACCACCAACCAGCTGACAAATTGTAATTACATCCTTCAGATTATTGGATGTCAGATCGAATTTTGGCTGAGCACGCTGCGCGCAGTTCGCAAATAGCTGCAGTGCGTCGTAGTCTTCAACAATAACCATACCTTCATTATTGATTTTTTCCGGTACAAGCATATTGCCCACCGTGAAGACCGTTTCTCCACGCAAACCGAGTCGTTGGCGTGAGGTTGTTAATATCTTTACCTCAGATGTAAATTGAAGCATGTCTGCAATTAATGGCAGTCCAGCTAACAAATGTTCCAGGTTATCAAGGACCAGCATCATTTGCTTGTCACCCAAATAAGCCAGCAGCTGCTGGTTTTGGGGGTTTTTCCCTGCATCATCAAGCTGATCCTGCATGGGAAACGAAAAGTTGATCGCATTGGCAATGGGCGTGGCGATCAAATTCGGATCATCCAGAGAAGCTAGAGAAACAAAATAGATTCCATCTACAAACGCATCACTTTGCGCACGGGCTGCTTCGATGGCTAGACGCGTTTTTCCAATGCCGCCAGAACCCAGGATATTCACTAATCTAATTGTGGGATCGGTTAATAAGGCGGCCAGCTCTTTAAGTTCATTTTTCCGGCCAATAAAGGGATTTGGCTGATGAGGGAGCTTTACCTTTGAAGAAGGTTTTGTATCCTTGCCCTGCAGTTCAGGTAAGTCCTGACCCGAGCTGATCCTTTGAAATAAAGATTGAGTTTCCGGCGAAGGCGCGACCCCAATTTCTTCCTCGAGCGCTTCAACGCAGCGTTGGTATACGGCGGTCACCCCGGCCTGGTCGCCCAATCCTGCGTGCGCAACCATCAAAGCTCGATAGGCTGCTTCCGGAACGTGGCCCTGCGCAATCCAGCTTTCAGCCCACTCGCGGGTCTCTCGCCAACGCCCTTCATGGACCAATCGCTCCAGCAGCATTTGCATCCGATCCTCGTAGATGGCCTGCAGTCGCTCTTGCTCTAGCAAAATCCAGTCTTCATAGAAGCCTGGCAGCAAAACATCCGTGTAAACAGACACACTGCGAACTAACTGATCTGTCGTATTCCACTCCGCAGATTTATCTTGGAGAACAGCCACATCAAGTCTGTATTCGGCCTGGGGATTAAAGCCAACCGAGTCTTTATCGGTCATAAAAAAGTCTTTCCCAATCGCTTTACCCAAGCGCCATAAAGTCTGACGCAGGTTATGACGGGCGTTCTTTTCATCTGATTCTGGCCACAAGAGACCGGCCAGCTTCTCTCGCCGATAAGCTGTACCGGCATTCAGAATCAGATAGGCCAGCAAGGACTGCATAGACCGTGCTGAAATCTCAATGGGTTGGTTATCAAGGCTTACTTTGAATTCCCCAAACAAACGAACATCAAGCATAAATGTCCAAACCCCAATTTTAACTAAGTTTCAATTCAGATGCAGAAATCCGATGAAGTTGTCAAATGGTATGCGAAAGTATAACATGGCGAACAATTCATCACAATTCGGACAAAAGATAGGCAAAATACTCGGTTTTCTTTTAAGAATCACGCTGAGATGACGATGCAATAGACGCTGGTGTGACGTAGGGTGGCTAAACTGTGGTCACAATAAAATTCATTCAAATGCAAATAGGAGAAACAGATATGAAGAAAAAGATCACTATCCTTACAATAACAGCAGTCTTATTGCTGGTGACAGCCTTGCCCGCTCTTGCCGCAAATGGACAACCACCCGTGAATGGGTGTCAACCAGGAGCCGATAACGACATCGTGAAGGAGTGGCAATTGTTCAGCCGCGAAGAGTACGCCAATTTCCTTTATTTCGAGTGGGGCGCCCCCAGCATGGAGATCGCCTTGGCGGCCGCGGATAGGACCTACAACTTCTGCGACCACAACGGGGATGGCTACGCGTGTGTGATGCAGCAGCACCTTCCCAACGATGCCAACGGTTCCAGCAAGTGGTTGTTGATCGAAGACAACCACCCCTTCGGCGGTAATTAATCACCAAAGTCTCTAACCGGGTAGTACCAGCTTTCGGTCTATTATGGCCGGACGCTGGTTGTATCTCGCCAACTCCAAGGTGTAGATCTATCTACTCTTAATCCGACTGCTGCAATCATCAGCCAACGACTGGATGCAGCGATCTTGGAAACGCAAATCACCATCCCGATACAAGAGTCTGATACCAACCACCCCCGAACCGAGAGGAAACTTATCATGCCAAAGTACGTTGTTGAACGAGAAATGCCAGGGATCGGGCAATTATCATTGGCCGAGCTGCGGGCTGTCTCACAAAACAGCTGTTGTGTGTTATCTGAAATGGGAGCACAGATTCAGTGGGTAGAAAGTTACATCACCGACGACAAAATATATGGTGTCTTTATTGCTGAAAATGAAGAATTGGTGTGCCAACATGCCCTGCAAAGCGGCTTCCCGGCGAACCACATTTCGGTCATCGCTGCAATCATTGACCCATCCACGGCAGAAGGGTGATGTCGCCTCCCGATGCTCATCGATTTGCCCACCGCTTCTTTACCATTCACTCGCGGAAGCCATCATACTCAATGTGGGAAAGATAAGAAGAAATATGCATCAGTGGTTTGTCTCATATTACATTGAAATCGTAGTATAGCCCACCTCGGCAAGCTCGGTGTGGGCGTCTTAGCTTATGTTGACGAGTTTAATACCTCTGTATTAACGGGGTCGCTGCGTCTTCTCGCTTTGATATTGATATTTTTTGTAAATCTCATCAGTAAATGACTCCAATCTTCAGCTATGGTTCAAGGGACTGAGCAATCAATGTCCATCCCGAACCAAAATTTTCAGATTCATCTCATCTAAGACTCATCATTAAATGTTATATTCTGATTCCTTGTAGACCATTTTCCGCCAACCGGACCTTATTCTCCAGCAAACTACATCCTTTTTTTGATTCACTTTGCTCTCAGCGCTCATCACATCTCTATTGAAATTCTGAACTGATAATTTCAATCACATAATCACTAATTACCAATTACTAATCACCTTTTCTAATGGACCTGACTCGTCGAGAATTCGTAAAATTGCTGGGCAGCCTAATGGGCGGTTGGGCGATAACCCTCCCAGAGGGATCCGATCTTGGTAAAATCGCTCAGATTTGGAAAGCGATGAATTCCCAAACCGATCCTGCAGTTGAAGATGACCCAGCAGAGAGTTATCCCTTAAATCCTTCCCCAGCAACAGATCCAGAGAAAGCTTTCATTTATCGGGAAAGGGAAGCTGCCAGGATTTCCAAGGATTTGCGCGAGCTCGATAAGATCGGCCGGTTTAACGAAATTAAATCTCGATATTATGTTTTTGATGAGAATAAATATTCCACAAGCAAGCGAAAAATACCACCTTCTGAATGGAAAACAACCAACCGGCACATGCCGATTAAAATCGAGCCAAGTGCAGTCAACAAACCAGGCGAGCGCAGCCCGGAAGCCATTAAGCGGGTGGTTGATTACACCCAATTCCACAATCCTCGCTATGTCGCCGCCCGTGGCGAGTGGGTAACCATGTGCAATATCGCTGCCTGGGACTGGTCGCGCGCTTTGCAGATCCACCTGCCCCATTGGATTGGGGAGACTGAGATGAGCGCCAATATGCTCTTCCGCTGGATATCCCATCCTCAAGCTGGTGGCGCCTATGGCGAAGGCTGGCAGCCGATCCCCGCCAGAGCGGCGCAGTTATTAGCTAATCGTGGCGTCCCGGTGTTCGCCCTGGCCGAGAATCCCAACCCGCGCCGGCACGGGCACGTCTGCATGGTCTACCCCTCCCTGACCAACGATCCGGCCGTTGAACCATATTTTGCTTCTGTTGCTAATGGGCGCTCGCGCGGCGGAAACGGGATCAAAACCTTACGCAATACCTTCCGCTGGCTGAAGCCGACCTACTTCGTACACAAGCTCGATTTTATTGTCCATCAGAACTCTTAATCAAGATGCTATCAAATGGTGAGCTAGCCATTTTAATGAACGCAGCAAACACCTCGATCCCGTAGCAAGATTAAAACCTGTTTGACCAAGTGTAACGCGGGGGATGGAGCATACGCACGGAATGACAGATCACAAGATTGAAACCAAGGGATGCATTTGGTTAGATCAACCCTAAATCCCTCGCTCGACCGACCGCTTGCGTCCTGTTGTTAGCCCCCAATTTGCCGCAGATATTATGTACATGCGTTTTGATCGTGCCCGGGCTCAAGTACAGCTTATCGGCGATCTCCCGGTTCGATAACCCGGCCGCCACCAGGCGTAAAACTTCAACCTCGCGCTCGCTGAGCGGTTCCATAACTTCTTCTGAAGCGACCTTTTGTTCCGTTTCTTGACGAATCACCGCCAGTATTTGACCGACATACTCAGGGTTTACTCCCCTTCGTGCGGCTTCCATAAGACCATCCACCAGGATTGGTCCGTGGTCTGCAAAGGCGCGCAGGTACCCACCTTCGCCTGACTGCTCCAGCGCATCAATCAACACTGACAGCCTAGTCTCCTCATCCTCAGCTGCGATCGCCTCCAGAATCCGAATTGCAATTCCCCCATATTTCCACCCAGCCTGTTCCGCAGTATCTCTCTTCGCGCGCAGTTGGCGTGCCGACCGTTCTTTTTCACCCGCCGCTATTAACAAGCGCTCTTCGGTCAGACCAAAAAAGCGATAGAAGGGATGAGCATCTAGATCCTCATTTAGATGTGTAGCCGACTGCTGCGCACCGGGCAGATCACCCAGTCTCAAAGCCATCTCGATCTGAAAAGAAATTATCCGGCTGCGGGTTGACTTGGGGAGTTCACCTGCTCCTATCATTTCCTGGAGATTCTCGAGCGATTTTGCTGCCGCGCGAAGATTCCCTTGTGCGATCATCAGCCTGGTCTCGAGCATATACCCACGCACAAGGTACTCGATATTTTCGGCGCTCTGGTTGATTTTTTGTCCCTGGAGCAGGTGTTCTCGGCAGGCTTTCAAGTCGTTCCATTCATAATGCAGATATCCCAAGTCGAGATGGGCGAGTCCGATGATCGGTGCATTGCCCCCTTTATCAAGCGCGCCTTCTAGCATCCCAGCCGCCTGGCGAAGATTTCCACCCACGGCCTGGACTCTGGCCAGGAAGACGATAGCCGTCATTTGCGCGTACACATTGCCTGTCTCTTGAGCTGCCTTTTGAGCCTCAATCAGCGCTTGTGATGCTTGATCCATTTGACCTTTGTGCCAGTATGCGATCCCCAGGTTGATCGCCAGGATACCGCGCGTCGATTTATCATCTACGGGGATCAGTTCTAAAGCACGCTCAGACATTTCGATCGTTTCAGAGATGTTCCCCTTTGTTCGGGCAAGGTAAGCACGCGCGCTGTAAATCGAGAAATGGTACTCTGGCATATCAGCCGTTAATGCCTCAACATGGACCAATAAAGATTCAGCGAATTCATTTTGCCCGGCGAGGATCAGCGTCCAGATGTAATCGATACACAATCCCAGATCAGACCTGATTACCTCATCCGGGAATTGTCCAAACCAATCCAGAAGGGTGACAATCTCACCACGCTTCATCATCAGTTCACTGACGCTCAGCACCAGCTGGCTGGCCCGAGCCCATTCCTGCGCTGCCAGTGCGTGTTGGACCGCGTCAGCTGGCAGGTCACGAGATTCATACCATTGACTGGCGCGCAGGTGGATAGCAGAAACCTCACCCACTTCGACCTTTTGAAGCCTGTGGCGCAGCAAGTCCCGGAAGAGGCCGTGGTAGCGATACCACTCACGGGAGAGCCCGAGGGGCACAATGAACATATTTGCCTTCTCGAGCGATTCCAGCAGGTCCTGGCTGTCTCGCCTATCCACCACGGCATTACAGAGATCGGCGGTGAGTCGTGTCAATATGGAAGTATTGATCAGGAACTCCTGCACTTCCGGTCCCTGAAGGCTGAATACCTCCTCAAACAAATAATCCAATATATAGCGATTGCTGCCGGCAAAATTCTTTACGAATTGATGTAGATCTGACCTGCCTTGCATCGAAAGCCCAGCGAACTGCAGTCCCGCCACCCAGCCTTCTGTGCGGCGCTGCAGCGCATCCAGATCTTCAGGAGTCAGATTTAGTCCCATCGAACGGTTGAGAAACCGGGTGCTTTCTGCGAGTGTAAAGCGCAGGTCTTGTTGGCGGATCTCGCTGGCCTGCCCGCGGGAGAGCAGCCGCGCTACAGGCAAGAGCGGGTCCTCTCGTGTCAAGACAACCTGGTGAAACTGGGACGGTTGGTTTTCCAATAGAAAGCCAACTATCTCGTGAACCATTGGATTTTGAATGAAGTGATAATCGTCAAGCGTAAGAATCAGGGGAGTGTGAGTTGCGGACAAATCATTGATCAACACGGTGACCAAAGTTTCAGCTTGGGGAGGCTGCGGAGATTGGAGCATCTGCAATGTGCGCACGCCGATTTCAGGATCGGCCTGTTGGAATGCCGCAACCAGATATGCCAGGAAGTGTGCCTGATCATTATCCTCCTCATCCAGAGATAGCCATAGAACCTCTTCTTCACGATTTCCGAGCCATTCCACTGCCAGGCTGGTCTTGCCGTACCCTGCCGGGGCGGAGATCAATGTCAACCTGCGGGCAAATCCATCTCCGGTTTTCAAATCCGAGTTAAGCTTATCGAACAGGCGCGGTCGGTGAACGATGCTCTCGCGCGGCACGGGCATATTCAGCTTGGTTTTCAGCAGCGGGATATCCATAAGGTTAACTGATTATATATCAGGGTAGAAGATTAGGAACCGGGTTTCTTTGAGAAACCCGGCTCATAATCACCCATCGGTAGAGGCGAAGCAACCTGGATGGGTTGCCAGGATATTCCGCTAGATAAGGTTGCTTCGCCCCTAGAACAGATCTTTTTGCTCAAAGGATGTCTCTGACCACTGCTAAAAATAAGTACCTTTTTGACACAAATCATTAAACCCCTATGATCTACCCAAAGGTAGATGACCTAGCGGCAGTATTCTGCTAAAGTTAGTATGCAATCATGTGCAAGTTCAAGATCTATGATAATTTCCCCAGGATCTCTCAGAATTTCGTCCATCCAGGTTGAAAGGAGAAAACAAAATGCCCACCATATTAGAAGTTGAAAACCTTTCCAAGAAGTACGGGGATTTCGAAGCCGTAAAAGGGATCAACTTTTCCGTTGAAGAAGGGGAAGTTTTCGGCTTACTAGGTCCCAATGGGGCTGGTAAGACCCAAACTATCTCCATGCTGACCGGGGTTATCCCCCCCACCTCTGGTACCGCCCGCATTTCCGGACACGATCTCCACTCTGATATGGATGAGGTCAAGAAAGTCAATGGTCTTGTGCCACAGGATCTGGCCCTCTACCCCACCCTGAGTGCCCGGGTAAACTTAAATTTCTTCGGCCGCATATACGGGCTGCGGGGCAAAGAGCTCAAGGACCGCGTCGAGGATGTGCTGCGTATTGTAGCTTTAACCGATCGGGCTGATGAAACCGTCGATAAATACTCCGGGGGGATGAAACGCCGGGTTAACATCGCGGCCGGCCTGGTGCATCAACCACAGCTATTGTTCCTCGACGAGCCCACCGTGGGTGTCGATCCCCAGAGCCGCAACCACATCTTCGAGAGCGTTCAGCGCCTAAACAGAGAGCGGGGGATGAGCGTGGTTTACACCAGCCACTACATGGAAGAGGTCGAACTGTTGTGCAGCCGGGTAGCCATCATTGATGAGGGCAAGATCATCGCCATGGACACGGTCAAGAACCTGATCGGCATCCTGGGCGGCGGCATTATTTACGTTGGCCTGGAAAAGGTGGATGATGCACTTCTAGAGCAGCTCGCCCAGCTTCCCGCAGTGTCAGAGGCCGCTCTTGTTCCGCCGCCGGTTATGCCTCCCCCCTCAGAAGGGGAAGAACCCATTGCGGAGGCTGATCCAGTCGTGACAAACCCGGTAGTCAAGATCGTCGCTGAAAACAGCCAGCAAGCGGTAGTCAACGTGATCTCCTTCCTTAACGACCAGGATCGCCCGCTTACCTCCCTGGAGATCTTGGAGCCCAACCTGGAAAGCGTCTTCCTGCACTTGACCGGCAAGAAGCTGAGGGAGTGAGCCGTGATGAAATCATTAAGTGTTGCCCTAAAAGATTTACAGATCATGCTCACAGATCGCGGGGAATTGATCCAGCTCTTCCTGCTTCCTTTGGTTTTTATCATCGTTTTTAGCGGCGCATTGGGTGCCATTGGGAGCGGGGAGGAGGACACCCGCTTACCATTGCCAATCGTTGACCTGGATGGCGGCGAGGCAGCCGAAGCCCTGCAAGCAGGGCTCGAGGCAGCCGGCGGGGTGCGCCCCGAGATCTTCGACCAGGCTGAGGCTCAAAGACAGATTGATGGAAACGAGATCAGCCGCATGCTGGTCATCCCTGCTGATTTCACCAGCGGCACGCAGGCGGGTCAGGTGGTTGAGTTAAGACTCGTCAGCCATCCGGATGCCGATACCCAGGAAACCGAGGCTGTTCGCCTGGTGGTGGTCGGTGTGACCAGCGACTTGGCCCTGGAGCAGCAGATTATGGCCAGCTTAAGACAGATGGGCGAGATGCAGGCCAATGTTCAAGAGGGCGGGGAGGTATTCAACACCGAGCGAGTCCTAGCACAGGCCCGCAGCCAGTTCGAGCGCGCCCAAACCCAGCCCCTGATCGATATTTCCCAGACTGTACCCACACAAAGTGGTGAGCGTGAAGAGCTGCCCGATCTCGACTTATTGGCTATCTCAGGGATCGCGGTGTTGTTCGTATTTGCCACCGCTCAAGTGACAGCTCGCTCCATATACGACGAGAAGAAGGTGGGCTCATTCCGCCGCTTGCTGGCCGCCCCCATGAGCAAGTCTTCGATTTTAGCTGGCAAGATGCTGCCAAATATCGTTGTGGGTCTGATCCAATTCGCGGTTATCTTCGCCTTTGGCGTATTCGGCATGAGATTGTTCGGTCTTTCCTCTGCTTCAATCGGGAATGACCTGCTGGCTGTGTTCCTGGTGTGTTTAGTCATCACCTTATGCTCTACAGCTTTAGGCATTCTCCTGGCAGCCATCGCCCGCACAGAAAACCAGATCGGTGGTCTGAGCACCCTGGTGGTGTGGGGATTGGGCATCCTCGGTGGGGCTTTTATCCCCATTTTTATCCTCGACCAATACCTCGGTCCGGTAGTCAAGCTCGTCCCCCAGTATTGGGCCAACCGCGCCTTGAGCAGTCTGATGCTGCGCGGGCTTGGGCTGGCTGATGTGGCGATAGAGATCGCAGTATTGCTGGGATTCACCTTGATTTTCTTTTTGATCGGATTGTGGCGCTTTGATTTTGATTGACCATGGAATCACTCAAAATATGAACATTCAATCTGAATTGAGCATGAACCACAACCATCAGGAGGATATAGAATGAAATCAATCAACTACACATTATCTGTCGCAGGGAAAGAAATCCGCTTGATCTTGAAGGATCGCGGCTCCCTGGCCGTCTTGATTCTCCTGCCGATCCTGCTGGGCTCACTTTTTGCCAGCCTGAATATGATGGCTGCAGGCGATGAGGAGAATCCATCCATCTTATTGGAGGTCAGCCTGGTCAATCAGGATCAGGGACCATTCGGTAAAGAAATTGCTAAGTCGCTAACCGCGATCAGAGAGATCAATGCAGTTGCCGCCCAAGATATCGCTGCTGCTGAAGAGCGAGTAATCCAGGGCGAGGTCTCCGCGGCGATCATCATTCCGGCCGACTTCTCAGAGAAAATCCATTCGTACACGCCTACCGCGGTTGAAGTGATCGTCGATCCAGCCCAACCGGAGGGTGCCAGCATCGTATCGGGTATCATGAACCAGGTGGTCGCAGAAATTACCGTCTGGGGAGAAATTCAGTACGGCGTGCGCTCGATTATGGAGGAGGCGGGGGTGCTGGCTGAAGCCGGCCCCGATGAACAGCGAGCGATCGAAGCCCAAAGCATGGGTGTGATCATGACCCAGCTGAACGAGCTGCGCCGCAATGCAGCCATCTCAGTTATCAGCGAGAACCTGGAAGGGGCGCAAGTGGAAGGCGGGATCGGTTTGTTCCTGACCTTCTTATTCCCGGCTTTCACCGTTATGTTCATCTTCTTTATCGTAGGTGTAGAGAGCTCATCCTTGCTGCAGGAGCGTGAAGCAGGCACCTTGCGCCGGCTACTTTCCGCTCCGCTCCCCCGCTGGACAGTCATCGCCGGGAAGATGTTGGCTTATGGTTTGCTGGTTATCCTGCAGGTGGTGATCCTGTTTACGATCGGTTATCTACTATTCAATATTTCCCTGGGCAGTTCCCCTGTTGCCCTGATAGCGATCACCCTGGCGGTAGCTTTTGTGGCCGTCTCGTTAGGCATGCTGGTGGCCGCCTTTGCCAAAACATCCAAGCAGGCGGATAATATCGGCATGATCATGGCTTTTGTTCTGGCTGGCATCGGGGGTGCCTTTCCTACCTGGCCGCCGTTATTCCGCTCTGAAGGTTTCATCGGAGTCCTGTCGAAATTCACCCCACACGCCCATGCCCTCGAAGGGTATTACCGGGTGATGGGAGAGAATGCTGGGATCACCCAAATCCTGCCCCAACTCGGTTTCCTTATACTGATGGGATTGGTATTCTTCCTGATCGCCGTCTGGCGCTTCAAATTTGAGTAACACCCCCAGTTGTATGGGCGATGCAGCCACGATCAATATTCTCACAGAATATGAATTTATTTATGGTTGCATCGCTCTTCTCATTAATCCTGACTGACCTCAAGATCTTTCTGAAATGTAGGGCGACTTTCTAAGTCGCCGATTTTTCACATCCATTCCCTGAAACAAAGTATGCTACGGAAACCTGGCCCCCTGGGTCGCTCCGTGACCGGTCTGGCGGTCATAATCTAGGTCGAATTCATGCAGTGGCTCCAGGGCTGCTTGGGCAGCCGCTTCGGCAGTCTCGCAGGTCGCCCCCTTGATCGCCTCACCTACGATCTGGTAATTCGCCACCACGTAATCAACATGCCCCTGCTCGTGCTTGGCCAGCCGGTAAGTGTAGTTGAACCACTTGATCACCAAGTTGTTCGAGGCATCTTCGGGAGGCATCCAGCGGGGGAAAACCACTTTAACTGTATAAGAGACCTCCGCCTCACTTAAGTCGCAATTTTCAGTGCCATAGCCGGGCCAATTCCAGGAGACAACCCACTCTGCAAGCGCATCCCCTTTATAACCTGAAGAGTCCACCGGCCCCAGCTCGTCCAGCTGGGCGCGCAGTTCCTCTTCCGTCTTCCCCTCGATATCGTAGTAGACCATCTCAGCCTGAAGCGGCACCAGTTCTTCCCCGCTAGTCCCCTGGACATACGCAGGCAATTCGACCGGATCAGATGCAATGGTGGCGATCAATGGATTGGCATTATCCTCCCCTGCTGTTGACTCTCGGGGAGTTGGATCAGATCGAACCACGGATACCCCAGGCGAAGGCAATGGCGATGAACTCGCTGGTTCAGGAGTTGTACCCTGGCAGGCAACCAGGACCAACGCAACCAAAACGAACAAGCCAACAAACTTCACATCATATTCCATGTTCAAGTGCGTCGAACCCTATTTGAATCCTTTGGCTTTCATCCAAATCCTAACACAAGGGTTGAAATCTGCATCCAGTAAACAGTTCGGGATCACCAATCCACCTGGCAAGGTGCCCCCGTGAACTGAGAACTTGCTTCCGTATACTGCATCAATTCTATCGGCACGCCGCTGGGATCGGTTAACCAGGCTTGCCAGCTCTTGTCACCGCCAAATGACTTATCGCTAATCTCCCAACCCTTCGCCCGGATATCCGCGATGGTCGCATCCAGATCCTCCACTTCGAAGCACAGGTGACGCAATAAGGAGGGCTGATCCCCGATCTCACCCTCATCAATAAAGACTTCGACGAAGGTACTATTGCCGGCTCCGGCATAAAAACCATACAGCTCGCCTTCCTTGATAAACTCGAAAACTTTCTCCATGCCCAAGATATGGCAGTAAAAATGCTCCGCTGCGGACAGGTCGTGTGAACCGATGTTGATATGTGCTAGCTGCTTGATCATTGGATTTCCTCCTGGGATTTTCTCACCCGGTTACCTTTAGCAATGTGTATAAATTGCTTGATCAAGAAATCTGATCCTGCTTTATGCGCCGCGCAGCCCATGTGCCATATACACCAATCAGGGTTACACTAAGGAAGAATATTGCATAGGCAACGGCTGAAAAACGAGACCAGTCCAGAGTACTAGTGTATCGCAGCAGGTTTACGATTTGCAAAACGCCATATAACGCGTAGCTCACCGCGAAATGGTTCAGCCGCCGCCAGTCGTTTTCCCAAGCTGCCTGCAATGCGAGAACGCCAATACCTACGCCCCAAGCGCCGATGGCTCGGGAGGTCAGCGGGCTGAGCATCCACGGCCAGATGGGTACCATCATTTCAGGGAAAAGAAGCATTGCTCCACCAAAGATGAGCATGATCCCACCCTGAACAATGAGGAAGACCCGCACCCACACTGGTAAAGGCGCCTTCCTGGGTGGATCAATCCCAGACCGGCGGATCTGTATCACCCAAAGTATCCCCATCGCCACTGGAACGAAGACATACACACCCAGCCACACCCAGGTGCCAGCTCTTGTGATAAAGAACGGGCTGTCGAAGTGGAAGCGATCCAGGTGGATCAGGGTGACGATCAACGTCAGAAAAGTAAATACCCAAACTCCAGGGACAGCAGGGCGTGTTTTCGCCCAGACCTTTTCGCGGGCAGAGAGGAATTCCAGCGGGACCGCGGCTAGATATCCCGCGCCCAGAAATGCCGCGGTGAGCGGCGGGTTAATTGTCCATGAAAAATAAACCTCAGTCATTTCGGTGAGCAAGTAAAGAGAGATGCCAACGGAGAGCACAAGAAAGCTGGCGGCATAAAGAACGATCCGCATACCAGGCAAGGTCTGCTTAATGTTAGTGATATTCAATTAAATGCTCCTTATTCTAGATATTTTTTCGTCCATCCATCCCAAGACCGCTGGCGATCTGTTCCATGAGCTGCTCTGGCAGCCGGGGACGACCTCGCTCATTAAGCGCAGTGCCGATCACCTTCGCTGCCAGGATCGGTTTCTCATCCGGCAGGCGATAAATATCCTGTTGGAAGCCGAAGCGCAGCCGCGAAACGCGTTCCGGATTGAGACCTACGAAGAATTTATCGCCGCTTTTTAGAGGGAACAGAAAGTCCATTTCAATGCGGATCACGACCAGCGTGATTCCCCTCTTTTCCAGCTCCGCGAAATCGATGCCCCGGCTCTTAAGAAAGGCGTGCCGGGTGTGCTCGAGGTAGTTCTGGTAAACCGCGTTGTTGACGATGCCGGACAGGTCACATTCGTAATCCCGGACCTCAAACTCCAATTTGAATCTGTAGTTTCCCATCGCAGGACACCTTGAAATTAGCTATAGCTATTTGCAGTCAGACCTTAGGGACTTAAAAGGGTCTCACCGCTGTCTTTTTAGAATTCTGGAAATTAATCCTAATGAATTCGATTCTTGCCCGCTATTGCTCCGGACGCCACATGAAGAAATTCCTGACCCCAAATATATCAGTTTCGCCAATAACGTTAAAGCTGAATTTCTCATAGAAGCGCACATTCTCCACCCGATCTGTCTCAAGGTAGGCTGGTTCGCTGTTCGCATCTACTGAAGCACAAAACTGGACCATCAGACTGCTGCCGATGCCTTGCTGCTGGTACCGTGGATCCACTCCAACCGGGCCCAGATGCCTGTGCGGCTCTGGCGGATCATGCTCATCCCAAACAGCCAGCCAGTGCGCCAGGCGCGCATCAGGATCAGTGAGAGCACTCTCGTCAACATCACTTTTTGACGTTTCCTGATCTTGTGGTCCCGCTTCCTCATAGCACGCTTGTGAGCGGAGCACACCCACCATGGCACCTTTATATTTCGCCACGAACACTTCTCTCGGTCTCTCGCTAAGCATTTCTAAGAACCAATGTTCCAGACGTTGCTGCTCTTTTTCACCCTGGCCACCCATCACCGCGATGTGAATCGGATTGCTGACCATCGCAATGCTGAGAATATTCGCAGCCTGGCGTTCTTCTCCCGTCGCGAACAGGACTAAGTCCATTTCATTGATCCCCATATCATTGCACTCCATGTCAAACTTCCCGAGAGAATTAAAAATGTGTTAGGTGGTCACCTCATACATGCTGGTCGAACAGGATCGGATTTCCATCGGGATCCACAACGATAAAACTGGCCGGACCGGTCGTACTCTCGTCCGCCTCGCTGACGAACTCCACCCCTTTTTCCTTCAACTGGCGCTGAATCTCGCGTACATCGGTGAAAGTATCCAGCTCCTGGGCATTACCATCCCAGCCAGGGTTGAAGGTCAGCATATTCTTGTCGAACATCCCCTGAAAAAGACCGATCACAGTATCGCCGTTCTTCAAGATCACCCAGTTCTGCGAGATATCTCCGCCGAAAAATTCGAAACCGAGCTTTTCGTAGAACTCATTTGAAGCTTGGATATCCTTCACAGTAAAGCTAACTGAAAATGCACCGAGTTTCATGAGGCTTTATCTCCTTTTAACCTGTAATAATAAAAATATCTAGAGCACAACCCCACTATGTTATCAAGATTTCTGATTATATCAACCTCGATGAAGAAATTAGCCCGGTTTTGCTCCGAACTAAGTGACATCTTATCCGCGGGCCGTAGCCAAGTCACCCCTTGACAATTTTGATCTTTTCCTGAAGTTGATCATTAAGCCGATTGATTCTGTCTGAGCTGAAGCGCTGTCGCAATAATTGCAAGTAAGCCCGCAATCAGATTCACCCAATTCCACAGCCAAGCATTGGGCCAGCCCTCGCAGCCTGTCCATGGTGGGCAGAAAACGAGGTATGTCGCTAATGCCAGCGCAACATTCAGCACCAAAGCCAGAATCAAGATCGCGATCAGCCCTCGCCTGCTGCCCTGCGCGGCGGCCAGGAGGCCCCAAATCCAACCTCCGGCAAGCACCATGTAGATTAATACGCCGGGGAAATCCCAGGCCCCTGTTGGGTCTTGCAGGGGATATTCGTATCGCCAATCCATGAACCCCCGGCCCAAGAATGTCAGTAGCGCGATCACGGAGAGCGTAATTGCGCCGTTCAGGGACATAAACCAGTTTCTCATCAGGAATCTCATTTCCGCATCATCAGGTACGCGGCGTATCCGGGTGGGAATCGTGACCAATCCAGGCTTCCCGCAATTTTCTCGATCTCGAAATACGGTCCGAAGCGCTGCTCGATCTCCCCTGAACTGAAGGGGATGTCATAGAAGGGCAGAAATCGCTCCCACCATCGCAGCGGGTATTCGAAGCCCCATAACAGGTAGCGGCTGCTCGAATGAGTCAACGCCAGCATGTTTTGCACATACGGCTCCCGCTGGGGCAGGCGAAGATCGTCGAGCACACCGTAGTCCAGCAGGAAGTCAAATTTTCCGATGACATGGCGCAGGTTGGTAAGGTCATCCACGATGAATTCGGCACGTACACCTGCCTCTCGTGCCCGCGCCCTTGCCTTTTCAATTGCGGCTTCAGCGAAATCTACGCCAGTCACCTCGAAGCCTTTCTGGGCGAGATAGATCGCGTTTGCACCTGTGCCGCAACCCAGGTCGATGGCACGGGAAGGCTTGATGCGCCCATTATCCACGAGGGCCACAAGTTCCTCCCGCGCTCCGATGTCCCAAGGTGCACGAAAATAGCGGTAGATGATCTCATAAAACAGTTTCATGGCTGTCAATCATTCCAAATGCATTATCGGCCTGCGCTCGTAATCTGCAGCTTGGGTGCCAAATAGGGTGTGTTATTCAGGGCGGAGCAGGCTCAGAGCGCGCTTTTACCAGGAAAATGCTTGCTAACGGTTCTGCAACCGGTAAGGTACTCAGAAGAACAGACATGCTTAACTTGGAAAATACGAGGAAATCGCGACGGAGGACCCTCTTTCGAAAGTCCTCTTTATCTGGGAAAATTGTAGCAAAACCTGCCAGGGAATGCAAGCAACAGGAGCAGGATGACTCAGGCTATCAGCAACCTCTTGTTCCTTTTTCTGGACTGGCTGTCTCACTTAATCGGGGCGATGGCGAAGATCGCCCGGAACGGCACGCAGTAGATCACCACGCTGCCGTAAGCTTCCAGATCGGTGCCGGCCGGGATGACGTAATTCTGGTCGCCGATATTCCCTTTCAGCGGACCCAGGTCCAGGTAATCCCCCAAGGTATCATGGTTGAACGGATTTGGTTCCACCCCCAAGATCACGTGCAGCTGCGGCCCATTGGTGACTTCGAAGTTCTCAAAGCGCAGGAAATAGCTGCCATCCGGGTTCTGGTAGATGAATGCGTCGCCTTTGCCCTGGTGAAAATCATCCGCGCCGTAAAAGTCGCCATCTGTTATCAGGACGGGCTCCTGGATCACGGTTGCGGTCGGTTCTGGGTTTGGGGTCGGCATTGGTTCATCCATCTCTTTGTCCGGCATGACGGTGGCGATCTGCATCACCTGGTCTTCCAGTTCTTTTATTTCTTCCGGCGGCATCTCGGCGATCTCTTCTTCAGGAGGCAAGGCGTCCATGAAATCCGACTCCAGCTCGACCAGCTCCTCCTCCGACATCTCGGCTAATTCTTCGACCGGCGGTACCTCAACCGGAAACGCCTCATCCACCGTGCGGTTGATAAAAAGCGGCGAGGCCAGGTACCAGGCTACGGCCAGTCCGGCGATCACTACTACTGCTCCCAGGATATAAATAATTGTTCTTCGCATCAGAAGTCCCTCCTTCAGGCAGACTCTCGGGAATGGAAAACATTAAACCACTCACTACCATTCTATCCTACAACCGGAACCTAATTCGATGCGTAATACTCTCGTAATAGTATCTAAACCAATACTTGCCGGACAACTTGAGCTAAACCATAAACACCCAAATCCAAATATCCCCTCTCGCGAGTCCGGGAGAGGGGACAAAGGCCTGCACCTTGTGCAGACAAGGTGGGTGGGGGTTATTTAAGCTCAGCCCTCTAAACGCATTTATTTCTTATCCGCACACCGGTCTTACTCTTCCCCCTTCAGATACTGGTCAAAAAACAGGATCGTGCGCGTCATCGCCTGCCCAAACGAATTGGAGATATTGTGATTGTCCCCGGGGTAAGTGTACAGCTCCGCGGTTTTTCCAGCCCCTTGGAGCTGCTCATACAAAATTTCAGAAAATATCAAGGGCACCGACTCGTCCGCGGTGCCATGGTGCAGCTGGATCGGGCCGGACACATCTTCAACATACGTATTGGATGAGATCGTATCCCAAAATTGTGGATTATCGTCCGGTGTGCCAAAGGACTCGCCCCATAATGAACGCCAGCGGAATCTGGGAGTCGGTAAGGGTGTTGGGGTTGGCCCATCAGAGTTGCCCCTGCGCCAGCGGGAGAACAGGTCCGGGTAGGAACCCACCACCCCAGCCCAAATCGAGCCGGCCTTGATCTCCTCCGAGATCACCATCGCCCGCAGGGTTAAAAATCCGCCCATCGAGTGTCCCCACATCCCGATGCGGTCGTTGTCGGCCGGTGGGAGCTGTTTCAGCGCGGCAACCGCGTTCAGCACATCTATGGTATAGCCCGGAGAACCGTAGGCACCTGTTGGGAAACCTTCAGACTGGTCATGGCCGCGGTAATCGATGCGGAAGACGATGTAGCCATGGCGGGCCAGAGAATCAACATAGGCGATGTAGCGTTCGGTGGTGCGGTATTGCGATGGAGGAATGTAACCATGGTTGAAAACGATCGCCGGCCAGCCTGTGGGTGGGGTCTCTCCATAAGGGATGGTCAGCAAGCCGTACTGCTTCAGCCCCTCCGACATATAAGACACGTAATAGCGATTGTAATTTGCCCCCGGTTCAAGCGTGTCCTCGAAGATGATCTCGCTCCCCGGATAAGTCATCTGGCGCAGGGCCGGGATGCTCATCGGGTGCGGCGTCTGGGTTGGGGTGGCAGTTACGGTGGGAGTCTGTGTGACTGTCGGAGAGCTGGTCGGTGTCAGAGTTGCAGATGGACTTGGTGTTGAAGATGGCGCCATTTGCACGGCAGGCTTGCCACCTGTCTCTGGCAATGTTGCTGGTTCCTCCGTGCTCCCGGTCGAACAGGCTGAGAGTATCGCCAGCAGCGAGAATAAGAGAATCCAGTAAATTGGGGGGGTTGTTCTCAGCATATGTATTTCACAAAGTAGTGCGTGGAAAACGAACTATAACATGATTTGGTTTCCGAGCAAATTAGATGTTATTAATCACTCTGATTCTCCAACCCGTTTCCGTCCCCAATATTGCTTAAATGAGTTTTGACCAGCAAGGATCACTCTTCTTCTGGAGGTTTCACATTCCGGAAATTGAAATACAGCGCCAGGTCATATACGATCTTCAATGTTCCTGAGATGATGAAAGGCAATCCCAAAAAAG
The DNA here is from genome assembly GCA_937968125.1 of uncultured Anaerolineales bacterium. GTDB lineage: Bacteria > Chloroflexota > Anaerolineae > Anaerolineales > UBA4823 > PFL25. Next base: position 5,586 of record CALBUI010000247.1, on the reverse strand, counting down.
CCGGATTGGAGATGAATATGCCCGTAAAAACTGGGGACAGAGCCACACCAATCGTGCGCGCTACGTTGGTGATCCCAGAAGCAGCCGATCGCTCATCCGGTTCGACGACTGCCATCACGTATGATTGCCGGGTAGGCACATCCATTTGCGAGATGCTGGAGCGGATCAGCAGCAGCCCCACCGCAAGGTACAGACTGGGCATGAAAGGAACTAAAATCAACAACACATTAGAAGGCAGGTGGGTGTACACCATGGTATTAATCAGCCCTATCTTGCCAGCTACCCAGGCTGCGGCAAGGGCTGAGAAGCCTGCCAGGATATTAGCTCCGAAGAAGATGGCTCCCAATCCGGCTGGCTCGACCCCAAATCTGAGGGTAAACCATAATGCCATCAGGCTCTGGATGATGAAACCTCCCGCAAATGAATCCAGGCTGAATAGAGCGGCCAATCGAAAGACGATCCTTTGCGAACGATGCAGCCCCAATATCCGGCGCGGTTCCGATTCCCCGGGCGAATTGCTCTGCTCATGGTTTTGCAAACGGTTTTGGGGGACTTCGATGGCTGGTGATAACGAGATAAACAAGGTCAACATAATAAAGCCGACTATTCCATAGCCAACTAATATTACCTGGTAGCTCACCAGTGGAGAGTATCCGAACCCCTGCAGCAGCTGCGACAATCCCCCGGCTGCCAGTGCTCCCAAGGCGGTCGCAAATGATCCTGCCAGGTTGTACCAGGCGAATATGCCGGTGCGCTGCCGGTCGGAGACCAACTGAGTCAGCGAGGCTTGCTCTATTGACAAGAATGGTCCCACTTCATACCCGCTGGGACTGATCACACCGATTATCGAGGCTGCCAGGAGCAGGTAGAAATTGCGGGTCAAAACGAAGATAACTGCCGCCAGGACCATCAAACCTGTTCCGGCAATTAGCATCCGCCGCCTGCCAATCCGGTCTGCGTTGGTTGTGATCCATAAGGAAATCAGGGTGTCCCCCAGAAGGGTGAGGGTAAAAAGCAGCCCGATATTGATTTTGCTTAATCCAATCTCGTTCAGATAAAGCGCCAGAATAATTGATAAAAACCCGTATGCAAACAGGCGCAGCATGCGTGAGCCGAACAGGATACGGCCATCTTTTGACAAATCCAAGATAGCTTTCACAAAATTTGCCCCCCACTTATCCGTTTGCTGGGAATCACTTTTTTATCTCAACCACCACAAATCCCCCTTCATCAGCGATGATCTCGAGTTCAGGCGTTGCAATCACCGTTTCTTCCACCTCTGCCCAGCCCTCTCCGAACCAGCGATGCTGCAGAACCAGGTAGCGGAAGCCATGATCCTCCAAGCTGCGGATCGATTCTTGAGATGGGAAATCAGCGCTCATTTCACGGAACTCCTGGTAGGCTGGCGGTCGATGGATCGGATGATTGTAAGCCGGTATTTGCATTTCATGGAACAGAGACCCATACATCGTTTTGTAATGCTCCGTTCCGGACTGCAGGAAAGCGGCCGGGTATCCACCCGGCTGCCTGGCCAGCCAGGCGTCAATCGCTCGAGGGTACAAAGCTGCACTCTGTAAATTGCCGGGAAGCAAATCAACTATCACCAGCCCCACAATAACCAGGATAACCAGGGGGCTCCACTTGAAACGATCTCGCAGTACTGCAACTCCCACTCCGGCCAACAGTGAAACAAATAGGGTGAGGATGATCGAGAAACGTGCCCAAACTCTGATCAATCCCAGCCCGGGAATGCGTCCCAGGTAAGCAGCCGGCAGCCAGAAAGGATCCTCGGCCCGGAGAGGACTGTTCTGAATCCAGATGTCTGTACCCATTGCCATGATGAGAGCAAATAGAGACACTCCCAACCAGGTGAATGCCTTGCGCCGGTTGGGATGATCCTTAATTATCAACGCCGCAGCCGCCAGGGCTAATGCCACGATGCCCAGATATGCACTGTGCTCGACCCAATCTACCCTGGCATATAAACGGGTCATCGCCTCTCCCCACAGGGCGTGCGTGTAGGGCGGCATGATGAAATCCAGGATGCTGTTCGACCACAGGCGAATTTTCTCAGCCTCGTATGGGTTGTAAATCCCCTGGCTTAGCGATACCTGGAAATAAGGAAGCGAGCTCAGCAGCGCCCCAGCCGCGACGCTCAAGAGAATTTTCCACCCCTGATAGAGAAGGTATTTCAGCCGCGGCACGGTCAGCAAGGTGTAAACCCCACCCGAAAGCAAGGTTATCGCCAGGTAGTATTGGCTGGAGAAGCCAACAGCAAAAGTGGACAGCGCCAGCAGGATCAGCCTGCGTCGTTCCGGCCTTGGAGCCTGTAGGAGGTTATCAAGCGCCCAGAAAAAAAGCGGCAGGAATTGGGTCGAGACCAGCTGCAGATGCCCGTAGCTGTGCGCGATGCGGAAAGGCACCAGGGTAAAGCTCAATCCCGCTACCACACCAGCCAGCCTGCTTTTGGTCAGCCGTAGGATCCACAGGTATGCAAAGTACCCCGAAAGGACATGGCTGGCCAGGATGATTAAGTTGTATCCGGAAACAGGCCCGAAAAGAGTTGTCCAGGGAGCCGCGACAACCATGCTCAAGAAAGGCACATCGGTGGCCGCCAAGAGCAGCCCATCCGGGTAATTCAGCTGCGGATCGCTGAAGATTGATTCTCCAGATCGCAGCGCCTGCGCCACCCGGCCGGTGATATAGACATACTGGACGTTATCGCCCAGCGGTCCAACCAGCCTGGCATTGAAGTCCGCCAAAACCGGATACATGGCCAGCCCCCCAGCGAGAAAAAAGATCACCCAAATCCACCAGTCTCGTAGAAACCAGCTCTTCAGGGAGCGAAAATATTCGTGCAATGTCGGTGAAGCCTTTTCCATCGTGTCGCCCATCCGGTGGGTCCTTTCGAGTTCCAAGTATACCTGCTGTCTAAATCCCCGACCTGGTAAATATTCAGAATCCCAGCATTGATCTGTCCCGCAGTTCCTTCTGCGGGAGGTGAGGACATGATGAATTATAATTAGACAAGATTAGTATTATTCACTTGAAATCTTGTTGAAAGAATTTTTAAATTACGCAATGGGAGCAAATCATGGCCGAACTAAAAACGCAACCCAACAAACAAGACGTAGAAAATTTTCTCAACGGTGTGGAAAACGAGGCAAAGCGCGAGGATAGCTTCTCCATCCTCGAGCTGATGAAAGAAGAAACCGGCGCTGAACCCATCATGTGGGGGGACAGCATCGTCGGTTTCGGTCAGTACCACTACAAGTACGTCAGCGGTCGCGAGGGCGAGTGGTTCCTGACCGGTTTTTCCCCCCGCAAACAGAACCTCACCCTCTACGTTATGGATGGGTTTGAGGGATATGACCAGCTGCTGGGTAAGCTGGGCAAATACTCCACCGGTAAATCCTGTTTGTACATCAAGAAGCTGGAGGACGTCGACCAGGACGTGCTGCGCGAGCTGGTCAGCAAGTCAGTCGAGCACATGAAAGAGAGCAACGCTTGAGATTTCCTATCCAAATTTCTCGAACCAAGGATCAACTCAAAAAGCCCTACTTGTGTTGAGCTTTTGGTCGTTAATATGCCAGGATGGTAGACTATTAGTTAATGTCTCATTTCAAATTGTGATACAAAAATACGGATCTCACCAAAGGAGTCCCTAAATGTCCTCATCTCCCGCAACGAATTCGGGACAGGCTCAGGTCGTTCGCGAACAGCTGCTGGCCTTACTCATCGGCGGCAATGCTCATATGACCTTCGAGCAAGCCGTTGCCGATTTTCCGGCCGAACATTACAACACCAACCCCCCCCACGTCAATTACACCCCCTGGCACATCCTCGAGCACCTGCGCATCGCTCAGTGGGACATACTTGAGTTCGTCCGGGATCCCGATCATATATCCCCGGAATGGCCGGCGGGGTATTGGCCGCATTCAACTGAGAGGACGGACTCGGAGGGCTGGGAAAATACTATCACTGCTTTCCTCTCTGATTTAGGCTCCCTGCGAGATATTGTTAAAGACTCTGACGTTGACCTGTATGCCCAGATTCCACACGCCCAGGGCTACACCATATTTCGAGAAATCTTAGTGGTCTCCGACCATAACGCCTACCACATCGGAGAATTCGGGGTGCTCCGGCAGGTGATGGGTACCTGGGAGACATAACCAGAGTATTGAGAAGGTTGATGGGGACAATTCGATCAGAATTAGACGATATCCTCCCAACTCTGGTCGAACGCAAGTCTAGGGCTGGAATGATAATGATAAAGAGCTGTGTCTATGATCACAATTGCGAAGAACAAGTTCTCCCAAACTCAAAAACTATTAGGGGCTTTGACTACCGGACACCTGGTAAATGATTTCTACAGCTCAACGCTGCCGTTTTTATTACCCGCACTCATCGTAGCATTTGATCTGAGTTTTTTCGAAGCAGGCCTTCTGACCATTGCCACCTCTCTACTATCAGGGTTTCTGCAGCCTGTGGTAGGTTACCTGGCAGACATATACGCCAGACGAAAAACAATCATAATGCTCGGGTTTTTTGCCTTCAGCCTGGGCTTGATTATTGCCAGTTCTTCTGTTTCATACCCGATGCTTTTAGCTGCCTTCTTTGTGTTTGGTTTGGGTCAGGCAACCTTTCATGCCCAATCAACCAATTTCATCACGAGAGCATTTCCACGCTCCCGGGGGCGCTCGATGGGTATCCATGGCATTGGTGGATCCATTGGGCACTTTTCCGCACCCATTATCGCTTCATTATTGATTACAGCTTTGAGCTGGCGTTATGCAACCAGCTTGCTTGCAATTCCTGGCTTAATAATAATTATTTTTTTGGGATATATGTTATCTGAACCGCCAAAAGCACAAAAAATGGCTGGAGGGACTCCCATTATTTCATCCAGGCTGCTCGTACTTACCTTAAATGTTGGGCTCATTTATATGGCATATATTGGTTTTCTTGCATTCTTACCAACTTATCTTGTTGAAAATGGGTCCAGCCTGACTCAAGCTGGACTTATTGCTGCCACCATGTTCTTCGTAGGGGTTCTGGCTCAACCCGCAGGAGGATTTATTTATGATAAGTTGGGGGGGCGATTATTGTTTGCGGCCAGTTCGCTTCTGGCAGGTTTAGGGTTGTTGTTCTTTACAATCGAAAGTGTCGTCCCCTCAATTATCTTCGTCATCCTTATCGGCGCCGCCGTTCAGGCAACATATCCTGTTTCATTAGCGATGGGTAGTGAATTAGCAAAGGGAGAGAACATTGGGGTGAGTGTTGGATTCGTATTTGGGATGTCGGGTGTGATGGCCTCATTTGCCCCAGCGCTGATCGGTTACGCGGCTGATTCGATTGGTCTGCAGGCATCTTTCCAGCTGCTTGTGATTTTGGCAGTTTTAGCACTCGCAGTTTCTTTCTTTTTGCCTGCCAGACGGCTTGATTCATAGTCTCTCATCGGGTTACCAGCAAATTTATCCTCAAATCCAAAGCCGAAAAAACCAATCTCGACAGCCTGAGGTCATAACCAGCTGCAATCCGCAACACCTAAAACATCCATCCACCTGCAGAATAATCACCGCGGAA
>CALBUI010000246.1 GCA_937968125.1 uncultured Anaerolineales bacterium | reverse complement strand
CGACTCTTTCCCAGATGTAATGACAATCCAGGAGACCTCACAATATCTCCGTATCCCGGTCTCCTCCCTTTATAAACTCGCCCAGGAAGGGCGCATCCCCTGCCAGAAGGTGGGCCGGCATTGGCGTTTCAATCGCGCCACTTTAGAGAAATGGATCGCCCAGGAGATCCAGTTTGAGGATGGCAAGACAGGATCAAATGAATAATCACCTCCTTTTCCAACCAGTAATCCTTTGGATCAGGTGTCCGGGGAATTTCTTCAAAGGTTGTATCACTTATCGTTATTATGCTCGAGCCATTATCGGAGGACATGAATGAGTAGCTCAGACCTAATCGGCAAGACCTTGGGGGGCAGGTATCAAATCCAGTCGATGATTGGTGAAGGTGGCATGGCCTCGGTTTACAAGGCGCATGACCCCAACCTGCAGCGCTCGGTGGCCATCAAGGTTGTTCATCCGCATCTATCCAACAACCCGGAATTCTTCCGCCGCTTTGAAGAAGAAGCCACCGCCGTTGCCAAGTTCCGCCATCCCAACATCGTCCAGATGTACGATTTTGCCCACGACGGGGACCTCTATTACATGGTCATGGAGTTCGTCCTGGGGGAGACCCTCCAATCCCGCTTGAAACGGTCTAATGCATCCAACCGCCGCCTGGATGTCAAAGAGGTGATTTCCTACGCCGCCGAAATTTGTGATGCTGCCTTTTATGCCCATGAGCGCGGGGTGATCCATCGCGACATCAAGCCGGCCAATATCATGTTGGATGTGGATGGCCGGGCCATTTTGATGGATTTCGGCATTGCCCGCATGGTTGACGCTTCGCAGCACACCGCCACGGGTACCGTCTTGGGTACTGCCATGTACATGCCTCCTGAGCAGGTCCAAGGACTTCAGATCGACGTCCGAGCTGACATCTATTCCATCGGCATCACCCTTTTCGAGATGTTGAGCGGCAAGCCTCCCTTCGAAGCCGATTCTGCCATGACCTTGATGATGATGCACTTGAATGATCCCGTCCCCGATCTCAATGCAATGCATCCCGATATCCAACCTGGTCTGGTCGCAGTTATTAATAAATCTTTGGAAAAAAATAGGGATCAGCGCTATCAATCTGCAAGTGATATGGCTGCTGCTCTCCGTAATTTGCCGGAGGGACCACAGCAAGCTGCTGAGGATGTTGCCGCGGTCTCTACCCCAGGAGCAGATGAGACCTTTATCGAAGCTGCGGGGGTTGCCGCTGCCGGCGCCACCATGATCGAAGCCCCTGGCTCGGTCACACCTGCCCAGTCACCAGAGCCGCAATCCCAGCAAACTCGGATTGAACCAGCTGTCGCACCAGTCCAACCCACCACTCCACCACCCGCCAGTGCCTTTCCGGCGAGTGCGCCCGTGGAAGGCAAGAAAAGTAAAGCCTGGATTCCGATCCTCTTGGTGGTCTTGGTCCTTGTTATAGGAGGGGGCGGCTATTTCGCCTACACCAATTTCTTCGCGGGTGCCGCGCCTGCTCCCACAGAAGCGCCGGTTGCGGTGGTCCAAGTAACGGATACGCCGGAACCAACTCAGGAGGCAATTCCCACTGCCCAGCCGACGGAAACAGAACTGCCCAGCCCCACCCCAACCGAAGCGCCCACCCCCACGCCGGCTCCCCTGGTTCTCGGTGGCGCTGACAAAATTGCCTATATAGCCGAGCAAAATATATGGGTTGCCAACCTGGATGGTACCGAGTTGACTCAACTCACCCAAAACCCTTCAATAAAGACCTATCTGCGCTGGCTTCCGGATGGTCAGGGATTGTCGTACATCAGCGGCAAATGCATCGAAACGGTTTCCCTGGCCGGTGAGGTGTCGCAAATAGCCTGTTTCAATAATTCTGATCGCTTAGAAGGCTTTGAAGTCTCGCCGGACGGCCAGCACGTGGTCATTGGTCTCGATGGCCTGATATATCTGGTCCCCTTCGACCTGGAAAATCTTTCGACAGTCAATTCACACGATAGTCTATCTGCCTTAGCCACCTGTGAAAATATGGCGCCTTACACCCGCAACAGCGGTCGTTCCGCGCGCTGGTCCAGAGACAGCAAGCGCTGGGCGTTGATTGCCCAGGTCCCGTACCAAAACATCCGCGCCGATATTGTCGCCGTTTTCCCGGTTGACTCATGTTTTCCGGATGGCTATGCCTCTTACGAAATTCAATTTCCTCCGCCGCATTTCACCTATGGCGGCTACGACAATAACCCCTCCATCCAGCACCTGGGTTTTGACGGCGGTTCTGTGTTCGCTTTTAACGGTATCATCCGCAATGGTGGTTTTGGCGATCTCCATCTCTTCAATATGGATTCGTTCAGATTCACAGAGAAAGCCAACCCGGTGGACAATACCTGCTGCTATCGTGATGCTGAGTTCAGTCCGGATGGTAACTACCTGGCCTTTGCCTACCAGGATATCGGCCTCGGCTCAGCCAGCACCACCAGTATATATTACATCCCCTTTGGCAGCATCGGCACTGGCCAGAGATATGAACCGCTGCCCCTGCCCGAGATCACCGACCCGAAGGAGAGTCCCCAGCCGGTGTTAAGACCTTTTGTTCCGTAGAGTTCGCTGGACCTTTATCTAATAAATATTCCCTTGGGTAGATCAACAAATCTGCCCAATTCTCAATCCAGCAGCACCGTCGTAAACGGCTGCCGCATATTCGTCCGCAATGCCATGTCCTGGATCAGCTTGTGCGCCTCATCCACTTCCTGGTCTGTTTTATCCTTTCTTTCCGCATCATTCTTGAAGCGGGTCAATCCATCCAGCAGATAAACCACGCCCTTCGAGAAGTATGGCAGCCCCCGCCTGGCGCCCTCCAGGAAGCTGGCTCGCGCCTCCTCCAGCTCAGCCTCTTCTCGGCTCAGCCCCAGCAGCAATCTGCCGTACAGGATCGCCCCATCCGGCAGCCAGGGGAACCTTCTCATCAAGTTCCTGATCCATCCATGCCAGTAATCTGGTTCGTCGGTTTTCCGGTTGCCCAGCAGCACATAAGCCCCAGCGGCCGCGGCCATCGGATTGTCATATTTCCTGAACAGCAGGTCTCTTGCCTGGCTGAAGATTGAATCTGCTGCCGTCAATCTTCCCGCCCCGAGATATCCCACCATGGAGCCAAAATTTTCATCCTGCACCACGCTCGAGATGCGGAAGCCCTGGTCCAGGCCGTCCAATCCGGATTCTGCCGCCTTTTGCACCATCACCTGGATCGTCTTTTCCCCACCTGGACCATCCATGTCCCACGGGATTGGTAGCACGCTGTACTGGTCCGGGAAATCCTGCCCGTGCGTGAACAGGTAATAGCGCTCAAAACGGTCCTGCCGGTAGCCCCCATCGGTTTCATCATCGTTGAGTACCGCACGGATTGTCTCCGAATCCAGTGGGTGCACTTCAGAGCCCATGTCACTGGCGTAAGGTTGGCTGAGTTGTGAAATTCGAGCCGGGGGGTCGAGATCCAGCCAACCGGGGAAGTAGGCGATCTGGTTGCTTTGAATGCTTTCTAATAATTCACTATTGGAGAAGAAATAGCCCTGGGATAGCCTTCTGGTCTCCTCCTTTTGGTCGAAATCAAGTGCTTCGTCCAGTGCTGGCGAATCCGATTTCAGAACATGTGCTTCCATGAATGGAATCGTGTCACCGGTCTTCTGGTCTAACTGTGCAAAGTATTGCTCAGGAGCTGGTACATTCCCGCTGACCCGCTGCCAGCTGAGCCATTCGTGGGGTGATCCTTCTGATCGTAAGCGCAGCTCTTCCGGGTCCGGTGCATCTGTCACCAGCACCTCTTCACCGACCGCTTCCTCTGACGGCAGGACTGCCTCCACGAAATATTGTCCCGGCGGCAGTGGTACCTCCCGAAACCTTGGATCATCCTCCCACATATTCCCCGCCGGTATGACGATCCCTTGCAGTTCTTTGCGTTCCTCGGCTGTCATCGGGGATGATTTTTCACCAGATGGCATCGGGTAGATATTGGCTACTGCCTCAAAATTCTTAGGTCCATCATCAAAATGAGTCACATCAAGTCGCAGCTTTAATCTGCCCATCATTCCACCTCCAATACTACTTTGCGGAATGGAGGCCTCACCGATCGTTCCTTTTCGAGTTTGTTGAACTCGCCGCTGGGGAATTCGGCGTAAAAATGGTAATCGCCGATTTCCAGGTCGACATGCCAATCAGATTTGTCCTCGTATAAACGTGGGGTCACCTCGGTTGATTGTGGGCTTGAGTAGCTTAACAGAGCATTTTCATTAGCCTGTTTTGGTTTGCAGCCGATGGTCACGGGGATGACCGGGTCATCTCTCAGGTAATGCAGTGTGAAATTGACCAGCTCATCCACCGAGATCACCTGGCCCATCCCCGCAGAATTGCTGACTGTCTGTCGCAGCAGGTGATCTAAGCCCTGGTTGAGCGTATTAGTGTCTACTCGGAAGATGCCTTCCTCTTCCAGGTCATTGCTGCCCGCGCCCCCCAGTGCTTTTAAGAGTGATTCTGTGAACATACTCGGCTTGTTGATCCGCCCATATGCATTGCTGCCGGGAACTGTTGCGTAGAAAATGGGACCAGATCGGGTTCGTTCTGCAGCCAGGTAAGCTGATCCGGGCAGCACCGGATCTCCGGTGTAGTTGTTGTAGCGGGTTATCAACTTCGGTGAGGCTTTTCTGCAGGCGTCGATGAAGTAGCACTGCTGGCGCGCCTTGCATATATCCATGCCGTCGTATAAATCTCGGAATGACAGCGCGTGCTTGAGCGGATTGCGGTGATTTTTTCCAAAATCCTCCATCAGCAGGGCGGTTGCATAACCCCGGGAGACACCATGCCCGCAGAAGTAGAAGATGAGCAAACTGTCTGGGTCGCGGTCCCCACGGTCGAACCACCTGTTTATCGCACTCTCGACTTGATCGAATTTTGCCGCTTCCACGGGTTTTTCTTCACCGTCTGGTAGTTCGAATGCTGCTTCATCCTCCGAGGAGATCAGCATCTCCAGTGTCGCCAGTGGTTTGTCTGGATTGTGGTAGGTTTTCAACAGCCAGTTGGCAAAAGCCCTGGCCGATTCCGGCGGCGAGGTAAGCTGCTCCAACCCCTCGTGATCGGAGAATTCCGGTCCATTTCCACCTGGCAAGTGGGCGTAATGCCCCACGCCGATTACCAGGGCATGTGTTTCCGGTCCTTGAATGGTTTGTTCAAAAATTAAACTCATAGTGTTTGTCCTCCAAAAAAAAAGCCAATAAGATGAATTTTATGAGTATTGGTAGTGGTTTATTGCCATTTGATATACAGGGTTGGTAATCTCTTAGACATCTCGAACGAATTGAGCGTATTATGTACCGATGTTAGCCACCCCCATCCGTGTTAAAGAGTATTTGTGATTATATCAAAGGAAAATTCCATCGAATTTCGATGAACTCAACCCATAAGAACAGCCTTATACCATATGCACCCTCGAACTGCTACTCCAATCATCCCCCAAAAATCCCCCATTGTAGTACCTTGGACCGGGTTATAACATCTGCATGAAGAAAAATCCTGATTTGCCTCCTGGTTGGTCAATGCCGCAAGATCAGGCCAATAGCCTGACCGAAAATCTGAAGAAGAAAAAGTCAAAATCTCCGGAACAGGAGTTAGACGAAGCTTTGCAGGATATCGCCAGGGATATTGCCATCCTCGAACCAAATCCCGCGGATTGGGAAGGCTGGGTATCAATACTGTTGGCACATTTGGAAGCAGAAGCCCGGCAGCGAAGAAAACTTGTTTCTTTTGAGGAGATGGTGAAATCCTTGCAGTCCGGCCTACCACCTTAATGCTCAGTTGCAACCCGGGTACCAAAACATGGAAAAATTGGACACAGTGGACAGAACTACACCCCTTCAATCTTCAGCGCATCATTAGTTCACTGCAGCGAATTGATTGGCATACGTCCAGTGTCATTACGGAATTAACTAATTACTCTCCGGCAGTCTGCTTATGGCTTGTCTAATTCGATCAAGGGCTTCTTCGAGTACCTTACGCGGGCAGGCAATATTAATTCGCTCAAATCCTTCTCCCTCAGGTCCAAATATGAAGCCATCATCAAGATAGACTTTTGCTTGCTCAAAAATTAGTCGCTTCAATTCCTTTCTCTCGAGTTGAAGTTTTCGGCAATCGAGCCAGACGAGATATGTGCCCTCTGGTTGAATCACCTCTATCTGCGGTATGTTTTCAGCTACATACGCTTTAAGGTACTCAAAATTGCCTTCAACGTACTGGAGCACCTCCTCAAGCCATTCCTCTTCGTGATCATACGCCGCTTGAAGGGCTACTGCGCCGAATGCGTTTATTCCGAAAAGACCATTGCTCTGCAGGGTTGCTTCAAATCGATTCCGCAGATCGGGGTTGGGAATGATGATACTGGACGTATGCAGCCCGGCGAGATTAAACGTCTTGCTCGGCGCGGTGCAGACAATGGAATTCTGGGCAAAAGTGTCACTTATCTTAGCGAACGGGGTGAATTCTTGGTCATGGTAAATTAGATCCCCGTGGATCTCATCTGTTACGACAAGGACATTGTTTTCGATACAAATCTCACCAAATTTGACGAGCTCGTCTCTGCTCCAAACACGTCCCACCGGATTGTGTGGGCTGCACAATATCGCCATCACAACCTCCGCATCTCTGCATTTAGATTCAAGATCTTCTAAATCCATGCGATACACGCCGTTCTCGAGGATAAGAGGATTGAAGATCAATTGGGAACTGTTATTCTCAACTGCTCCATAGAAAGGGTAATAAACGGGCGGCTGAACGAGCACCTTATTACCCTGGGTGGTGAACGTGCGAACCAGCATGTTCAGAGCCGGAACCACACCTGGAGTTATGCAGATCCACTCAGAGTCAATATCCCAGCCATGTCGTCGCTCCATCCAGTTGACAACAGAATGCAATAAATCATCGGTTGGAGCGGAATATCCATAAATTCCATGCTCCGCCCTTGCAATTAACGCCTCCACAACAGGCTCTGGACACCGAAAATCCATGTCAGCTACCCACATTGGAAGAGCTCGGTTTGGTCCAAAGAATCGGTCAGTAAACTCCACATTTAGGAGATCTTCCCCTTCTTGGGCAAATTCCCACTTAACTGAGTTGGTCCCTCTGCGGTCATATTCTTCATCGAAGCTATGTTTCATGCGATGCTCTCCTATGTGGCTGTCTTGCAGCTAAATAACCAAATTCCTAATATAAAACTAGGCATCTGACACATTCGCTCCGGGTGTCACTGCGAGGGGTGCAATGCACCCCGTGGCAGTCTCCCTCAATGTGATTATATGCAAATAATCAGGGAGCTTGCCCCGGTTTTTCCTTTCCCGGGATAAGTCTTGCAAGGAACGATGCGGGACAAGCTTTGTCGCTCTGCTTCTCGCAATTACATCATAAAAACTGTCGGGTAGCTAGAATTAAAATCTCCTCTTGATATGTTTTATAAATAACTGATTTGAATAAGTTTACTTATGGGATTTTATTCAATAGATTTCTGGATAAGGAATTATAAGCTTAGAAAAGAATGTAACCAGATTTTTTTATTCCTGTCGAACATGCAGCATCTTTTCGGTGAAATCGCTCCACTAACCCTCTCAAGTAATTCTTGGCCTGTATCAGCC
>CALBUI010000245.1 GCA_937968125.1 uncultured Anaerolineales bacterium | reverse complement strand
GGAAAACCAACTGGAAGGGTTCCTAATGGTTGAAAAGGAAGACCAACTGACGGCTAGCAGACCAATTGGAAATAGTACGAAAGCAGAATGTTTAGCATTGAATGCTAATGCTAGAACCAATCCCACCAGAAAAGGATATTTTTCAAGTTTGAGGAACGCGTATAGGGATAAGACCAATCCAAAGACCAGAGCGCCCTCAGCCATCGCTCTACGCGTATGAAGCAGGATTAATGGGTTGAAACTGAAGATCAAGACTATCACTATCCCCAAAAGCCTTCCATTTATTTTCAATCCAATCAAGTACAGCATGGTGATGGTGAGAGGAAACAAGCCCGCGATTACCAATCTTCCGATCAGCAGTAAGTTATCGGCTGGTAAAGCACCGGTGAAAGTATTTTCTTCCCAATTTCGCGACCAATCCCAATCAGCCTCAGGTGGTGGATTCTGACTTATCACTCTGCCAAAGCCTAATAGATAGCGGGTTATTGGCGCATCGATCATCCTATAACGAACAACATCCGAGACCGGATCGTCAACTCTCCAGGTCAATGAACCCGGCTTGGTAAGAAGATGTTCAAAGTCTGAACTCATGTAGATCAACGTGCTCTCATCTGGATGGAATGGTATCTTCACCACTCCAGTGAGATAAAAAAAACTCAGCAGAAGTAGTGTCAGGATGAAGAACCAGTGAGTTCGAAAAGCTTTTCGCATAAATAACAGAAATGTAATTCAGCCGCCCAGAGATAAAGACTACAATACAAACGAAATTATATGCCAAGCGGTCGGAAAGATGATTGACAGTTCTGTTATGCGAAAAATCCCATCTTGGGTATGGATCCTGATCCTTACCGGTGCAGTCAGCGCGGCAGCTCTCTTGAAAATTGGTTTGCTGTCAGCAAGCTCAGTGCCTTTTAATTCTGATGAGGCGATTGTCGCCTTGATGGCGAAGCACATCCTGCAAGGAGAAAGACCTTTCTTCTTTTATGGCCAGGCTTACATGGGGAGCCTGGACGCATACCTGATCGCAGCGGTTTTTAAAATCTTTGGTGAATATGTTTGGGGTGTCAGACTCGTGCAGATTATCCTTTATTCACTAACGCTGATCACCACAGCAATTCTGGGCAAACAGCTGACCGGTCATTGGAAGGTGGGCTTATTGGCAGCTTGGTTATTGGCAATACCCAATATCAATACAACCTTGTACACCACTGTTTCTTTAGGCGGGTACGGCGAAATGTTGGTGATTGGGAACTTAATCCTTCTCACCACCCTGAATATCACCCGAGGCAGTTTGCGCGAGAACAGTAAAGGGTCAGTTTTCCTCTGGTTCGCTCTCGGCTTTTTGTGTGGATTTGGGTTGTGGGTGTTCGGTCTCACCCTCGTTTATGCCATACCAGCTTTTATCTACTTGGCATGGATATTGAAACCGACCAGACAAAATGATAAGCAAATGTTTGCTCTGGAGAAACCAAGGCGATTTGTATCATCGGGTTTTAAAACTAATCTGGCAATGATTTCTACCAACCAGACGAGGTTTTGGAGTGTTGCTTTGATGGGGATTGCTATTGGAGCACTACCCTGGTGGGCATATGCCCAAAATGGCGGTATGACAGAACTACTACTTGAACTAGGTGGAAGCGCTATCTCCGGGGTGGAATCACTGAATCTCCTGGGTCAGTTCTCCCGGCACCTGCTTAACCTGGTTTTGTTCGGGTCAACCGTCATGCTTGGATTGCGGCCGCCCTGGGAAATCCGTTGGCTTGCATTTCCCCTTGCTCCTCTGGCGTTGATATTTTGGGGTGGTGTCATTGTTTTTGCAATCAAGAAAACCAGGAGTGACTTAATTACTCGACCAAGTAGTCCAAAATATTCTCATGCACCCCTGCTAACCGGTGTGGTATTGGTGGTTTTCATTGGATTTATCCTGTCTCCATTTGGAGCGGATCCTTCTGGTCGCTATTTCTTACCAGTAGCAATTATTATGGCTTTGTTTGCTTCCCAGGCGGTATGGAGCTGGCATGAAAAATGGCGAAAAATTGTATGGATATTGGTTGGCTTGATCATGATGTTCAATCTCTGGGGGACATTGCAAGTTGTTCAAGCAGATCATCCCGGTGTAACAACCCAATTCGATTCCGTCACCCAAATTGATCACCGCTATGATCAACAATTGATCGATTTCTTAAAGGAAAATGGGGAATATTGGGGATATACAAATTATTGGGTTTCTTATCCACTGGCATTTCATTCCAATGAGCAAATGGTCTTCATCCCCAGGCTGCCATACCATCAGGATCTCCGCTATACCGCTCGTGATAATCGGTATGAACCGTACGATCAGATTGTCCAACAATCTGATCGTACAGCCTATATCACCACAAACAATCCGAATCTTGACCAGCAGATTCGGTTGGGATTGGTTTCCAAGGGTGTGGATTGGCAAGAGGCCAGAATTGGGGATTACCTGGTTTATTTCCAGCTCTCCCAGAATGTGCATCCTGATGAAATTGGACTAGGAGGATTGGGAGGATGACCTCCTTTTCGGGAATCTTAAGTCGCAGAATAAAGAGCATCTCATGGTCGCATGTATTTATGCCGCGCATTGAAGATATCTTGTTCATCGCTATATTTTTTGCCGTGATCATATTAGGACCACGAATAATGAATATGGATGGGGACTTAGGGCGCCACTTAACCATCGGCAATTTCATACTCGATAGTGGAACAATCCCCACCAGCGACATTTTCTCCCATACCATGCACGGAATGCAGCTTACACCACATGAGTGGCTGGCCCAGGTGGCTTTTGCGCTTGCATTTCGGGTAGCTGGATTGAATGGTGTTGTCATATTCTGTGCATTGCTGATCGCAGTAACATTCACATTAGTTTATCGACAATGTATTTACCACAGCAAAATGTTGCTCGTATCACTGGGGTTTACGATATTTGCTGCAGCTGCTGCCAGTATTCATTGGTTAGCGCGTCCGCATTTATTCACGATGCTATTTACTGTGATTTGGATCGGAGTTCTGGAGAAAAGGAGAAAAACAGGTCGGTGGCGATGGTGGTTCTTGCCTGTTCTGATGTTAGTGTGGGTGAATTTTCATGGCGCCTTCATCGTGGGGATATTAATTTGGGTAATTTACTTAATTGATCATTTATATGCAAAACAAGATCGGAGTCAATCAATAAGTGATCAAAATCCACAGGTAAATATCCCAAATAACGACAGGCTGTTGACAAGACAGTATATTTTTGTGGGGATCACAGTTCTTCTGGTGACATTCCTCAATCCTGCAGGTTGGCATATATGGGAAACAACGTTCGGGTTTTTGCAAAATCAGTATCTTGTCAGTCATACGGTTGAATACCAATCTCCGAATTTTCAACAAATTAGTACCTGGCCATTCCTGGGTATGATCTGTCTTTCAATCCTATTTTTAAGTCTTCGCCGGGGGAGAATTCCGCTTGTGGCAGGTTTGTTACTGACCTGTTGGACTGCATTTGGTTTGATCAGTGCTCGGAATATTGCGATTTACGCTGTAATCACAGCACCATTCTTAGCAGGAATATCCGCTGTTATCCTGCACGAAAACCATTTTTCAAAGAAGATATTAGATCTTGATCAAAAGTTGAACACCGTCGATCGCAATCTTTATGGGTATCTCTGGCCTTTGGTTGGAGTCGTACTCATTGGAATTTTGATAATCAGTGGAGTCGGGCTTGATTCAAGTGGACTGGGGAATGAATTTTCTGAGAATGTATTTCCGGTTGAGGCAGTCGATTGGATCCTCGAACAGCCAGAACAGGGAAGGGTTTTCAACTATTTCCCCTGGGGAGGATATTTACTATATCGAACCTGGCCACAACAACATGTATTTATCGATGGTCAGACAGATTTCTATGGTGAAGATCTGACGCGCCAGTATGAGAGTGTCATCACTTTAAGTGATGGCTGGCAGGAAATCTTACAGCAATACCATGTTGATTGGGTGATAATGCCTTATGATTCAGAACTATCATCAGAACTAGATGGTCATCCATCCTGGGAACGCCGGTATAGTGATCAGACAGCAGCAATTTATTATGAAATTCCTTAGATGATGCAGAGGTTCAAAAAGAAGATAAAATTAATTCTGCAACTCTCTAGGGAAAAAAGATTATATGGCAACTTTCTTTAGCCGGTTCTGGTATCTATCTATAATTTTGATCATACTCGTCTTGGTGTTAATCACCTGGGCGAATTACAATTTCGTCCAACAGAATCCAGGGGGAAACGATTTTCTCGTACATTGGGTTGGCACACGGGCACTATTTGTGGATGGATTGAGTCCTTACAGCGATGCGGTAGCTGAACGCATTCAGACCATGGCATATGGCAGACCAGCCTTGCCGGGTGAACACGAGCTGCGGGTAGCTTATCCCTTATACTCGGTGATTGTATTCTTACCGTTTGCACTGGTCAGTGATTATGAGCTTGCCAGGGCATTATGGATGACAATCCTAGAAGTCGGTTTAATCGGTCTGGCATTGATCAGTTTAAGATTGACCCGCTGGAAAATGAGTATTTGGCTGCTGCCGTTCTTCTTGCTTTTTTCAATATTCTGGTACCACAGCTTGAGACCCCTGATCAACGGCAATGCGGTGATCCTGGTTGCTTTAGCCTTGATAGCAGCATTTGCTGCACTCAGGTCAGAACGTGATGAACTTGCCGGAGTACTCTTAGGATTCAGCACAATTAAACCCCATCTGGTTCTTGTACCAATAATATTTGTCTTGGTCTGGACATTTACTCACCGTAGATGGCGCACTTTAGCCTGGCTAACAATTACCATGGTTATGCTCTCACTTAGTGCGATGTTATTCGTTCCCGATTGGCCATTACAGAACTTGATAGAAATCCTCGCTTATTCTGGCTATAATCCTCCCGGCACTCCCGGGGC
>CALBUI010000244.1 GCA_937968125.1 uncultured Anaerolineales bacterium | reverse complement strand
ACCTCTTCTGAAATTGCGATTATTCAAATAGACTAAGCACCGGTGATAAAAAAGATAGAACGGTTTCCTGATTTATGCTATCCCACCATGGGGGGATAGCTGGTAGAAAAATGGGGTATCCCATGGGGGGAGAAGCTCTTTTTTTTCTGTGAAAATCAATCTGATGAAGTTTTAACGCAAGTGGAGTCAAAAAAGGCGCAGAAATTATTTTGCTATAATAGGTCAAGTTTCGGAGAATTTATATATGCACATATTAAATGATTACAATCAGTTTGAAGGCCTGCATTGGGAAACTGGCAGCCTCAGGAATTTCTACGCGTATCAAGGCATCACAGCTCCCCATACTGGAGAGCCTTATTCTGAAGAAATATTCCTAGGAATCAGTGGGGGGATCACAATGGGCTATTTTGCTTTCCATTACGAAGGTTACGAGCCCTGGGTTCGCATCCTAACCCGGAATACTTTCAATCCTTTAGACAAGATTTACGCCAGACTGGGGATCCAATCCAATGTACGCCAAACTTCGTCCAAAGAAAAGGGGATCGAAAATTTGTTGGCGGAGATTGAGGCTGGATCGCCAGCAATTGTATACTCGGATATGTTCAGTTTGCCATACAATGCAGCTCCTCAAGATGAGGGCATGTGGGTAATGCTGCCAATCCTGGTTTATGGCTATGATGAAACAGAAGATGAAGTGTGGATTTCAGACAGAGCTCGTGTTCCCCTTTCTGTTACCACAGAAGAGTTGGCCTTTGCTCGAGGACGGACGAAAAAGAACAAGTACAAGATCCTCACACACGAACCTCCTATGGATGAGAATCTAAAATCCGCAGTCGAAGGTGGCATACGAGAATGTATCCAGTTATTTACTGAGCCACCACCAAAAGGCTCGAAACACAATTTTGGGTTCCTGGCTTTTGAGAAATGGGCGAAATTGTTGGGTAAATCAAGTGACAGGAGCAGCTGGCAGAAGATGTTCCCTCCCGGGAATTTCATGTATGCTGGATTGACCTCAGCATTCACCGATATCTGTATCTTTGGCAAAGAGGGCGGTGCAGAACGAGGGTACTATGCCAATTTCCTTGATGAAGCAAGTGAAATATTATCTATCCCAAGATTGACTGAAGTGGCCGATAAATTCCGATCCAGTGCCAAGGCTTGGGATGAGCTGGCAAACACTTTACTTCCGGATGAGATTAATCTGTTCAAAGAAACCAGGGTCCTGATGCTCAAGCGGCACAAATTATTCCTGGACATGGGCAATTCAGCAATGGAAGAAATCCACGAGATAGATGATCAATTAAATATAATCAAAACGCAGGTCAGAGAATCATTCCCACTGGATAGCAATCAAGCAGACGAATTAAAAGCCTTGATTGCCGCTAAGGTCCTGGCAATCCGAGACATAGAATTTGATGCGGTTCAAGATTTGCAAAAGGCTTTGGGATGAGGTTCTACAAATAAATACTGGAGATTAAAAAAGGATCAAAATTAATTATGAGCAATTCAGATAAGAGGGTAGCTGTCGTCACCGGCGCGAATAGAGGCATCGGTTTGGAGACCTGCAGGCAGCTGAGCCAGGGTGGGATTTTTACTATCCTAACTAGCCGGGATGAGAACAAAGGTAAGGCTGCGGTTGAAGCTTTATCGGAGGAGGGGGGAGAGTTGATCTCCCACCAGTTGGATATCACAGATTTAGAGAGCGTAAACCGCTTAAGTTCTTTCGTATCCAAAGAATACGGCCAATGTGATATTCTCGTCAATAACGCGGGAGTCTTCTTGGACCGGGGAAAAAGCATTTTTGAAGTTCCTGTTGAAATCATCCAGGATACTCTGGAGATAAATGCCTTCGGCGCGCTTAACATGTGCCGGGCTTTATTGCCGCTGATGAAAAAACATGATTATGGACGGATCGTGAATGTCTCATCCGGGATGGGAATGATCTCAACTTTGAGCGGGTACTCTTCAGCGTATCGGCTGTCGAAGGTCTTGCTGAATGCGATGACCCGCATCATGGCTGATGAGGTAAAGGAAAAGAATATAAAAGTAAATACTATGGATCCAGGGTGGGTGCGTACCGATATGGGTGGACCAAGTGCCCCCAGGAGTCCAGCCCAAGGTGCTGATACTGTCGTCTGGTTAGCAAACTTGCCGGCAGATGGTCCAACAGGTGGATTCTTTGGAGATCGCCAACCAATTCCCTGGTGAATTTTGTGTGAAGAAATTCGACACCCCAATTATGGTATAACAGGTCCAAAATCTCTGTAAGCCGGGAAAAGAATGAAATGACATCCAATATTGATGATATGACCAACACCATGCTCCAAAATCTTGAGAATAAAACTGGGAAAGATTTGGATGAATGGATAAAGATCGCTAACAACAGCCCAGCCACCAAACATAAAGAGATCATCGATTATTTGAAAACCGAATATGGATTGACATACGGATATGCCAACCTGATCGCTCTCAAGTCTCGTGAAGCAAAGGAAGGTCAAGCTCCGACAGGAGATGATCTGATTGACGCGCAATATTCAGGGAACAACAACGATCTGCGACCAATGTATGATGCAATTATCGCCGAAGTCAATAATTTTGGGATGGATGTCGAGACTGCACCCAAAAAGAACTATGTCAGTCTTAGGCGGAGCAAACAATTTGCAATCGTTCAACCCTCGACAAAAACCAGGATCGATGTAGGAATTAACCTGAAAGGAAAAGAACCAGGAGATAGGTTAGAACCATCAGGCAGTTTTAATGCGATGGTCTCTCATCGAGTCAGGATCACAGAGTTAGACCAGGTGGATGAGGAACTAATTGCATGGTTAAAGGACGCATATTTGGCCGCCTGAAAGGCGGGGATAGTAAATAATCAATATAAATTTAGGGCAAACCTACCAAGAACCCGGATTAATTCATCAAATTCGCTTGCCGAATACTGATTTTTTCTCTATAATTACCTGAATATGCTTATTCAATATATTTATTTACACAAAAAGCATATTGCCTCTCATTCAAGCCCGTAACAACCTGAAAGCGGTAAAACAACATCAAATACGATATTGTCCAAATAAACCTGGAAGGAGGTGATGCCCAGCAGCGATCCTATTCTTATATCCCCAGAAAGTTTTTCATATTTAGAAGCAATTCATATCAAAAGCTGGAGGAGAGAAACAATGTCACGTAAATATCTATTTGTTGTATCTATCTTGATCGTTATTGCACTATTTGCAACTGCCTGTCAGCCGGCAGAGGAAGAAGCCGCAACTGGCGGTGCAGGCCAAGGAGAGCTTGTCCAGCGCATCAAAGACCGCGGTAGCGTGGTCTGCGGCAGCCGTACGGACCTGGCGGGATTTGGCGAGCTGGATGCCAATGGTCGCAATGTTGGCTTCGATATCGACTTTTGCCGGGCGCTCGCTGCAGCTTTACTGGGTGATCCGGAAGCCGTTGAGTTTGTCCCACTGAGCGCTGCTGAACGAGGCCCAGCTCTACAGACGGGCGAGGTTGACGTCCTTTCTCGGAATGCCACCTGGACCAGCACGCGTGATGCCCAATGGGGTAATTTCACCGCTGTATGGTTCTACGATGGTCAAGGCTACATGGTTCCAGTCGCAAGTGGCATTACCGAGATTGAGCAGCTGGATGGCGCAACGGTTTGTGTCACCAGCGGAACCACAACGGAGCTGAACCTGGCTGATTCCTTTAACCAAAGAGGATTGGATTTCACTGCTGTGACTTTCGAAGATACTGCCACAGTTTATAGTACCTACGAAGAAGGACGTTGTGACGCGAGCACCAGCGATAAATCCCAGCTGGCTTCTGTCAGGCAGGGTTTTGCTAACCCGGATGACCACGTAATCTTGGATATCACCATCTCCAAAGAACCACTCACGCCAGCCGTCCCCTCTGGAGACGACCAATGGTTCGATATTGTCAAGGTTGTCGTTTGGGGTCTGATCAATGCAGAGGAACTGGGGGTAACCCAAAGCAATGTTGAGCAAATGAAATCCAGCGACAATATTAAGGTTCGCCGCTTATTGGGTTCTGAAGGTGAGTGGGGACAATCCGATCTCGGTCTCCCAGCTGACGCGATTGCTCAAGCAGTTACAGCTGTTGGAAATTATGGTGAGATCTATGAACGCCACATAGGCTCTGGCGGCCTCAACATACCGCGTGGTCCCAATAGTCTCTGGACGGAAGGTGGATTAATTTACGCTCCACCGATGCGATAACCAATTCCTAAACTATCTTGAGGGATATGGCATTTGCCATATCCCTCACTCAAAAATCAACATATGGCGCCCGAAAACACCTCAACGGACGCAATCGAATTTCACAGCCAGGTTCCACTCTGGCGTGATGAACGAGTATTGCGCATCGCAGCCCAAATTCTCTCTGCGATTGTGGCGATCGGGCTGCTGTATTGGGGCATCACCAATGTGATCAATGCTGCAGAACAAAGGGGGCTGTCTCTTGGATTCGAATTCCTCCAGGAAGCAGCTGGGTTTCCAATAGGTGAATCTGACCTTCCCTATAATACTTCTAGTACATTTCTCTATGCTTTCTTAGTTGGTTTACTCAACACATTAA
>CALBUI010000243.1 GCA_937968125.1 uncultured Anaerolineales bacterium | reverse complement strand
GAAGGATTTCGCCATGAAATATGGTTACTACCCTGGATGTTCCCTCGAAGGCATCAGCGTGGAATATAACCATTCGATGCGCAGCTTGTTCGCTGCCCTGGAAGTGACGATCGAGGATTTACCAGATTGGATCTGCTGCGGTACGTTGGCCGCGCCGTCTATCTCCCGGCTGTTGGGAGTAGCCACACCTTTGTGGAATATAGCCAAAGCCAAACAGGGTGGGTATCAACAATTGGTCGCCCCTTGCAGTGCCTGTGTGTATCATTTCAAAAATGCGGAGAAGCAAGTAAATACGAATAACGAATTAATGACTGAGGTTGAGACAGTCTTGGATATGCCCCTTAATGATCTGCCGCGCACCGTCCATCCATTGGAAATCCTGGTCAATGACGGTTTTGAAGAGCGGATTAAAACGGGTTTGCGGCAAGATCTATCTGATTTAAAAGTGGTCTGCTACTATGGTTGTCACATTTCTCGTCCAGCAGATGTGATGCAGTTTGATAATCCAGAAAATCCACAGAGCATGGACCTCTTGTTGAGCTGGGTAGGCGCACAGACACTGGAATGGTCAAGCAAAGTGGATTGCTGCGGAGCCCATTTCAGCCTGATCAAACCTGATATCGTTGTCGATTTATGCGCCGAATTGGTAGAGTCCGCTCTGGAATCAGGCGCTGATGCAATTGTGGTCGCCTGCCCCATGTGCCATGCCAACCTGGACACCCGCCAGGAGGAAATCGCCAAAAAACTGGGGTATCCGGCAAAAATCCCAATTTTGTACTTCTCTCAGGTACTAGGATATGCCTTGGGAATAGAGCCAAGTTTGCTCGGTTTGAAGAAACACATCGTTGATCCCCTTCCACTGATGCTCGAAAAATGCCATGCGGTGAGCCCTCGCTACTCTTCCTTCGATGAGGTGTCAACATGATCATCTCCAAAGACGATATTCAATTGATGGATTCACAGAATGGCATGCCTGTCGGCGCTGTGATGGTCGTGGGAGGCGGTATTGCCGGGATGCAGGCCAGCCTGGACCTGGCCGATGCTGGATTTAAGGTCTATTTAGTCGAGAAGGAGCCTGCCATTGGGGGGCACATGGCGGCCCTCGATAAAACCTTCCCCACCAACGATTGTGCCATGTGCACCATCAGCCCTCGCCTGGTCACCACCGCCGGTCATAATAATATCGAAATCCTCACAAATACAGAATTGCTTGGTTTGGATGGTGAACCAGGACACTTCAAAGCGAGGATTCGCCGTAACCCGCGCTACATCGACTTGGAAAAATGTACCGCGTGCGGCGATTGTGCCGAAGTTTGCCCCATCGTCCTGGATGATAATTTCAATGGGGGGCTTAATCAACGCAAAGCAGCTTTCAAACTTTACCCGCAGGCTGTACCCAACGCTTTCGCCATCGAGAAGAAAGGCATCGCCCCCTGTCGGGATGTCTGCCCGGCCGGACAGCGTGCCCAGGGTTATATCGCGCTCATCAGAGAAGGGCGTTACGAAGATGCATTACGGGTAATTAAAGAAGACAATCCCTTCCCAGGAATTTGCGGTCGCATCTGCAATCACCGCTGTGAAACGGCCTGCAATCGCAATCTGGTAGATGACTCCATCTCCATCGCAGGTCTAAAAAGGTTCGTGACCGACCAGGTTTACGCCAAACCATACGAACCGCCTCAACCTGCCAAGCGGAAATTCGAAGAGCGGGTGGCCATAATCGGTTCCGGTCCCTGTGGGCTGACAGCCGCCAAAGATCTTGTGCTGACTGGCTATGGAGTCACCGTTTTTGAATCCCTACCCGTTGCAGGGGGAATGCTGAGGGTGGGGGTACCTGAATATCGCCTGCCAACTGCCATTGTGAATCGGGAAGTGCAAGAGATCATCGATTTGGGTGTTGAATTGCGCTTGAATACGCGCGTTGAAAACCTAGCCGATCTGTTCGCCGAAGGCTTTGGTGCGGTGCTGATCGCAGTGGGTGCTCATAATGGCAGACGTCTCCCCATTCCAGGCTCAGATCACCCGGAAGTCTATACTGCTGTGCATTTTCTAAGGGATGTGTGCCTGGGGAAAGCAGAGGATATTAACGGTCGTCATGTCCTTGTTCTCGGGGGTGGAAATGTGGCACTGGACAGCGCTCGAACTGCTGTTCGGCTCGGAGCAAAACAAGTTGACATCGCCTGTCTGGAAGCACGCGGCGCTATGCTAGCGGACGAACACGAAATTATCGAAGCAGAAGAAGAGGGCATCCGTATTTTTCCTGACCGGGCTTTCAACCAGATCATCAATAACAATGGTTCCATTTCCGGCGTAGAAGCCGTTGATGTGAATTTTATGCAGTTTGAAGCGGATGGATCACTTACTCTTGAGACCGTACCCAACAGCGAACACATCCTATCGGGGGATATGGTGTTCTTTGCCATCGGACAATCAGCTGGTTTAGCATTCATCCCTGAAGACAGCCAGGTAGGCACCACGCGGAGTGGGACTGTAGCCGTAAATCCGAACACATTCTCAACCAGCCATCCAGGCGTGTTCGCAGCAGGTGATGCCACCACAGGAACCGCATTTGTGATCGAGGCTGTGGCCGCAGGCCATCAAGCCTCCGAAAACATTCAAAAGTATCTTCAGGGTGAAGAACTGGAAGTCCGTGAACAACTGGAATTGCCTGTGGTCAAGATGAGCCCTACGGAAGTATCGTTGCGGCTGGCAAAAGGAGAAATTGAGCCAAAACCGCGCGTGCGCATGACTGCCCTAGATAGCAATCATCGCCGGCACACTTTCGATGAGGTGAATCTGGGGTACACCGTAGAAGAAGCGCGCTCCGAAGCCGCTCGTTGCTTGCAGTGCGGGGTCTGCTCAGAATGCCTGTCATGTTATTACAAGTGTGCTGCGGGTGCCATCAACCACAATGAAATTGCCAGTCAAGAGGAACTTGATGTCGGGGCCGTCATCTTAGCCAGTGGCTTTGAACCTTATGATGCAAGATTGAGCGGGGAATACGGCCTGGGCCGCTTCCCCAATGTGGTTACCAGTATGCAGTTCGAACGTGTCCTTTCACCTAGCGGACCCTATGGGGGACACTTGGTGCGGCCATCAGATGGTCACGAACCTAAGCGCATCGCCTGGATCCAGTGTGTTGGTTCTCGTGAGGCTGACCGTAATTGGTGCTCCGCGGTGTGCTGCATGTACGCCACTAAACAAGCTATCATCGCTCAAGAACATGCTCCGGGGACTGAATGCACAATTTTCTATATTGATTTCCGAGCATATGGCAAAGGATTCGATGCATATTACGAACGTGCCAAAGGTGAAGGGGTGAACTATATCAGAGCACTGCCTTCCTCAGTCCGAGAAAACCCCTCAAACGAGAACCTGGAGATCCAATATACCCTCCCGGATGGCAGTCAGAGCCAGGATGAATTCGACCTGATTGTCCTCTCAGTCGGAATGCAGCCCCCCCATGGTATGGCTGACCTGGCAAGTGATTTAGGTGTTGCTCTGACGGAGGATGGGTTCTGCCAGACAACCAACCTGTCCCCGTTGGACACAACCCGCCAGGGAGTGTATGTTTGCGGACCCTTTGCAGAGCCAAAGGATATCCCCGAGACCGTCATGTCAGCCAGCGCCGCCTCAGCCAGGGCAATGAC
>CALBUI010000242.1 GCA_937968125.1 uncultured Anaerolineales bacterium | reverse complement strand
TGGTTGATGGCCACGAACAGGGTCATCAGGATGGTGGACACGGTGCTTATCTCACCTGCCTCAATATACGGGTTATTCCCCGATGCGCCGTACCCGATCGCCAGGTGGTGGAGAATCACAAGGATAGTAAGCAGGATACGTATATTGTCAATATAAAACAGCCGGGGCTTCGAGGTAACTTTTTGATCTGCAGTGCTTTCAATTGTCATGATGTTTTCCTTTTTTGTTCCCAGATGACCGGTTGTGTGCTCTAAATAGGGGTCTTTTTGACGGGATTCTCACTCACCGATATGGACAACATCACCCGAGGAGTTCGTCGTCGCATCCACCGATGGATTGCCCCGGTAGCGAACATCCCCGCTGCTGTTCAAGTTGGCTTTCAAATTGTCACTCACCCTGATCGTCGCTGAACCACTGCTGTTGAGACGTACATCCGCCTCAACACTCTCGAGATCCTCAGCCCTGTAATTGCCAGAACTTAAGATCGATATGTCCTGCACCTCGACCTGGCCGCCAGCAATGTCCACATTCCCGGAGCTGATGATGTCGACCTCGAGTGAGTTGGCATTCAGCGTGCCCATCTCCAGGTTGCCGGAACTGTTAATGGTTATGGCGAATCGCTCGGCTTCCAGATTTGGCGCCTGGATGTCTCCGCTCGAGTAGATTCCAATCTCATCCAACCCTTTCACCATCAGGTAGTAATTTACTGGTTCAGTAGGGCGCAGATTCACACCCTCTTGGGTTTTTATTCTCAGTGTACCATTGCGCACCTCGGTTTCAAAATACTCCATCAGGTTGTCTTCAGCTTCGATGCGCAGCTCCTCGCGATCGCCGATTTCGATGTTCAGGTTTCCCAAGGTCGCCAGCTCTACACCGGAAATATCGTTCACCGGGCGGGTTTCCTCAACAACATTACCTGAGCCGCGAATTCCGGTGACGTTGCCCAGGTCAATGTCACCAACCTGGCAGGCCAGGATGCTCAGTGCCACCACGGACACCATTAGTATCATTTTTCCGAATTTCATCATCTGACTCCTTCTCTTATTCCTGAAATTGAATATCATCTTCTTAGGTTTCACTTATCGCTGGATCTAATTTCTCAGGGCTAAGAAGTCTCTCTATCTCTGCGACCAGCTTGCCGCCTGGTAAACCCTTGATCAGAATAAGATCAGCCCCTGAATCTAGCACCTTTTTACGCCCTTCGTGATCATTCACTAAGACAATACAACGGATTTTGGGCCAGCTTGATTTGATCCGTTTAACAATCACTGGAACTTTGTTCCTTTGGAGATCTTGATCCAGGATGATCATAGCTGGGTTGTGCCTTTCAATAACTTTCAGTGCTGAAGACCCTTCACCAGTCACTAGGACATCTACATCCAGGCGAGTCGTCAACAATGCTTGCAGGCCAATTTGTAAATCCCCTGGGGGGGCGACGATAAATATCAATGGTTTCGAGTTATTCATTTTTCTCAAGGTATACCTATCATCGCGCAATCGCCTACAAAACACATCGGGGGAATGTTTATCTTTTAATAATAAGAAGACCGTATTTTTACGGTCTCTGATTGGTAAAAAATTGGGGGATATTTTGGTAGAAATAACTATTACTCAATCATGTTGATTTTAATTGGTGTAGTCTAGCCCCTTGTGGGTGTCATGTCAGCTTGAAAACGGGCATAAGGCCCCCGCAAGAAGCGGGGCATGCTCTATGCTACAAACCATTTCTTTATTGGTCGAAAACTAGTTAGATCACCTAATCTGGAGAAAGGTCTGTCAGACCTGTTCTCAGCGCATATAGCGCTGCTTGAGTTCGATTGGCAAGATGCAATTTACTGAGAATATTGCTAACATGGGCTCCAACAGTGCGTTCGCTGACCACTAACTCATCGGCGATCTCCTGGTTGGACCGTCCTTTAGCTACTAATTTTAATACTTCGACTTCCCGTTCCGTCAGTGGATCTTCTGTGGGTTTGGTTTCTGTGGGCTGGTTAAGCTCTTCGATTAGTTTTAATGCAATGTTTGGGTGTAGAGACAATCTTCCACCGCATACATCATAAATGGCTTGCATTAATTCTTGAGGAGACGAATCTTTTAAAAGATAACCTAAAGCGCCAGCCTTTATGGCCTGATATACGTTCTCATCTTCAGCGAAACTGGTGATGATCAGTATGCGAGCATCAGGATCGTCTGCCTTGATCTCCCGCGTGGTTTCGATTCCATCTTTGTTCGGCATCAGCAGGTCCAACAAGATGATGTCAGGTTTTAACGAATTAGCCAGTTCAATCGCGTCTACGCCATCCGCGGCCTGACCGATGACTTCTATCCCCGGCTTGACCGATAACAAGGCGATCAATCCCTGGCGCACCAATTGGTGGTCATCAGCGATAAGTATGCGGATAGGCTTAGCTTTACCTGTCATTAGGGTACCTCCACCGATAATAATACTGCCACGATCTCATTATTTTTGACCGCTTTCTGTTTTCTGATCGTTTACCGTAATTTGTGGAACGCTTACTTTCACACTTGTTCCTTCACCAGGCTGCGAGCGAATGGCCACTGAACCGCCAATATGTTCAGCCCGCTCACGAATGCTCTTCAGCCCCAATCCTCCCCGGTCAGGGGTAGCTTCAGGGTCAAATCCAACCCCATCGTCAACGATCTCCATCTCGATATTTCCATTTGACTGGCGCAGATATAGGACAACTGAACCAGCTGCAGCATGCTTCAAGGCATTATTCAAAGCCTCCTGGGCAATCCGGTAGAGCTCACGTTCCACATCTCCTGGCAGCTTGCCGAGATCATCCACCTCCAGGCGAGCCTCTACTCCTGCCCGCCCTTCTACTGCCTCAAGGCGCTTCCGCAGGGCACGCACAAGACCTTCCCGTTCTAACTCTGGTGGCTGCAGCTCGTAGACTAATAAGCGCATTTCTTTTAAGGCTTGCTGGCCTATGACTCCAATTTGCCCAATGTACTGTTCGATGTCCTCATCCCCCTTCTCCTCAGCCATATGACGAGCGGCCTCGGTAAAAAGCGTCAGGCTGTACAAGGACTGGGTCACCGAATCGTGCAACTCACGCGCCAATCTATTGCGTTCTTGCAGCACAGCCAGCTCCTCAGCCTGCGTGGTATAGGATTGCAGCTGCTGGTAAGCAGATTGGAGTTCAGCCTGTTGCTTCTGACTCTCCTCACGGGCTTCATCTACCTCACGAATAATAGCGATAAAAGCAGCTAATAGAAAATAAACAACCCCATAAAAGAATATCAGCGGTAACCCCACCTCAGGACCCAGGCCCAAGAACATAAATATGGCCATGATCACTGTGAAGATCCCTGTGATTAAAAAGCCAGTCCGTTGCGGGAATTTGTGCATGACCTGTACAATAAGGGGGCAAAATAGCGCTCCCCAGAAATCCACGTTTGGATCGATTAAAGCGACCGTGCAGATGATGGCGGTCTGAACTAACAAGTAGATATAAGTTAAAAGACGATTCCGGCGAATAAAAATGGGTTCTAAGAATAACAGAACCAGGTAGCCGCCGAGCAAGAAGGCAATTGACCAGAAACGTTCGTCTCGAAAGCGAACCAGGTAGCGAATGATCGCGCCAACTGCTAGCAGGTAAGTGGCTATGTAAGTAATCAATAGTGTTCGACGAGCCATGTCTTTTCCTTTACCAGCTGTGCTCTTCAGGGATTGTTGTTAATAAAGTTTAGTCCAACACAGCCTAAACAACAAGACAATGCTATTTTTGGGACGATAAATGCAAACTAGACCGTGTAACAACTCTGTAACCAGTTTGATATCTGGGTGTTACATTACTATAGGATAATACAAACCATACTTATGCTTTGATCTCCGACGCATCTTGTACTGGATTGTAAACCGGAGATAAAACCTGAGACTGCTTTGCCGAGTATATAAAAAGGAACCCTCAAGGAGAGCTATTTGATTTGGAAAAATTATCCGAGATACGAATTTGGGGGGAAAAGTTATCAGAATTTGTCGCAATTGGCCATACTGATCAAAATTTATCCCTCAATATTCCAAAAACCACATCCCATTATCGGCGATTCATTAAATTAGTGAAAGGTTTTGTATATGCCCTCAACATCGTTGCTCATTAATGGAGAAACCTACCAGGTCGATGTCAATCCTGAAATGCCCCTGCTGTGGGTGCTGCGCGACACGCTTGGGCTGACCGGTACAAAATTCAGCTGCGGAGAAGGTCTATGTGGAGCCTGTACTGTTCACCTGGATGGTGCGACCGTCCGTTCCTGTGTCACCCCAGTGTCCGCGGCAGCTTCTAAGGCAATCACCACCATCGAAGGGTTATCTCCGGAGGGCGACCATCCGCTCCAGCGCGCCTGGGACTCCGAGAAAGTGCCCCAATGCGGCTACTGCCAGCCGGGTCAAATCATGGCCGCGGCGGCCTTGCTGTTCACCAACCCGCATCCAAACGATGCGGAGATCAATGACGCCATGGCTGGTGTCCTCTGCCGCTGCGGTACTTACCAGCGGATCAAGAAGGCAATCCAGGTTGCGGCGAACGGAGGTGGATCATGACTCGCACCAATGAAATGACCCGTCGAGAGTTTCTCAAATCATTTGCCACGGGCGGAGCAGGTTTTCTGGTCGGGATTTACCTCTCCGGGTGCGGTGAGGCGCCAACCTTATCACCTACCGCCGCACTCATACCTACCGATACCGATCAACCAACCGAAATTCCAACAGAGACGCCTACCCCAAGACCGACGCCCAATCCGGAGGCCAGTTTTGAAGCCGGTATCCATATTCTAGTGGATGGCACTGGAAAGGTCACCGTCGTCGTACCCAGGACCGAACTGGGGCAGGGTGTGTTCACTTCGCTGGCCATGGTGGTCGCCGAGGAGATGGATCTACCCCTGGAACAGGTTCAGGTAAAGCACAGCCCAATCGACGGAAAATATGGCGAGCTGCGCACTGGTGGGAGCGACAGCATCAGCTCCTACTTCAATTACCTGAGTAAAGCTGGTTCGGTTGCGCGAGCCATGCTGGTCGCTGCGGCCGCACAATTGCTGGAGGTGCCCTACGAGTCACTGCGCACCGAAGACGGATTTGTGATCCATGATGAGAGCGGGGAGGCCTTCACCTACAGCGAGCTGGTCGAAACAGCTGCTCAGATTCCTATCTCCGATGTCTCCAAACTGGCCGAACAAAAAGACCCGCAAGATTATCAGATCATTGGAATGCCAGTTGGTCATCAAGACTGTCCAGAAATTGTAGATGGCAGCACAAAATATGGGCTGGATATCGCCGTCCCTGGCATGCTCTACGCTACTCTGCTGCGCTGTCCCGTCGTCAGGGGAAGTGTCGCTGATTTTGATGCGAGTGAGGCGCTGGCAGTTCCCGGCGTGCGCCAGGTATTTGAAATTGACAGCGGTGTGGTGGTATTAGCCGATAACACCTGGGCAGCTTTGCAGGGTCAAGGAGCGTTGGATGTCACCTGGGATGAGGGAGAGTATGCCTCCCTGAGCAGTGCAGATATCCACATGGATTTTGAGGGTGACTTTCAAGCTGACAGCAGCCTGGACCCCAGCAGATTTCACGCCATATATGAGGTGCCGTTCTACGCCCATGCGCCGCAAGAGCCGATGAACTGCATCGCTGATGTAGGACGGGACTATTGTGAGATTTGGGCGCCAACTCAAAACCCCGGAGAGGCAATGTCAAACATCCGTAGAATAACCGGGATTCCTTCTGAAAACATCAAGATTAATATCCCCAGAGTCGGAGGCGGCTTCGGACGTCGTCTGCAGGTGGATTACGTGGATCAAGCGGTACAGATTTCCGCCCAAGCTGGCGCACCGGTTAAATTAATGTGGACGCGGGAAGAAGATATTCAGCAAGGATTCTTCCACCCGCTGAGCGTTCACTATGCCTTCGCGGATTTAGAAAACCTGGAAATGCCGATCATCCTCGCCAAGACCTACCAGGGTTGGGATGAGCTGACCTATGCCTGGCGATCGGTGACCAACTTCACCGACGCCTTCGTGCGCGAATGCTTTATCGATGAAATGGCTGCTGCCCTGGGGCGGGATCCTTACGATCTGCGCTTGGAGCTGACTGAAGGTTTACTTCGCCAGGTTGTGGAGCTGGCCGCCAGCAAAGCCGCTTGGGGTGATCCGCTGCCCGAGGGATGGGGGCGCGGCATCGCCTGCTGGTCCACCTGGAATGTGACGCCTGTCGCCATGGTGGCGGAAGTCTCCGTAACTCCGGAAGGAAGCGTGCAGGTGCAGCGCGTTGTCTGCGCCATCGACTGTGGGGTGGTGGTCAACCCAGACATGGTCGCTGCCCAGATGGAAGGTGGGGTCGTCTGGGGATTGACCGCGGCATTAAAGAGCAGCATCGAATTTGAGAACGGCAAGGTTATGCAGAGCAACTTCGATGATTATCCCCTGCTGCGCATGGACGAAATGCCCGAAGTTGAAGTCTATATTGTCCCCAGCGACAGGCACCCTACGGGAGTAGGTGAGATGGGCGTCCCACCAGTCGCACCAGCATTGTTCAACGCGATTTATAACGCCACCGGAAAACGCATCCGGCACCTGCCCTTCCAACCTGAAGACCTGCTTTGATCAATTCTCCACACAAACCAAGTTATGCTTTTGAACATTGAAAAAACGAATCAAAATACATACCCAGATTCTACGTCACCCGATCAAGGAAGGAAAGATGGCAATCAGAAATTCCTCTTTTTATGCGAAAAATAGGGCATTTTTCTGTTGTGAAGATGCTATCTACTTCCTGTTAAGAGGAGTAAAGTGAAGCGAACAGTGCACTTAACTTTTATGGCAGTTTTAGGCCTGGTGCTCCTGGGTAGCTGCAGCAGTCCGACCGCGACGCCGAATCCATTGGCAATCTCACCGACGCTCACCGCAACCACAACGCCCACTCCAGATACTACTGCCGCCGCAGAAGCCAGCCACCAGGCCGAGCTGGACATTAACAAGACCCAAACCGCCGCTTACTCCGCCACAAGTGCGGCCAAGAGGACTGCTACCAGCCAGGCGCCCCCACCCACTGTGACGCCCGCTCCTTCCAAAACTACCCCACCGTCGTCTGGTGCCTCACTGCCAGCCCCAGTCTATTTCATCAACACCGAA
>CALBUI010000241.1 GCA_937968125.1 uncultured Anaerolineales bacterium | reverse complement strand
GCGCCATCATCGACTGGTGAACCGGGATCAAAATTGTTCATCAGCTGGTCGTAAGAGAGAATTGTGCGGGTTACCTGAGGTGTTTCTGGACTAGCGGATGGAGGTGGGGAAGCAGAGGGAATGGGTGAGGCTAGAACTTGAATTGTATTGTCCGGTGGGGATTCAATTTCAGCAGGATTGCAGGCGAACAAGAAAAATGCGGTGAAGATTATTAGGAAAAGCCTTCTATTCACATCTTTTCTCCTCATTATAATCTCGACAGATATTCGGATCCACGCATTGACTATATAAAAATATGACCAATTATCAGTGCAGGTTAATTCTATATGGGTTTTCTCCTCTGGGTATCCGGCATGTGGGGAATTATTGGGCTTAGCCAGGTGGCGGATGTTTATCCTCCCTAAGGAAATGATTTAAGAATTTTGTTAAGCGATACTGGCATTAATTCTTCTCTCACCTTTATCTTGAGGAAAAACTTTGGGCTAAACACGATGTCTATCAATATTGAAATGATAGCGAATTCCGCAATTGATATTGTTATAATTTTAGCTGCTTTGGTCTGGTGCAAACAAATCTTCTTGGCATCATAATAATTTCAGCAAGGCAGAGAGAAGAAGGAACTAAATTGTAATTGGGAGTGTTGTTTGTCAAATTTATTGGGAAAACTGGAAGGTGAAGGGTGGGTTTAGAATTATCGTTCGGTGAGAAATATCGACACTTACGTAATAAATTGATTGAGTCTGTGTGGGGGAATGAACTTGAGACCGCAAAATCAGAAGCTCATAATAGGTTAAAAGAACAGATTGTTCTGCGTGAAGCCAGTACTGTTATCACCTCAACCTTAGACCTTAGCGAGGTCTTGTTTAAGATTAGCGAACAACTTTGCCATGTTGCTGATGCGACCAGTGTTTACATAGTCGATCTGGATATAGTACATAGAAAAGCGAAAGTAATCGCCGAGTACATTAGTGATCAGGCCAACGATGCTGAGAAAGAATCCGACTTAGGTGTTATTTATGAAGTTATCGATACTCGCTACCTCAAAGCAATGGAAGCTGGAGAGCCCTGGGTTGACCGGGTAAATGATCCCGATTTGCCTGAAAAAGAGCGCCAACATCTGGTGGATTATGGAGCCAAGAGCGTTGTATATATCCCCCTGAAAGTTGGTACTCAAATTCAAGGGGTAGCGGAAGTATGGGAGAGCCGGCGGAACCGGGAATTCACTACAAATGAGATTGCATTATGCCGCTCATTAGCCCAAAATGCGGCGATTGCTCTAGAAAATGCTCGTTTGTATGCACAGACCAGGAAAGAAATATCAGAACGTGCACTGATCGAGGCCGAACTCCGTCAAAGTGAAGAACGCTTCAGTCTTGCAGCTAACGGCGCGAACGATGGCCTCTGGGATTGGGATTTGGATGATGATCATATTTATTATTCACCGCGCTGGAAAGAAATGCTAGGCTATGCAGAAGATGAATTAAATGCAAACCTGCAAGAATGGTTTGCCCGCATTCATCCGCAGGACTTGGTTGAAGCCCAGCTGGCAATTAGCGCCCACCTGGAAGGAGTTTCCGATCACTTTGAGCATGAATACCGGATCAGGCACCAGAATGGTTCTTACTTATGGGTGCTGACCAGGGGATTGGCTATCCGGGATGCGGCTGGCAATGCCTACCGGATGGCAGGCTCTCAAACTGATATTACATCAAAGAAGCGGGCAGAGGAGAAACTCAGTCATGATGCTCTGCACGATTCGTTGACCGGGCTTCCGAACAGGGGGTTATTTCTTGATCGACTAGAACGAGTAATAGAGCTTACCAAACGAAATAAGGATTATGTTTTTGCGGTGCTCTTCCTTGACATCGATCGATTCAAGAATGTGAATGACCGTTATGGGCACCTGGTTGGTGATGATCTCTTGATCGCCGTAGGGGAGAGGCTGTGTTCATCTACTCGGGCTTCGGATACGGTTTCCCGGCTTGGTGGTGACGAATTTGTTGTTCTGGTTGAGGATATTGAAAATCTCGATGAGGCAATCACTATCTCTTCCCGAATCCATGAGAAAATCTGCCAACCTTTTATCATTGATGGTCATGAAATATTTACCAGCTGCAGTATTGGCATCATCAAGAATGATGAGTCCTATACCAGTGCTGGAGATTTTTTGCGCGATGCAGATTTTGCCATGTACCGGGCAAAATCCGATGGTCGCTCGCGTTACATCGTGTTTGATTCCGATATGCGAACGGATTTAATGGACCGCATCTGGATGGAGCACGATCTCCAGCAGGCGATCTCTGAAGGGCAATTCTGCCTCAACTATCAGCCGATCCTTTCTCTGAGAACTGGCAGGTTGGTCGGCTTCGAAGCTTTGATCCGTTGGTTGCACCCGACTCAAGGTCTGATCGGACCGATGCTTTTTATTCCTCTAGCCGAAGAAACCAGGATGATCATACCAATTGGTCGCTGGGTGATCGAAGAGGCCTGCCAGCAGCTAAAAGAGTGGGGTGAAAAATATCCAGAGGATCAGCCCCTCACCGTGAGTGTCAATATTTCCGGTGTCCAATTAAGCAGCCAGGAATTTGTCAACCAGGTCGAAGAAATCATCACATATGCGGGTATCAACCCCAGCCATCTCACTTTCGAAATTACGGAAAGAATGATTGTCGAGGATAATCTCGTTGCTACCAAGGTGATCTCACGCCTCAGGGATTTAGGGGTCCGAGTCCACTTGGATGATTTTGGAACGGGTTATTCCGCTTTAAGTTATCTTCAACGCTATCCAATTGATATCCTAAAAATTGACCGGGCTTTTATCGGCAAGATCGAGGAGAATGGTGAGACGGTCGAAATTATCAAGGCGATATTGAATCTGGCCAGAGATCTCAATATGAGCGTTATCGCGGAAGGGATCGAAACGGAATACCAGTTCGATCTGCTGAAGGAATTAAATTGTCACTTTGGCCAAGGATATTACTTTGCGAAACCGATGACTCCTGAGGCTGCTGAAGGAATGCTTGCAGATAATAAATTCGTGAGAGGGGGGCAACCTTCTGAGATGGCTGTCGATCATTTGATCGACAGAGAAAACCTGTCCTAGCCGCTAGAAAGCCTATTTTATATAAACTTATTTTTTGGTCCAAATAATTATGCGAGCTTAAAGGGGGAAATTAGTAGGTCCTGTCACGGTAATTTCATTAAAGAATACGTTGATCATTGGGCATGGGGTAAATACACCCAATAAATCTGTTAATTCTTGACTTTTCCACCCAAGAAATGTTATAATAAATGGAACCTGTTGGTATATGTAGGTACAGGTTGGAATGACTTGTGAGATCTGGAACTAACATGACACGAGAAGAAAAGGCTAAACCGTTATATCAAATTGTGGCTGAGTCAATATCGGCTCAGGTTAGATCCGGGCAGCTTGAGCCCAACCAGAGGCTGCCCTCCGAAAGCGAGCTTTGCCAGGAATATTCTGTCGGTCGCAACACCGTCCGTCATGCCATCAGCGAGCTGGTCAATGACGGCATCTTGAGGACTGTCCCTGGTGTGGGGACCTTCGTGGTCGACACCAGGCTCGACAAGACAGCGGAGTATTTATTTGGTTTTTCCCAGGAGATGCAGTTCCTTGGCAAAGAGATCACCAGCCAGGTCGTTGATGCGACCATCATTCCTGCGGATGCATTCTTATCTCGTCGCTTGCAGATCCAACTCGGAGCAGAGGTCGTCTTTCTCAATCGTGTCCGCCAAATGGATGGAGAACCAACTGCGATCGAGCGTTCCTATTTACCGCATGAGCTCTGTCCGGGAATTTTAGAATATGATTTTTCCGAGAAATCACTTTACGAAACGCTCTCGACAGTTTATGATAAGAGACTCGATCATGCCGAGCAGGTAATTGAAGCCAGTCTGGCGACTCCGGAAGTTTCCGAGTTGTTGGGTCTGACACCACCAGCCGTGGTTTTTGTATTCCGCAGGGAGACACGGATGGCTTCAGGTCAGGTAGTCGAGTATGTCGATTCTGAACTGCGCGCTGATCGTTTCCGCTTCTACACGAATCTTCGGCTGTTTTCCACACCCGAAGAATTCGCTTTCCGAAGATTGCCGCTGAAGGTTGCGAGCTAGGCAGGCTTAATTTTTTATAATATGCGATGAAGAGATGAGCAAAGAATTATCCGAATCTGAACTTCAGGAACTTGTACAGCGAATTGTGCAGCGCACGATTGGCGAGGGTGGTGGTGGTGCGGAGACAGCCTCCTCTTCTTCGCAGCCGGATCCATCTTCAGATAGTCTCAAGCAGAGCAATCGATCGCGCAGGATCGCCTTAGCTGCCGATCATGGAGGTTACTCGCTGAAGGAAAATCTCAAACCATACCTCCAGCAGCAAGGCTACCAGGTGGATGATTGCGGAACCCACAGCACTGAATCAGTGGATTACCCGGATTTTGCCTACGCAGTTGCTAGGAAAATCAGCGAAGGCGAGGCTTGGCGCGGGATCATCATCGATGGCGCTGGGATTGGGAGCTGCATGGTTGCGAATAAAGTTAGTGGTGTCCGGGCTGCCATGTGTTATGACCATGCCACTGCTGTGAACAGCCGCGAACACAATAATGCCAATGTACTCACCCTGGGTGCCGGCATGATCGAACCAGCCCTTGCTCGTCAGATCGTACTCACTTTTCTGAATACGACTTTTGGGGGTGGTCGCCATGGCCGCAGGGTAGATAAGATAATGGACGTTGAGAAAAAATAGGTGAAGAAATATAAATGATTGCTAAAGATGTGAATGTCGAACAGATCGTTGAAATTGTGGCCCGAGAGGTGATGATCGCCTTGGCCGATAGCGAACAACGATCATTATCTGATGAATGCGACCACTGCACGGAAGAGTGCACTGGAGAGGTTTGTGTCAGGACTTGTTTCGATCGGGTGGGTCGCGTGGTCAATGCGGGCGCAGCCCGCATTACCTCCTCACTGGGCGGAATACCCGAAGATCCCAGCATTGGTCGCATGATCGATCATACCATTTTGAAAGCGGATGCCACACCTGACCAGATTGCTCAGCTGTGCTATGAAGCCCGCAAATATGAGTTTGCTTCAGTATGTGTCAATCCTACGCATGTCAAGATGTGCGCCGAGCTGCTGCGCGGCAGCCCGGTGAAGGTTTGCACTGTAGTTGGTTTTCCCTTGGGAGCTTCCTCAACTGAGGTCAAGGTCTTTGAAACCGAGACTGCGCTGCGAGATGGCGCTACCGAGATCGACATGGTGATCAATATCGGTGCTCTGAAAGGCAAGGATTACGAGCTGGTGGCCAAGGATATTAATGCCGTTGTGAGAATGGCTCATGCAGCTGGTGCACTGGTCAAAGTGATAATTGAAACAGCCCTTTTGACAGACCAGGAAAAGGAGATCGCCAGCTTGCTGGCAAAAGAAGCCGGTGCCAATTACGTCAAAACCTCAACTGGATTTTCCAGCGGTGGCGCAACAGCCGAAGATATCGCCCTGATGCGCAGGGTGGTCGGTCCGGAGATGGGGATCAAAG
The DNA here is from genome assembly GCA_937968125.1 of uncultured Anaerolineales bacterium. Lineage (GTDB taxonomy): Bacteria > Chloroflexota > Anaerolineae > Anaerolineales > UBA4823 > PFL25. Next base: position 9,066 of record CALBUI010000241.1, on the reverse strand, counting down.
CCGCAGGTGGCGTTTCATCTTATGAAGACGCCGAGAAGATGGTTTTCGCTGGTGCGACCCGCATCGGAGCCAGCGCCGGGGTGAAGATCGTCCAGGGCGAGAGTGGTTCCACCCCAACCTTGAAACAGCCTGTTGCTGTGGCCGGTTATGCATAGGGTTTAATAACGAGAATATGAAAATCGCCAGGGTCATCGGCACCACCATCTCGACCATCAAAGACGAAAAAGTGCGCGGCAGCAAGCTGCTCATCTTGCGTCAGACCGATGAGAGTGGAGAATTTATCGGCAAATCATTTGTTGCCGTGGATTTGGTCGATGCAGGTGTGGACGATTTGGTTCTGACGGGACATGGTTCCAGCGCTCGCCAGACTTACCAGACCAAGGAATGTCCGGTTGATGCGGTCGTGATCGCGGTGATTGATCATTTAGAAGTTGACGGTTCGGTTGTTTTTCGCAAGACTTAACAATTAATGATGATTGTTTGCTTGGAGGCGAATTGAATTAGCGATGTTGATCGCCAAAGTGATTGGAACGACGATTTCGACCATCAAGGATGAAAAACTAACAGGGCGCAAGCTGCTCATTGTGCGGCAAACTGATGAGACCGGCACGCCCTACGGGAAGCCATATGTAGCTGTGGATACGCTCGATGCTGGGGTAGGTGATTTGGTACTCACCGCACATGGATCGGGCGGTCGCCAAACGACTATCACCAGAAACAGCCCCGTGGACGCGGTCATCATGGCCGTGATCGACCATTTAGAACTTGCCGGAGAAGTCGTCTATCGCAAGGAGTAAATACTCCTCGCTGAAGATTTTTTATAGGATTTGTTATGCCAGTTTCTGATAAGGATTTACTTTCGATACAAGAAGCCCGACAGATGGTGGAGCGGGCTTTTGAGGCTCAAAAGATTTGGGGAACAGCCACCCAGCAGCAAGTAGATCAGGTTTGTGAAGCGATGGCACAGGCGGCGTATCTGGGCGCGGAACGTTTGGGCCGACTCGCCGCTGACGAGACAGGATTTGGTGTTCCTGAGCACAAGAAACTGAAGAACGAGTTCGCCTCGCAACACCTTTGGAGCCGCATCAAGGATATCAAGACGGTCGGTTTCGTACGCAAGGATGAAGAGAATAGGATCTACGAGGTTGCCTGGCCAATGGGAGTTGTCGCCGCGCTGATCCCCAGCACGAATCCAACCTCGACCGTGATGAATAAGATTCTGATCTCGGTCAAAGCCCGCAATGGAGTCGTCGTCGCGCCGCACCCATCCGCGGTTAATTGTTGCAAAGAAACTGCCCAGCTCATGATTGATGCTGCCGAAGGCGCTGGTGCGCCTCCAGGTTTGATCAACTGCCTGACCCAGATCACCCTCCAGGGTACACAGGAAATGATGGCCCACAAGCGAACTGCAGTGATCCTGGCAACGGGTGGCAGCGATATGGTGCGTGTTGCCCATTCTCAAGGCAAACCAGCTTATGGTGTGGGGCCAGGTAATGTCCCTGCCTACGTTGATCGCAGTGCAGACCTAGAGAAAGCGGCCAAATATATCGTCGCCAGCAAGGCTTTTGATTACTCCGTAATCTGCGCCACGGAACAGGCAGTCATCGCTGATCGCCCAATTGCTGCCCGATTGCAGCAGCTGATGGAAAGCGAAGGCGCATATTTTGTAGATGAAGCCCAGGCTGATGCACTGCGTAAAACCCTCTTCCATCCGAATGGCACTATTAATGTAGCCAGTGTTGGAAAATCCCCGCAATATCTTGCAGCGATGGCAGGCATCCGGGTACCGGCTCACGCCCGCATCCTGGTGGTTAAGCTCACCGAAGTCGGCCGCGAGGAGCCTTTATCGCGTGAGAAAATGACCACCGTTCTGGGCTGGTATGAATCCGATGGATGGGAAGCAGGTTGTGATCGCTGCATTCAGATGATCAACTTCGGAGGTCGTGGTCACAGTTTGATTATTCATGCCACAGATGAAAGTGTGTTGACCGCATTCGGTTTGGATAAGCCGGTTTTCCGCATCGGGGTTAATACGATGGGCACACTTGGCACTATTGGTTTGACCACTAATGTGATGCCTTCCCTAACCCTGGGACCGGGCGGGATTGGTGGTTCAATAACTGGGGATAACATTGGCGTGTATCATTTGTTCAATATTAAACGCATGGCTTTCGAGACGTCTCGCCCACCCGAAATGGCTATGCAATCGGGCACGACACCCGCTGGGCCGATCTATGGGCCTGATCCAGGCGAGATCGAATCGGTTGTGGAAGAAGTCGTGCAGCAAATTATCCGGGCTTAGCCCGAAGGACATAAAAATCTAATTTTAGGAGTGTCTTATGGTTCAAGATCCAGCATTTATCGCCTTAGGAATGGTCGAAACTCGTGGGTTGATCGGCTCCATTGAAGCAGCGGATGCGATGGTTAAGGCTGCTAATGTGGTGCTGATCGGTTCTGAGTACGTCGGCGGAGGCTACGTGACCGTGATGGTGCGCGGTGATGTAGGCGCGGTGAAAGCCGCCACAGATGCCGGCGCTGCCGCCGCGAAGCGTGTGGCTGAATTGGTTTCTGTCCATGTCATCCCACGTCCCCATGAAAACGTCGAAATGATTCTGCCCCAGAGATCCAAGGGCGGCTTCGGCGGCCGGTCGGGAGGAGATGAAGAATAGCAGCCCGGGTGAATAACGCCCAGCCTGACTACATCCAGATTTTAGCCCGCGCCGATGAAGTAATCCGCTGGGTACCTGATCCAGAACCCCAGCCGCTGGCTGATATTCCCGCCAATCCGCTGCGCGTAGGAGTGGATTTGGGCACCGCCTATTTGGTGCTGGTCGTTCTCGACCAGTTTATGCAGCCGCTGGCTGGTGAATACCAGTTTGCGGAAGTTGTCCGGGACGGTCTGGTGGTCGATTACCTGGGAGCGATCGACCTGCTGACAGAGATGAAAAAACGGGTTGAGGCTCGCTTGGGAGTGGAGTTGACCCATGCGGCCAGCGGTTATCCTCCGGGAGTGCCTCAGGTAGAGGTCAGGGCCATGTCGAATGTGGTAGAAGCTGTTGGGCTCAGGTGTACGAATATGATCGATGAGCCTTCTGCAGCCAACTCCGTGCTGAATCTGACCGATGGGGCGATAGTGGATGTTGGCGGTGGCACGACTGGCATTGCCATCCTCCAGGATGGCAAGGTCCTCTACACGGCAGATGAAGCGACCGGTGGAACGCATTTTTCCCTGGTTATCGCCGGAGCCCAGGACATCACCTTTGAAGCTGCTGAGCAAATGAAAGTGATCCCAGAAGAACAAAACCGTTTGTTCACCATCGTAAGACCGGTAATGGAAAAAGTGGGTGATATCGTTTCCAGACATGTTGCAATAAGCCAGGTGGATGTGAAGGAGCTGACGTTGGTTGGCGGGACCACAGCTTTTCCAGGGATGGCTTCCGTCGTCGAAGAGTACACCGGCATCCCAACTGCTGTCCCTGACCGACCCGTATTCGTGACTCCGGTAGGTATCGCTATGAACGATATGCCTGCTGATGAATAATATGAAGAGATTGGAGATTTATGGCTAGTGAATTCTCACTCCGTTGTTATTGTTATCTAGACCGTATGCAGCCGCAGTACGCGGCTTTCGTGGGCACGATCACCCAGGGTGACCTGCCAGTTGAGGGTATGGCCTCCCTGTATATCGAGATGGCGCCTGGCAATGAGGTCTTCCGTACGGTGGACATAGCCGTCAAAGCGACCGAAGCAAAACCTGGCGCCCAGGTGGTTGAACGTGAGTTCGGCATGTTCGAAATCCACTCACTTAACCAGGCCGATGTGCTCGAGTCGGGGCGGATCGTGTTGGAACGGATTGGTTTGAGCATTGAGGAGCGTATTCGCCCTCAGGTCGCATCGATCCAGTTGATCACCAATGTAGATCCATACCAGGCGCAGCTGCTCAACCGCTGGCGCAGGGGCAGCATGCTCGTGCCAGGACAGACTTTGCTGGTAGTGGAATGCTTTCCCGCCGCGTATATAAATTTTGCTTGCAACGAGGCGGAAAAGAAAGCCAGCATTAATATCGTGCACGTCAGCTCGGTCGGTCGTTTCGGCCGCATGTGGCTATCCGGTACAGAAGCGGAAGCTGAGACCGCCCGGGATGCCGCGGTGCGTGCCCTGGAAAGTATAGAAGGCGTTAAGAGCGAATTCTAGTTAGGAGTGTTCCATGCCGAAAACTTTTTATACCGAGCGCGATATCGAAGACCTGGCTAAAAGGGGCGTGATCTCGCTCGTGGAGGATGATGATGTCGTCCTGACCGACCTGGCCAGGGATAAGGCCATGCGGTTGGGGGTTGAGATCATTCATGAATTCGATCAACCTACCAGCGCGCCCGAAAGACCTTATCTCACGAAATTGGCTTCACCCAGCGCGACCAGCCCAGGGGGAACCGGTAAACCTCAGGTCAGTTCATCCGTGATCCCGAGCCCGGCCGCAGGTGGTTCTGGTGGTGATGAGCTGTTTGAAAGTGTGCGCGCCGAAGTCGTTTCCCGCCTGGGTGATGCGGTCGATCCACAGCTGCTGGATACGATTATCCGCCGGGTGCTGCAAAACGTGCGCGGCAGGTAGAGGGCAGTAATGTTATTCGGGCGTGTCCGGGGCACCGCGATCTGCACAATCAAATACCCTGATATGAAGGGTATGAAGCTGCTGGTCGTTGAGCCTTTGAATAAGCATCTCGAACCGGATGGTCCCCTGCAGGTCGCTGTGGATGTGGTTATGGCCGGTCCTGGCGACTTGACCGTGATGGTACGTTCACGCGAGGCGGCGTTGGCGCTGCGCGAGCACAAATTTGTACCAGTAGACCTGGCCTTGATCGGCATCGTAGATGAGCTGGTTGTGCGCCCGGATGGCGAGTTTGATTTTACCCTCAAGGAAGGCTATACCAAATATACTTAACCACTGCTCCAGCCTCCGTCCTCGGCGGCGTCTTTTCGGAACTGCTATTTGTAAATAATAAGATTTTATATATGACCCTAGGAAAAGTTGTCGGCACAATTGTCACCACCATCAGCCACCCAGATTATAAGAACCGGCGCCTGCTGGTGGTGCAGCCTTTAACTTTGCCCGGGGATCCTCCGGAGGGGGACTTTGTGGCATTGGACAATACTCACGCCGGCATCGGGGATACGGTGCTGGTCAACCGGGAGGGCAACGGCGCCCGCGCTGCCCTCAACCAGCCGGATGGTTGCGTAATCTCTGTCATCGTGGGTATCGTCGATGCGCTGGATATTGTGAGTCTAAATTAACTTACTTTTCTTCTCGTTGGGGGAAAATTCCTAAGTGATAAATTCCAAGGCCAATTGGGATTAATTATTAATTGAATTTCTTGTTCATCCGGTTAACTCATCCGACTTCGTAACTCCCAACTGGTATTCTGCAAATTCAAATCCGAGCGATCGGTAGAGCCTTTCGGCAGGTGAACCCGCTTCCGCCACGATGACCAGCGTCTCCAGGTTGAAGTGTTCCAACCCAAACAGCGCCGCTTTGTAGACCATCGCACCAGCAATCCCTCGCCGGCGGAAATCAGGGTGTGTCTGCACGGATTGATACCTCCCCAACTCTTCAGCACGAAATAAGCCCAAATCCGCGACCAAACGCTCCCCAGAAAAAGCGCCGAACCAGACCCCCAATCCTTGTGCCACCATGGCCCGATAACGTTGCGCTTGATTTTGCCTGAAGATACGGTAACTTTCTTCGGAAAATATTGGCTCTCGGCAGATGACCTGGTTTTCAATGCTCTGTTCCCAATCATCGTCTGTTTCTAAAGGCCGGATGGTAACGCCTGTGCTAGATTTTGGGACCAGTTTGTCTCGCTGGGCAGTCAAAACAGTCGAGTGTTCCAAGTAATAACCATTATCCATAAAAGGCTGGATGACTCCCTTATCATCCTCAGTCGTGTCCCATCCGAATGCCTGGTGAATAACTCCTGGTGGGCTGCCGATTTCATCGGCAAATATCTCGCGCCACCTTGAATAATCCCCCTCACCCGGCGGTTGATCGAAAAGAAGGAAATTTCCCCAATAGAAACCCGGGTTGGAGGGAGTGCGGATGACCAGGTAATGACCCCCGTCAATGATTTCTCCATCAAACGCGGAGAAGATCAGGTCGGTGCGATAGGCGAGGGATTTGATTTCCATAGTGGCTAATTATGTTGCTCCACGAACATGATATCTGTGATTGATTTATCGTGCATGAGATGAAGCTTAGATGGATTATACTAAAATCAGAATTGCTTCGTTAACGCTAACAGAATATCCACCAAGTCATTTAAAATAAGTTTATGGCTTCCAGATCGTAAGAATGAAAAATATTGAGAGATGTAAATAAAAATTGGTAGAAAACGTGGTTGCAGATAAATCTGATTTACCCTCAAGCACTGAAAAGCTCAAACAGCGCAATTGGGAGCTCTCCGTCCTTAACGCCATCGCCGAGTCGCTCAATCGGGAGGTTGACCTGTCCCAGGCGCTCAAGACCACCCTCTCCCAGGTGGTGGAATTATTCAACCTCAAAACGGGCTGGATCTGGCTGCTGCATGAGGACAACGAAGAGCCTTACCTGGCGACCTCCTTGAGCCTCCCACCTGCATTGGAAGATAACCCGCGCAAGATGGAAGGCTGGTGTACCTGTCTGACTTCCTACGTGGAAGGCAATTTGGATGGCGCCGCCAATGTGAACGTGATCACCTGCAGCCGTTTGTCAGGTCTCGTTGATGGCACGGATGGCCTCCGGTACCATTCCAGCGTGCCGCTGTACGCGCCCCAAGGGAAGAAGTTGGGCATCCTCAACGTGGTCAGCGGTGATTGGCGCGAACTTTCGGAAGATGACCTCCGGTTGCTGTACACAATTGGCGATTTGTTGAGCATCGCCATCGAACGGGCCAGGCTTTTCGAACAGAGTGCAGAATACGGCGTGGCCGAGGAACGCAACCGGCTGGCGCGCGAGATCCATGACACCCTGGCGCAGGGCTTGGCGGCGATAACATTGCAGTTAGAGACAGCTGAGCTGTTGATGGAATCTGAGCAGGTCAGCCCAGATACCCAGCAAAGGGTGCATAAATCTTTGGAGCTGGCCCAGGAAAACCTGGCTGCTGCACGCCTATCTGTGACTGATCTGCGCGCTGCGCCATTGGAGGGCCGCACTTTAGCCGAGGCTCTTGCCGAGTTGGTTACAGAGCAGCAGGTGGATCGAAGCACTCACCTTGGATTAACAGTTACCGGAGGTAATCATCCAATACCACAGCGGGTGGAGATCAGTTTGTATCGAATTGCCCAAGAAGCGCTCAACAACGCTTTGCTCCATGCACATTCTCAACACATCCAACTGGAACTGGCCATTGCCGCAGAAGAGACCAGGATGACGATCAAGGATGATGGCCAGGGCTTCGATCCTGCTGTTATTAGTGAAGATCGCTTTGGATTAACTGGCATGAATGAACGCGCCAGGTTGCTCGGTGGTACATTGAACATCCTGACCACCCCAGGCAAAGGCACCTGGCTGGAAGTGAGTGTGCCCACCCAAGGCAATCAGGAATTAAATTTATGAATACGATCCAAATTCTAATTGCAGACGATCACCCTGTCGTCCAGGACGGATTGCAGGCAGTATTAAGTACCCAATCCGACTTTAAAATCGTTGGCGTAGCAGAGACTGGGATAGAAGTCTTGCAGATCGTGACCGCTAAAGAGCCTGACATCGTGCTTCTCGACCTGGAAATGCCCGAAATGGATGGGCTGGAAGTGCTGGAAAATCTGAGAATAGATCATCCGCAAGTTAAGGCGATCGTTTTTACTGCATTCGACACCGACGAACGAATCGTTGGGGCAGTGAAAGCAGGCGCCAAGGGCTACCTATTGAAAGGGGCTCCGAGCCAGGACCTTTTTGAGGCGATCCGCACGGTAAGTGCAGGTGGTTCACTGCTCCAGCCGGTGGTGGCGTCGAAATTAATTGAGCACGTCAGCGGTGAAAGAGACATGGCTGCCCAGGAGAAAACAACCCCACTTACCGAGCGTGAAAGACAGGTATTGGAACAGCTTGCCTTGGGCAAGACGAATAAAGAGATCGCCTCGGAGCTCGTGATCACCGAACGCACGGTTAAATTTCATGTCAGCTCAATACTTAGTAAACTAGGAGCGGGGAATAGAACCGAGGCGGTAACCATCGCCGCCCGGGACGGTTTGGTGACCCTGAATAAAAACCTTACCAACTGAAATCTCCAATATCTAATACCCAGTAACTAATCACCAGTCTTTATTGCACACTGGACAAAAGTACAGGTCATGACCTGTACTTTTTCCATATTCAGATTCTGATCCTGTGAACGATGCGCTAAATTGAACATCTCCCTATAATTTTGGTAGAAAAAAGTTTAAAGGAGTAAACCATGGGAGACCAGATTGGAAAAACTGCATTAATAACAGGTGCTAGCCGGGGGCTCGGGCTGGCATTGGCGCGGGCTCTGGCTGAAAATGGCTGGCGATTGGTCATCGATGCCCGTTTTCCAGAAGTCCTGGAATTTGTTCAAGATGAGCTGGCTCAATTGACGGAAGTGATTGCCATCCCAGGGAACGTAGCTGATGAAAGCCACCGTCAAGAATTAGCCCAGGCGGCGAGCGAGTTTGGCGGATTAGATGTGGTGGTGAATAATGCCGGTATGTTAGGACCCAGCCCGCAGCCAGATCTGCTCGATTACCCGTTGGAGGTGCTGGAACAGGTCTACCAGGTCAATGTCATTGCCCAGCTGGGCGTACTGCAGGCCGTCCGAGAGCAGTTTAAACCAGCGGTGCGAATCCTAAACATCACCAGCGATGCAGGTGTTAATGCTTACGAAGGTTGGGGTGGCTACGGCTCGAGCAAAGCCGCTCTCGAGCAGCTCTCCGCCATCCTGGCCGCGGAAAATCCGGATTGGAAGGTTTACTGGGTGGATCCGGGAGATATGCGTACGCAAATGCACCAGGAAGCCTTCCCTGGCGAGGACATCAGCGACCGCTCTTTACCAGGTGAAAGCGTGCCTGGATTGATATCCC
>CALBUI010000240.1 GCA_937968125.1 uncultured Anaerolineales bacterium | reverse complement strand
GCAGAATTGGGTGTGCATAAGGAGTCATCGTCACTTCGATTTGACCTTTTTCCTGGAGTTCGCGGTGAATGGGAATCACCTCATTCACGAACTGCAGATGCTCTTCGAAGAGGCCGACTTTATCACCCTCGCTGAAATCTTTCCCCTTTTCAACCAGGGATGCGAGTGGTTCCATTTCGAGCCAATCTGGATCCATCCAGGCCAGATTGAAAAGCACTTGGAGATCAAGGTAATCCTGATCGCTGAATTCGTTCAGTGGATCATCACTGCTATCCCTTTTATCCAGCAAGATCTGGTAGCGGGGAAAGCGGTTAATTATTCTGCGATTGGTGTCGAAGAAACGATCCAGGATAAATTGCTTCTGCTCATTTGTCAGATCCTTGGCAGGAACTTCGCTCAATACCCAATAGATGTCTTTTGCTCCGGAACCCAAGTCATCCAATTGGCGGATCAGGCTTGGCGTGAGATTGAAGGTAGCCTGGATATCAGGATAATCTTGAAGTATGGCTGCCATATCCACGTAATCTTTCGTAGCATGCACACGCACCCAGGGCCGGACATAGGCATTCGTATCTGGATCTTTGAAGTAGAGCGGCTGGTGCTGGTGCCAGATAATCGCCAGGTAAATCGGATCCTCTATTGGTGATGCTTCTGTTTCCTGGGGTTCTTCTGGTGTACTTGTTGGTACAGGTGGCGAAGTTGGCACTGCCAAAGTGGGAGTCTCTTCAGTTGGCTGTGGCGCGCGATCTTGATCACCACAACTAGTCATAGTGACCAAGCAAATAATGAAGATGAGGGCATATATATACTTGTTTTTCTTTGAGAATTGATTTCCAGCTCCGATCATGATAGTCTACTTTTCATCTCCATAACTAACCAAATTTACGAACATCGAATCGCATATGAATAATTCGTGGCAGGTTGATTACCTACCACGAATGTCTCAAAAATTGATGTTCCGATTCGTTAACCTTTGGTTGAACCTTGGGTGAGGCCACCGACAATTTGATCTTGAAGGATTAGGTAAATCAGGACGATAGGTAAGGCTCCCATTAATGCGCCAGCGGCAAATACTCCCCACTGCTGCGAAAATTGACCGCTGGTGAAGATATAGAGTCCGACCGTCAAGGGGTATTGTTCAGTTGTTTTAAGTAGGGTCCGCGCCAGAATGAAGTCACCATATACAAAAATGAAGGAAAGGATAGCTACGACTATGATGATCGGTCTCATTAATGGCAGGAGTAAGCGGGTAAAAATTTGCCAGTGAGTTGCACCATCCACCATCGCCGATTCATCAATCTCCCTGGGGATAGAATCAAAGTAACCTTTCATCAACCAGATATTAATCCCCATCGCACCGCCTAAATATACAAGTATCAAACCTGTATGGGTGTCAAGACTGATGGATGGTATAACCCGGCCTAACTGCTGGATGAGCAGAAATACGGCCACAACAACCAGTAAACTGGGAAAGACCTGAACAAGGAGAATCCCTCTGAGCATATTTGTGCGTTGGCGGAAACGGAAGCGTGAAAATGCGTACGCAGCCATGGTAGTAATTGAAATTGAAATCAATGTAACTACGGTGGCTAATTTCAGTGAATTGATAAACCACTGCTTGTATGGATAGATCGCAGAAAATTCGTTATCAGTCAGCAGCTTTTCGTAATTTTCAAGGGTGGCATTTTCAGGAATCAATTCCTGACTCGCGAGAGAGTTTGCCGGGTTGATCGAAGCTGAGATGATCCAGATGATAGGAAACAAGGCAAATATGATCAGGACTAAAGCAATTAAATACTTGAAAAAAAGAGTAACTTGCCTTTGACGTCTTTTTGATGTCTTGAAACTGCTGATAAAATTAGTATTAGACATTTTCACCGACCTCCTCCCACATTTGGGTGAAGCGAAATTGAAGTAAGGTGATGACTGCCACGATGACAAAGATAATCATAGTTATCGCTGCTGCCTGACCGTATTGAGCCCCCCGCCCACCCTGGAACGCCAGGTTGTATACATAGCTGATCAGAATATCAGTATGACCAGCTTCTGTAACAGCACCCGCGATGGGTGGACCACCTTCAATAAACAAGAAAATAATATTGAAATTATTGAAATTAAAGATGAAGGAAGCTACGAGTAATGGTCCCACGGCGACTAACAGCAGTGGAAGTGTAATTTTCCAGAAACGCTGCCAGAAATTTGCCCCATCAACCTCGGCTGCTCCATAAATTTCTGTTGGAATTGCTTGCAGCGCGCCGCTGCAAATTAGCATGAAATAGGGATAACCCAACCAAAGATTCACTAGCAGTATGGCAGCCTTCGCCCAGTAAGGATCCGTGAACCAGGCCGGCGCCCAACCGATTAAACTCTCCAGTGTGCGATTGACAATCCCCACTTCAGGGTTTAATAATCCCCTCCATACCATAATCGTGATCAAGCTGGGGATGGTATACGGTATGAGCAAAAGAGTTGTGATCAATTTGCGACCCGGTAAGCTGTGGTCGTTAAAGATAAGAGCCACGCCTAATCCCAAGGCGAAAGTCATCGCTACGCTGAGGAAGGCAAAGACAAAATTCCAAATTATGATCAGAACCAGTGGACCTCTTAAAGCTGGACTGCGGAAAAATTCCACGAAGTTCTGAATGCCAATAAAGATCTGGAAACCAGGGGTTAATGTTTCGCCATCAGCGGATGTGTAATTCCCATTCACTGGAACATATTCAACTCCGGTTTGTTGATCGATTAGCGTATCCGTATCCGCATCGTATACATACTTTGGCTGGAATTCGGCAGCCAAATCCAAGCTTGTTATCTGGACTGCATTGTCATCCTCGCCAAAAGTGAGATCGCCAAGATCATTAATGTAGCGGACGACGGTTAGCCGATTCAGCCGCTCATATCCCTCTATCGTAAGAGGGATGCCAAGCTCGTCCAGCTCGCCAACTCCTTCTTCGCCAGATTGTACAATCAGCAGATCTTGATTTGGAAGAGCTAAGAAAGAAGTACCATCATCTTTCTGCAGCCAGACAGCAAATCTACCTGATTCAGAAACATAGGCAGTCCAGGTATATGCCCCACCTTCCTCTGGCAGGTATTTGATATTTTCGAAATGCTGGATGGCCTGAGATTTGGTCAATAAGTGGCCGAAGCCGTAATTTGTTGTTGAGACAAACACGTTATAGAGAATTGGATAAATGGCGAACATGACCATTAATACCAACCCAAGAAGCATCCAGCGGATGGGATACAATTCCGCACGCCAGATTACAACATTAACAAAAACAGTGACAAGGATCGATGCGATCGCCAGAAGAATACTGTCATT
>CALBUI010000239.1 GCA_937968125.1 uncultured Anaerolineales bacterium | reverse complement strand
CCGTATCCATGCAGCAATGAGCAGTATGCTGAGATCATGGCTCACTTTGTTGAGGGTGCCAAAGATGAAAAAATCGAACAATTCGCCTTCGGAGATTTATTCTTAGAAGATATCCGCAGTTACCGGGAGGAAAAATTAGCTGATACTGGCATTGCCCCCGTCTTCCCGATCTGGGGTATCCCCACCGATCAATTAGCCAAAGAGATGATCGCCGGTGGGATGAGGGCAGTCATCACCTGCGTCGATCCGAAACAGCTGCCCGAAGAATTTATCGGTCGAGAATACAATCAAGAATTTCTGGGTGAATTGCCTGCCGGGGTTGACCCCTGCGGCGAAAACGGGGAGTTCCACAGTTTTGTGTTCGCTGGGCCGATGTTTCACCAACCAATGCAAATCACATTAGGCGAGGTCGTTCACCGTGATGGATTCATTTTCATCGATGTGACTAAAAATAATCCTTAATTAACACATACGAGCATGGATGAACACCGAGGAAATTAAATTATCCCTATGCAAGATCGCGATCCCATTTTCGATAATCCCCAAAATCAAGGAATCCTTCGCTGTCTGCGCGATATTGGGTGCAATTGGCGTGGACCGCGCAGCTGCCCTCCCTTAGAAAGGGAGGACCCATATTACTATCTGGGCACTCACCCGGATCTGGTGGAGCAGCTCTGGGATAATTTCACCACCAGCATTCCGGTCGACACCCGCTGGGTTTTGCATGGCAGACCGGTTTTGGTCCACCCCGAATCGAAGGTCATTTTCGCTTTCGCCAACGGCACGCATACATATGCATTTCGGATTCCTGAGCGGGTGCGAGAGGAGGCAGTGGCAGCCTCTGCCAGACAGCAGTACAAATACCCTGATGGCAGTGTTTTCGATCTGGCAAATTATGACGAGGATTGGATCTTTGGCGGTAGTATCCGTGATGAGGATAGGCTGTGCCTGATAGCCTTCCGGGCAGCTGGCGATAGCCATAAATCAGGGGAAGTGCAGAAGATTACTACCACCTGAAATTCAAATCCATCGTTGTCAAGGAAGGCGTGTCGAATGGAAAAGTGCCTGGCCTGCAGCCTGACCAAGGGAAAAATCGATCAACCTTTCAATCGAAAAAAAGGTGGAGATATTATCAGAAAAGGCCTAAAACGGTAAAAGAGTGAAAGAGAAGCGCCCAATCTTCCGACTGATCCAAACAATATCTATGTACCTTGAAAGGTTATAATCCAGATCCATTATTTCGTTTTGTCCATTTGGTTCCAGCAAGGAGGCAACAAATGAAACGAGTACTGATTTTAGGAGGCGGTTTTGGCGGCGTGGCGACCGCGCATCGCCTCAAGCAGAAATTGGCGGAAGAGGATGAAATCATCCTTATTGACCGGCGCCCAAATTTCATGGTGGGCTTCCGCAAGACCTGGGCGATGACCGGTATGTCATCTCTCGAAGAAGGGCAGCGGCCCCTTGCTGACCTTTCTCGCATAGGCATACAGGTGATCCAGGATACTGTTACGCTGATTGATCCGGCGGCGAAAGCGGTTGAGGTCGGGGGTAAACGTATGGAAGCCGATGCATTGGTGGTAGCCTTGGGCGCTCAGCTTGTTCCGGATGCTGTACCAGGTTTGGCAATGCACGCCTTAAATGTGTACGATCCTCAGGAAATCCCTGGTGTAGCCCAGGCGTTGAGCGAATTTGAGGGGGGCAAGATGGTGATTGGCGTCTTCGGTATGCCCTATAAGTGCCCACCTGCACCATACGAGATGGCATTACTGGCCAGCGAATTCTTCAAGTCTCGAAAACTCCAGGTGGATATCGAAGTGTTCACGCCGCAACCTATGACACTGCCCATCTTGGGGCAGGCTAGCTGTGATGACTTCGAAGGCAGGCTGGCGGAGCATGGAGTTCTCTTCTTGCCGAACCATAAGGCTACGGCTGTCGAACCAGGTGAAGTGGTATTCGCTACTGGGAGACGATCCTATGATCTCCTTCTGGCAGTTCCCCCTCACCAACCTCCAGCTATTGTGCGGGAGAGTAGATTGGTGGGCAGTTCTGGCTGGGTGGGAGTGAAACCGCACACCCTGGAGACCGAATTCCCTGGCGTTTATGCCATCGGTGACGTGGTTCATATTGCCATGGCGAACGGTAAACCGCTGCCCAAGGCTGGTGTGTTCGCCGAGGCCATGGGCGAAGTCGTCGCTGACCGCCTTGCTGCAGAATTCGCCGGTCAAGAGCCCGAAGCAGAATTTAAGGGTGAAGGCGGCTGTTATCTTGAAGTGGGTGGAGGTGAAGCCATGAAGCTGCAGGGGAGCTTTCTCGTCGAACCCGCCCCTGAAGCTGTGCTGTTAGAAGCCTCACCCCGTTACCTGCAAGAAAAACACGCATTTGAGACCCAGCGCCTGGATACCTGGTTTGCCTGAAGAACAAGTACTAATCGGCTTTACCATCCATGACGACTCAAACGAAAACTGTCCATTCTACCTACACCTGGCGAGCGATCCAACAAAGTGACATCATCGCTATTCGCGAAATGACCGCCGCGGCAGTTGAGGTTGATAAATCCGAAGGATCAGCCACGGAAGAGAGCCTCAACCAGATATTTCAAATCCTCGGTGAGCGGGTGGAAACTAACACCCAGGCCTGCATAGCTCCTGATGGGAATCTAGCTGCGATCGCCTTCTTCCTCACCCGCCCTGGTGAAGCAGAATATCTGGCCATGATCGATGGGCATGTGCATGTTGATCATCGGCGGAAAGGGTTAGGCAGCTACATTCTGGGATGGCTGGAAAGCCGGGCCAGGGAAGATTATGAAAATATTGATCTAGACGTTCCAATGGTGATTCGCACCAGCTGCGCGGATCACCTGCAAGATAGGATCGATTTATTCGAAGCGAACGGATTTGAAGCCAGCCGTTATTCGTACAAAATGCAGCGGGATTTGCACCTTCCTATCACGGAGAAGTCGTTACCCAGCAGCCTGCAGCTGAAAGGGTGGACAAAGGAGCTGGATCAATCCATGATGGCCGCTTTCAATGAAGCCTTCCAAGAGCAGTGGGGAGTGCCAGAGATGGATGAGCAGCTGTGGGAGCAGTTCTTCACCGGCGTACCGCAATTTAGGCCCGACCTGACTTACCTGGCCATGGATGGTGAGACGATAGTTGGCTTCTGCCTCAACTGGGTTGACCAGGCCAAGAACGAACAAACAGGTATCCAGGAGGGCTTCATCGAGGCAGTTGGGGTCATCCCCGAGTGGCGTGGGAAAGGAGTTGCTTCTGCGCTCTTAGGGCAATCCATGAGAGAGTTTCTCGCTGCTGGAATGGAGCGAGCCGCCCTGGACGTGGATACACAGAATCCAACCGGCGCATTGGGCCTTTATGAAAAATTGGGGTTTGAGGCTGTCAGAAGGACGATTACTTTTACAAAAGTGATAAGGTAGCCAGAATTTCCCCCTGTGTTTTTAAAATAGAAAATCCGCTTATCGATCTATTCAAGCGGCTTTTCCCTATTCATTTTATTATGTGCTGGTTTTATTTGTTGGGAGTCCCCTGCAGTTCAATCTTCATCCGGAACGTATTCAAGCAGATCACCGGGTTGGCATTCCAGCTCCCGGCAGATACTTTCCAGCGTTGAAAAGCGGATCGCCCTGGCTTTATTCGTCTTCAGGATCGACAGGTTGGGCAGGGTGATATCGATCGACTCGGCCAGTTCGGAGAGCTTCACCCCACGTTTGACCAGCATCATATCTAGGTTTACTTTGATCGCCATAAGCACCTCAAATCGTCAGCGCTTTTTCGCGCTCCAGTTCAAGACCGTAGCTCCACACCTGGGCCAGGACCAAAATCAGCAGGCTGGACAGGATTATCACAGCCTCAAAAGGTGATGGCAGGCTGAGAGGGGGGCTTGTTATTGTCAGCTGTCGTAAAACCTCCCAAGCAGCGAAGTACTCTGCGGCGGCTTTCAGTAATCCTACGATCAGCACCGCGTAGCCAGTGCGGCGGATCAAGGCGGCGTTTTCTTGGGTAAAAATCTCTTCCTGGAGAATGGCGGTAAACAAGGATCGCAGCAGGTATACTACATAGAGCAGCCCCAGGGCGACCACCAGCTTACCAAGATTGCTGACGAAGATCAGGTACCAATCAGTGGTTTCCAGCCGCAAGGTACCCTGCGCCTCTTCCACAAATGCATTCCGGATGCCTTTGGCCTCTGCGTCAGCCACCTCGACTTCAAAGCGAGGCACGTCACCAGATCCGATCGCTACCGGAACCGAAGAGGTGATAACGATGTCGCTTACCTGCAGGATTAATGGCGAGAATGTAATCCAAAGCACAAGGAAAGTGGTTACGACTACCAACATCCAGAAGAGGATGTCGAGTATCACCTTCACGGCCCGGGTTAGTCTTGAATTAAGTGTAGTAGACATAGTTCGTTCTCCTTAGAATTACTGAATATCATTATAAATTTATTGATATTCGATAAAATTATATCGTAATTCATTATATTTGTCAAGAGCTATTTTGTAAATCTCCTCGATACAATTCTCGTTCCAATGTCTTGATCGCGTGTCTTTTACGCGGAGCTCTTCGTTGGAACGCCTCTGAACTGCAATTACTTTTAACCTGACAGGTTTGCAGGTTTAATCACGTGAATGGGTAATTTCGCATGCTTGCTCCAACCGGAACTGGAGGCTACAATCTGGGAAACACCATTGGGAATAATCTCATGAAACCTTACGACCAGCTCACAAGGCTTGGTAAACTACGCCGCCTCCATCATTTAGCCGCCATTGTCCTTAAGGAATATGATCTCAATGTGAAGTGGATTAAATTCATGGTGATCGAGACCAATACCATGTTCAAGGTGCAAACTATTGAGGGTGAGAACTACGTGCTGCGCATCTATTCCGACGGAGAGACCACGCTCGCTGAAAACCAGACCGAGATCTTCTGGCTGCAGGCATTAATGCGGGACACGGATATGAGAGTTTCAGAACCTGTTCCTCGCTTGGACGGTGAATTCATCAGTATTGTCAGCCTACCTGAGATACCCGGAGAAAGACGGTGCGTGCTCTTCCGCTGGATCCCAGGCCGGGAATTGGAGAATTACTTAAATCCTGCTAATTACTTCAAACTTGGGGTGGTTATGGCCAGGCTGCACGATCATGCTGAAACATTGAATCCGCTTCCGCCATCCATCCAACCCAAGAAATGGGACAAGGCGTTTTATTATCCTGACGAGCCGGTGGTTTACAACACAGCCGCTTATCAGCATCTCTTTTCACCCGGTTGTGTGGCAGTTATCGATGAAGTAATCTCTATCGCTGACGAGGAATTCGCCCGCCTTTACTCCGATCCGGAAGGGCAAATCATCATTCATGGTGATTTGCATTATTGGAACGTGCATATCTACCAGGGGGAACTCTATATTATGGATTTTGAAGACGTCATGCTTGGCTATCCGGTGCAAGATGTGGCAGTCACTTTGGTTTATGGATGGGACCGAGATGATTATCCCCAGCTATATGCAGCCTTCAAAAATGGGTACGAAAGTAAGCGTGCCTGGCCGGTTGAACGGGACGGTCAGCTTGAAATCTTGATGGCAGCCCGCAGAGTCAACTTCATCAATTACGTCGCCCGGATCGATCCCACGCCTGAGGATTATATAATCGAAAGATGTAACGATTTGAAGGTTTATCTAGAATCTTACGGCTAAGATTCGAACCGCTGATCCGCAGATTGGATGATTGCGCTGAATTTTATTAACCCTGATGGTGACAAAAAGGCGGAGGAACTATCCAAAGAATGATGATGATTTAGTGGATTTGGCGTTTTCAGTGTATCAGCGGTGCGAGCTGAGCAAAGCCTGTCCCGGAAGGAACAGACGGGGCAATCCCCATTATCGTCTTGGAGATTGCTTCGTCGACTGTGTCTTTTCGCAATGACATAAACTAGAAACTTTATTGGAATTACTTTAACCGTATTAATTAAGTACCCCAATAACAGAGTGCTCTAATAAATTGCTGAAATATAACCTGTAGCCTTGCGTAGGTATTTACGATTTTGATTTGCGAATTACGCAAGGCTAATTCATTGATTGGCTATGGGCAGCTTATTCTCAATTTCTCAAACACAACAGGATTGCCGCTTGCGCTCAGATTGAAGTGACCTATCAGGTGTAAGCGATGGCGACCACCATCCGCACGTGATCCATTGAGAATCCAGTTGAATCGATCATTAAAATTTTGGCGGTTTACGTTAGTATGGAAAATTGTTTTCACAAAGCGATCGTTACTCATTACATTCCCATCCCCATCCACAGCGGTTGCTGTGCCGTTGACCATTAATTTGCCATGAAATGAACCCGCGTTAGGGTGGTCGCCCGTGAACATTGTGGTATGCAGGAGGCCATCATAGGCGAGAGTAATTGTCACTTCACCTGCCCCACAGAAATCATCATCGGTGATCACCTCAGATACATTCTTAAATGTGCTGGTTTGGGTAATCACCTGTGCCGCTGCAGGAAGGACAACCAGCGCAGTAATGATCAGAGCTAAGATCACGATTACAAATAGTTTTCGGTTAAACATATCTTATTCCTCCTTCGATTGAGAAAATATTACGAATGATTAGAATGTCTATCTATGTTATATGTAAATATATTTAAACATCATGGGGCAAGCAATCATCTCCTCTCCAGGATTTTTGCTATAATCAATACGAATCGCCGTAGCATTGAACAATCCTGATTCATCCAACATATCTTTTCCAAGATAACCAAACAACGTCGAGAAAACGTCGATAATTAGCTCAAGTTCTATTGCTGCACGTATGGAGATAACATAGAGGGGAAATTCCATAAAAATGTAAACGTCTAAATGGGGGCGTTATGGTAAATGAGCTGTGTATAACTCTATTAGGAAGCCCGGTCATCACCTTGGGGGGTGAGCCGGTGAAGGGCTTTATCTCTTCTAAATCCCAAGCATTAGTGTACTACCTCGCTGCCACAGGCCAAATCCATAGTCGGGATGTATTAGCTGGGCTTTTATGGAGCGAAGTGCCAGATTCAACAGCTAAAAGGAACCTGCGCGATGTGCTATCGAATCTACGCCAACTGATCGACCCTTATCTGCTTATCACCCGCCAAACCGTGAGTCTAAATCAAGAAGCGCATTTCGCTGTTGATTCCAGGATATTCACAGAAAAGCTAAGCCACCCCCAACCCGGAAAGCCATCTGACTCTGATCCGAACGTTGAAGAACTGGCGTCGATCAGTGAGGCGATAGCTCTCTACAAAGGAGAGTTTTTGGCCGGATTTTATATTTCGTCGGCTCCTTTGTTTGAAGAATGGGCGTTGGGGGAGCGAATCCGTCTGCAGCGAGAGCTCGAGAGAGGGCTGGAGAGATTGGTCACCGGACACCTTGCCCGGCGGGAATACAAGACTGCCATCAGGTATGCCCAGCGTTGGTCTTCCATTAATCCAGTACACGAACCTGCCCATCGCTATTTGATGCAGCTGCACACCAGAGATGGTAACCGTTCAGCTGCCCTTAGCCAGTACCACGAGTGCGCGCGAATCCTCAAAGAGGAGCTCGGCGTCGATCCAGCAACGGAAACCACAGCATTATTTGAGCGTATCCTCTCTGGTGAACTCACAGCCGGATCACCTGATCAAGGTGAGCTGGTTATTCGTGGCTATGAGCTGCGTGAACTCATTGGTGAGGGCAGCTTTGGTGCCGTCTACCGTGCTTATCAACCTCTGACAAAGAGAGAGGTAGCGGTAAAAATTATCCTGCCCCGATATGCAAACCAGCCCGATTTTATTCGTCGTTTTGAGAGCGAAGCCCAATTGGTGGCCAGACTCGAGCACCCTCATATCGTGCCCCTTTTTGATTACTGGCGCGAACCGGATCGCGCCTACCTGGTGATGCGCTGGTTACGCGGCGGCAGCCTCCGGTCTTCTTTAGCAGCGGGAGCCTGGGATGCAGAAGCAGTAAAAGAGTTGGTCAATCAGATCGCCACCGCACTGGCCGTTGCCCATCGTAAGTCGGTAGTGCATCGCGACATTAAACCGGCTAATATCTTACTGGACGAGGAAGGGAATGCCTTCCTATCTGATTTTGGAATTGCCAAGGACTTGAGCGTTAAACCTGAATTGGCGGACCCGGATGCTAATACAAGTTCACCAGCATATATATCACCTGAACAGATCATAGGTGAGGCGGTCACACCGTTAACCGATGTCTACAGCCTGGGTGTGGTGTTATATGAAATGTTGGCAGGAAAACACCCCTTTCCTGATGAATCGTTTGAGAGCTTGAGGAAAAAACATCTGAGCGAGCCTTTACCCAGCATTTTGGTGACACGTCCGGATTTGCCAGTCGCGGTAGACGAGGTGATCCAAAAGTGCACTGCTAAAAATCCCGTTGACCGTTTTCCCAACATATTAAGCCTATGTGAGGCTTTCCGCTTGGCAATTTCTGCAGAATCTCTTGCCAAGTTGCCATTAGTTGATGTTCAACCCGTAGAGCCAATCAACCCATATAAAGGGCTGCGACCGTTTTATGAAACCGATTGCAAGGATTTTTTTGGCCGGGAGACTCTAACTGAACAACTGCTACTTCGCCTGGGGGAATTCGAGACAATGAGCTCTTTCCTGGCTGTTATAGGCCCAAGTGGGTGTGGAAAATCAAGTGTGGTCAGGGCCGGACTTATCCCCGCTTTACGCCAGGGAGCCTTACCTGGCTCGGAAAATTGGTTCATCGTGCAGATGCTTCCTGGCGAGCATCCCTTTGAAAAATTAGAAACCGCCCTGTTGGGAATTGTCGTAAATCCACCAGATTCGCCTCTTGAGCAGTTGCAAGAAGACGAATATGGTCTGTTACGGACGTTAAATGAAGGCATCCCCGGTAACAACACGAAGGTTCTTCTGGTTATTGACCAGTTTGAAGAGGTCTTTTACCAAGTTGAGCAGGAGAGCGAAAGAACCAATTTCCTGGAATGCCTATTTCATGCGGTCACTGATCCCCACAGCCCTCTGATCTTGGTCATTACTCTGCGAGCAGACTTCTACGACCGGCCATTGTCCTACCCAAATTTCGGCGATCTGGTACGCACAAGTATGGAAACTGTCATGCCGCTCTCGGCTGAGGAGTTGGCACAGGCCATCGCTCTCCCCAGCGAAAGGGTGGGAGTAAGGCTGGAGCCTGAGTTGGAAGCGAAGATTGTCTCTGATGTGATCGACCAACCAGGATCACTACCCTTATTACAGTATGCCCTGACAGAGCTGTTCGATAATCGGGAAGATAACACACTCACAACCCAGGCTTATCAAGCTGTGGGCGGCGTAATGGAAGCCTTAGTACACCGCGCCGATGAGTTATTTAACCAGTTGGATACAAACGGGCAGGAGGCAGTGCGACAGTTATTCTTGCGTCTGGTGAGGTTGAGCGAAGTGACGGAAAGCACTCGCCGCCGGGTCTTACGGTCCGAATTGGAAGGGATTGGATTGGGTACCGCGGAAATGCCTGACACCTCATATGATGCCAAAAAACCATCATTTCCCATTAATTCTGCTGAGGTCATGAATGATGTCATTGAGCTCTATGGCCGTTACCGCCTGCTCACTTTCGACCGTGACCCAAGCACACGCGCACCCACTATAGAGGTAGCCCACGAAGCTCTTATTAAAAAGTGGGATCGGCTGCAGGAGTGGCTGGATACCAGCCGGGAGGATATTCGCATTCACCGGAATCTAAATCGGTCGACCAATGAATGGCTGGACGCCGACTGTGACCCTAGTTTTTTACTGCGCGGGAGCAGGCTGGATCTGATCGAGGTTTGGGCAAACAAAACGGACCTGGCCTTAACCAGTTCAGAGGGAGACTATCTTAAGTCCAGCCTGGTGGAAAGGCGCAAGAGACAGGCTGATGAGAGAGCTCGCCAGGATCGGGAAATTACCCTGGAAAAGCGTTCGCGCAATTTCTTGCGCGCCTTGGTGGTTGTGCTGGCCTTAGCCACCGTGATCGCGCTGGTGCTGACCAGTTTTGCCTTTAACCGGAGTCAGATCGCTCAAGAAAATGCAGCCACCGCGGCTGTTGCACAAGGTCAAGCGTTGAACCAGGCAGCTACTGCCACCTTTGCCCAAGGAGTGGCACAACTGCAGGCCGGGTTGGCAGCCCAAAGCGCAGAGGGTGCTCGCGAACAGAAAGCGCTTGCCGAAGCGGAAGCTGATTCCCGAGCCACCCAACAGTCAATTGCCGAAGGACAAGCCAATCTGGCCACCTCGCGTGAATTAGCAGCCTCCGCGCTGAACAACCTGTCTATTGATCCGGAACGCAGCATTTTACTCGCAATAACAGCCTTGGATACCGCTCAAACCCTGGAAGCCGAAAATGCCCTGCACCGGGCTATTCATACTTCGCGAGTGCGACTCACTCTATCAGGACATCGCGGACCGGTTCATTTCGTTGACCTCAGTCCAGACGAAAAACTGATCGCCACAGCCAGCCAAGACGGAACCGCGAAATTATGGGATGCCTTCACCGGCCGGGAAGTTCTCACTTTAGTTGGCCATGATGATGAGGTCATCGGTATCGATTTTAGCCCATCTGGAAAGCGCATTGCAACCTCCAGCTACGACGGGACTGCCAAAGTGTGGGATACCTCAACCGGTCAAGAAACCATGACATTAACTGGTCACAAGGGACCCCTTGTGACAGTATATTTCAGTTCAGATGGCACCCGCCTAGTAACCAACGGTCTCTATGATGGCATGGTCATCATGTGGGATGCGAACTCGGGTGAGGCGCTACATGCTTTTAACGCTCATCAGGAGCCCATGTGGCATGTCATTTACAGTCCAGATGAGAGTCGCCTGGCGACAGCCAGCGTTGATGGCACAGCCAAAGTGTGGGATGCGAACTCTGGTGAGCAATTGCTCACTTTGCCCGGCCAGGCTGGTCTCGTCAGTCGAGTTTCTTTCAGCCCAGATGGTTCACAGTTAGCTACTGGTCATGAGAATGGGACTGCAAAATTATGGGATGCAATCTCGGGGGAGGAAATACTCACCTTCGAGGGGCACACAACACTAGTCTTATGGGTTAGCTTTAGTCCAGATGGAAAACGCTTAGCCACAGCTAGCGTTGATGGCACCGCCAAAATATGGGATGTTCTCTCAGGTGAAGAGCTGTTCACATTGGCCGGTCACAGCGCGATTGTGATGGGTACGGTCTTTACCCAGGACGGGATTCATCTACTCACCGGCAGTTTCGATGGCACTGCCAAATTATGGGACCTCTCTCCAAAGGGGGAATTATTTACGCTTAGCGAACATCGCGATCAAGTTTACAGTCTCGACTTCAATATGGATGGCTCGCGCCTGGCTAGCGGTAGCTTTGATGGGACGGTGAGGATTTGGGATGTTGCTTCCGGCCAAGAAGAAATCAGATTGGGTAAGCTTGGTGACTCCGCCAAAATTCGAGGGGTGGTTTTCAGCCCTGATGGGGAGCTACTGGCTGGGAGCAGCGCCTATGGGACAATAACGGTATGGAATGTCGCCAGCGGTGAAGAAATCACAACGCTGAGCGGGCATGCCCCAGGGCAAACTGGTGAGACAAAATACAATGGGATAGTAGGCGTTGCCTTCAGCCCTGATGGGAAACTACTGGCCACCGCCAGCGACGACCTTACCGCGAAAATTTGGGATATCTCATCTGGTAAGGAGTTGTTCACCCTGAGCGGTCATGATCACGCTCCAGTGAGCATACCTCCCTTTGATGGTGTGATCCAGGTTGGATTCAGTCCAGATGGGAAACGGCTTGTTACGGCTGGCGGAGATGGGACTGTGAAAGTCTGGGATACCAGTCAATACACAGAGCTATTTACCTTGGAGGCACATCCTGGCAGTGCTGTTATTGATGTAACCTTTAGTCCGGATGGCGCGCAACTTCTAACGGGGAGTTTTGATGGCCCTGCGAAACTTTGGGATGTTGCTACAGGTAAGGAGTTGCTAACCCTCTCCGGGCATACCGGCGGAGTCTACGGGGTCGCTTTCACTCCGGATGGAACCCGCCTGGTGACAGGTAGTGAGGACGCGACTACCAAAGTTTGGGATGCCGAGACGGGCCAGATTTTGCTGACGTTGACGGGCCATACCCTTGGAATCCTCGATATCGCCATCAGCCCGGATGGGAAATACCTGGCAACTGCCAGTCAAGACGGCAGCATCCGGTTTTACGTGCTGCCGGTTGAGGAATTAATCACCTTGGCCCAATCCCGCCTAACTCGTTCCTTAACAGTGGAGGAGTGCCAGCAGTTCTTGCATGTCGATGAATGCCCCATCAGATAAGAAAGATGAAACGCACGAAAATCCTGGCCGATATTTCAAATCTGGATAAATCGCAGCACTGATCACCCCCTCTTGCAGCGGATCGAGATGTACACCTACCGGGATTACCGCATAAATTTCCGGTTTTCAGGGTATCTGCTATATAATAAGATTTGGATCGATGTATTCTATAGTCGATTTAAAAAGAAGTTTGCACATAAAAGAAAGAGGTGGGTGATGTCTTTTGAATCTAGAATTCCCTGGAAATTTCTTCTCATCTGGTTGGCCGCCAATGTTCTTGGGTTTTGCGTTCCACCCTTAGTTATGTTTCTCGTTCCAAGACTAACCGCAATTTCAGGGCTGCTGAGTTCAACGTTAATCATTTCGCTACCTATAAGCATTGCTCAATGGATCGCTCTGCGTCGGCTCTTTCCGATTTCAGCATTGTGGATCTTTACCCTTCCGATCAGTATACTGGTATTCGTACTGTTAGTTCGAGAAATACCGGAAAGTATTTGGCAATCATTTGACTCCGAATCTTTCCCAGTATTAATTTTCACCGCCTTTATCATCGGGCTTATTATCGGTCTGCCGCAATGGCTCCTTTTACGTCGTCACATTGATAAAGCTTCAATCTGGATGTTGGGAAGTTCATTGGGAATCGCTTTGGGAGCTGGAATTGTAATAAGTACCAATATGGTCAACACAGCTGGCGTATTTGCATACATTATCGCAGTCCTGGTATACGTGCTTTCGACAGGATTGACCTTAACTTGGGGGCTCACACACAGCGATCGCCCTCGGTCGACCATAGCTGCTGCTGCCTGAGAAAGAACACGTATCGCAATAATCCTGATCTGAGTGAAGAATTAATTGTTCTGTGATAGATTTCCTGGCTAGCATTTCAAAATCTCCCCTCTCCCAATTTTGGGAGAGGGGACGTGGGTGAGGGCATATACACGGTTCGCGAAGCTGGCAAATGAAATACAGGATCTATTTCCCCATTTCTACTTGCTATAAATAATTGCTTAGATACCTACCCCTCTTTCACATATGGCTGCCCAAGTGCTTCTGGTTTGGCTGCCCCCCACTTTGTTCTGAACCACTTGGTTGCCATTAACAACAGCACCCCTACCGTGATCACAAACGGCACCGTCCTCCAGATGTACCTGGAAAGTACGCCGGGCAGGACCAGCTGTGGGTTGAGCGATACCTGCCATAGTGTCCCGAAAAGCAGTGACCCGCCAAGTAGAATAAATGGATTCCACATCGAGAAAAAGACCAGTCCCAGGGCGATGAAACCCCAACCCATCAGAAAATTGTAACTCCAGACCGGGTTGTAATCCAATGAGTAAATCGCCCCGGCAAATCCCATCAGCATACCGCCGCCCACCACGCACAGGTAGCGCGTTCTGGCCACGTTGATCCCTGAAACCTCAGCCACGGCTGGGTTTTCACCCACCGACCTGATCCGCAATCCCAGGCTGGTCCTTGAGAGCACAAACCAGGTGATGACGACCAGGGCAATCCCAACAAAAAAGAAGGGGGAGAGTCCAAGCACACTGGGGATTCGCTCCATACCCAAAGGCCCTGTATAGGGGCTGCCCATATAAGTGGTCAGGCCGAATCCCAGGATCCAGATGCCCATCCCGCTCACCACCTGGTCGCCGCCCAGCGTGATTGAAAAGAATCCGTGCAGGAGCCCCAGCAATCCCCCGACTGCGATTCCAACTAAGAAGCCCAGCAGGTAGCTGCCAGTGGTTTGCGCAGTGATGAAGCCCAGCGTTGCGCCAAAGAGCATCACCCCTTCAATGCCAACGTTCAGAACACCCGATCGCTGTCCAATCAGCTCACCTAAGGCGGCGATGGTGAAGATGGTCGAGGCATCCAGGCTTCTAATCAGGAATTCCCACATCCAGGCTCTCCTTAATTTCTTTGATCCACACGATTTTATAGCGGTAGAAGAATTGGAATGCGACCAGGGTGATCATCAGCACCCCCAACAGGGCGAAATCCACGCCGAAGCTCATGCCAAGCTTGCCCTGGACGAACCGGCCGCCGATCGACAACCCGCCAAATAGGAAGGCTACCGGAATCGCGGCCAGCGGATTTCCCTGTGAGATCAACCCACAGATAATCCCGTAAAAGGCTAAGTCACCAAAGAAACCATAATTTCTGGCAATTTTGTAAACACCAGGGACTGCTGCAAAGTAATGGTAACCGGCGATTCCGGCCAATGCGCCTCCCATGACAAAAACCAGGACAGGAATTTTGAATTTACTGATTCCTGCATAGCTGGCCGCGTCCGGATTCTTTCCATAAGCTCGGATTTGATACCCGATCCTGGTTCTGGCGAACATGTAGTAGAGCAGCACCGCAGCACCGAGGGCGATAATGATCGTGAAGGGCACATCCAGGAAAACGGGTGCCCGCAGCGAGTTTGGCAGCTCGAAGCTCTCACCTCTCCCACCTGGATTCATGAACAGCCCACCTTCTTTGATGAAGAATGAGACCAGCCAGAAGGTGATGAAATTCAGCATCATGGTTACCACGATCTCGTTGATGTTGAAACGACCTTTCAGGAAACCAGCGATCGAACCCAGAAAAGCACCGCCCACGGAGGCTGCGATCAGCATCAGCGGGAGCAACAACCAGGCCGAGAAGCTGGTTTCTGATGATCCACCAATTCCAAACGCAAACAAGACGCCAAAGGCTGCCAGAGAACCAGCGTAGAACTGTCCCGTCATGCCGATGTTCCACAGCCCGGCACGATAAGGGATAATAAACGCACAGGTACAAAGCAGCAGGAAGATAAAGCGGTTGAGAGTCAGCGGTAATCCAAATGGATTGGCAAAAGAGTAGCTGAAAATCTCGCGGTAGGCAGTCAGCGGATTGATTCCAGCGAAGATAAAGATGAAGCTGAATAACACCAGCGCCACGAGGATGGCAAATATCGAAATGCTGGCCGCGCGCCAACCAGTGAGCGAAACTCTTTGCTCGAGTTTGACTTGATAAGAGCCGACTCTCATGCCTCATCCTCGTCCAGGTAAATACCGGCACACATGGCGCCCACGCTCTCCCTTTTGACTTCATCGCCTGGGATGATGTCCATAAATTTACCTTCGTAAATCGGAGCCACCCTATCGCTCAGGGACAGCACTTCATCCAAATCCTCTGAGATGAGCAGGATGCCCGCCCGCTCTCTTTTGGCCTCCATGAGCTTGTTGCGCACGAATTCTGTTGCCCCGATATCCAATCCTTGAGTTGGTAAATGTGCGATCACCAATCGTGGTTTCCGCGATAGTACCCGCGCCAGGATCATTTTTTGCAAGTTTCCGCCAGATAGACTTTTGGCCGTTGTGTCCGGACCAGGAGTCTGCACATCATACTCTGCGATGATTTCTTCAGTCAGTGCCCGAATTTTGTCGTAATCCAGGGATCCTTGGAGTTGATAATCGTCGTCGAAGTAATAATTCATGGTGGTATTTTCAACCAGAGAAAAATCGGCGATCGAACCAACGTGAATGCGATCCGAAGGGATGTAACCGACGCCCAATTCCCATCGTTCCAGGGCTGACATGTGCGTGATATCCTGCCCATCCAGGAGGATTTTGCCCCCTCCAAGGTCTCGTAGGCCGGCTAGAACCTGCACCAATTCGGTTTGTCCGTTTCCAGCTATCCCCGCAATGCCGAAGATTTCCCCCTCGCGGATCGAGAAGGAGACCCCATTTAGTGCCAGAATGTCTTTGTCGCTGAGCGCTGAGAGATTTTCTACTTCTAGAATGGTTTCCCCTTTCTCCACCTCGGTTCTTTCGAGTCTGAAAATCACCTCTCTTCCGACCATCTCCATCGCCAGGCTGCGTTCAGTCGCATCTTTCGTATCCACCGTGGAGACCACTTTGCCGCGTCTCAATACTGTCACCCGGTCGCTGATTGCCAGCACAATGGCCAGTTTATGGGTGATGAAAGGTACGATCGACAGATCATCTTTCGCCATAGCCTCGATCGATTCGAGCAGCTTCTCCGTCTCGGTTGGCGCAAGGGCGGAGGTCGGTTCGTCCAGGATCAGGATCTCTGCCCCGCGATAGAGGGCTTTCAGAATTTCGACGACTTGTTTTTCCCCTTCAGACAGCTGCCAGACCTTCGCCTTGAGATCGATATTGAAGCCATATTTCTGGCACAGCTCCTTAATTTCTCTCTCAGCCCGGTTGACGTTCAAGATTTTCCCTGCCCGCGGGTGCCCCAGGATGATATTCTCGATCACCGAGTGGGCCGGCACCAGTTTGCGGTGCTGGTGGACCATTCCGATGCCCAGATCGATGGCATCCAAGCATGAGCGGAAATTGACGGGTTTCCCGGCGATGAAAATTTCCCCCTCGTCGGGCTGGTATTCTCCGAAAAGGATTTTCATCAAAGTGGTTTTGCCAGCCCCATTTTCGCCGAGGATGGCGTGAATCTCGCCAGCTTTTATTTCGAAATCAATATGGTCATTGGCAACAACACCGGGGAATCTCTTCGTGATCCCGCGTGCTTCCAAGACCGTATCACCACGTTCGACTTTCGCTTGGCTCACTTTATATGAAATCCTCCAGTTCGGATTTGTTAACCAGATGTGTTATTTTATCAGAGCTGAATACTTAATTTGATAATCGTTTATACAATGTGATATGGCCCTTGTGGGTCCCGCAAAGAGTGCGGGATAAACTGGACCATCCTTACGGGCACAAGACCCCCGTGATGCGGGGCTGGCTCTAGACTACGAGGTAAATTCTATTAATGAAGAGGCTCCCGCCATTGTGAGAAATACTCACAATATTGGGAGCCTCCAGGTCTTTAACTTACAAGCGGTAGTTGTGCATTGAAGCGGTTTGTGATGGCTACCTGTCTATGTCTCACTCCAGGATTTCCACGCCCTGCAGGTCGAAGTTGAACAAGGAGAGCAGCCATTCATCGGTGGGTGCTTCACCTGCTGGTTTTACTTCTGTTCCCGCAGCTGGAATGGAAGTCCCTTCCAGCTCAAGCCCAGTCCCATTGCTTATGAAAGCATGTGCGGTGAATGGATCCCATGACCCGGCGATCATCTCATCCCGGCGCTGTTCAACGAGATCGACGATCTCCTGCGGGATGGAAGGCAGCGCGGCCGGGCTGATGGCATCCACGCCCACCTGGCCGTCGTTCATGATATCGACCGTGTAGGCTACGGTGCCATCTGCCAATTCCATCGAGTCGTTCATGCCGAGATATAGGATTGTGGTGGGGTTCTCTTCGCCTGCCAGATATTGGTTGAGCATGTGCTCGTAGAGCACCTCCCAGCGTGTATCGAAGGAAACGGCCACCGTGTCCGTGTCCGACCAGCCGTACTCGCCGACAATATCCATGTCCTTGCCGACGAACCAGATGCCCTGTTCCACTGCCACATCCAGGGGAGAACCGGAATCAGTTTGATGAGTTATTACATCCACATCGTATGTGGATACCAGGGTCTCCGCAATAGCTCGTTCCTCCGGAGGCAAGAACCAGTCACCTGCATACTTGACGTAAATGTTCACATCTTTACCAAGCATCTCCGCTGCATCCAGTACACCAAGGGTAAAGCCAGCCTGGCGCCTGATGACTTGGACGGAGGGGAATGCAGAGACGACGCCAATATTACCGGTCTGTGTTAACGCTCCGGCAATAAGACCTTCCAGATATAGCGCCTGATACTGCTTGGGGAACAACCTGATGAAGTTCTTCTTGGTAGATAGGTCGCTGGCGATGATCGAACCAAAGTAGACATCTGGATATTTGTCGGCGATATCGATCAGGGGCATGCCCATGAACTCGGCGTTCCCGATCACGATGTTGGCCCCATCCGCGATTAACTCTTCAGCATAGGGCACCGATAGATCGGGTCCGACTTCCTCTCTGAACACATAATCGACGTTGTCAGCTTTTTCTGCTATTCGTTTTCCAGCCCGGTCGTGGGCCCCGGACCAGGTGGTGCCTTCAATCACGCTGAAGTGCTCGATCGCCAGGGTGGCGCCTTCTCCACCTTCTGGCGCTGCTGGAGCACAGCCTATCACCAGCGCGGCCATCAGCACTAAGAAGGCAATCGTCCCGAAATACTTATGTTTCTTAGTCGCATGAAGATATTGATTCATTACTATTCTCCTCTTTTTGCTGTTCCTGGTAGAGGCTCATGGAGATAGATCTCCGTTTTGCGAGCCCCGGTGCCAATATCACTTTAATCCCCCATTGCCTGAGATAAATTTTACAGAATATTTTTTTGCTTGTCAATTCAAGCCTGCATTATGTAATATCCTCTGGCAGCCTCCTTTGTACTGAATAGATATGATGAAAATTGGCTAGCGGAGGAGAGATACCCATGCCTATCTCCCTCATCCGCGAGACATTAAATACACCACCAGCAGGATCACAATGACGATGACTATCCCCGCGATCCAAAGCATTCTCCGAGAAGATAACACCTCCCCCGCCATGTCCTTTGCGACCGTGGCAGCAAATTCACTTTCTGTTGGGGGCTGGTATTCGACCTCCTCACCGGTAGATTGCGATTCCCGGCGAGCCAGCAAAGCTTGGTTGATCGAATCCAATCCCTGTTTGAGCAGGCTTTTGCTGACCGAATCCATCATCCTTTGACCGACGCTTGCTAATCGTCCACCCACCTGCATGTCGCCTTGGTACTGCATCAGCGTTTTATCGGTCTCCTGGGCGATTAATTTCATCGCCCCGGTTCCCTTGACAAAACCGGGTTTTCCCCTGCCTTCCACGGTCATGGTTAAACTTTCCGGCGGCACTTCATCTGAAATGGCAACATTTCCCGAGAAAAGATCCGCCACCGGTCCGATCCGAACCTGCATCTCTCCCTGGTATTCATTCTCGCTGACCTGGTCTAAGCTTTGGGTTCCGGGGAGTGCTGAAGCCAGGACTTCAGGATCACGCATGATCTCCCAAACCTCCTCCCTGGAGCCATCAAATATGTATTCCCCTTCAATTTTCACCGTCCAACCTCCTTTTTGTACAGAATCTCGAACAGTTTGTTTGGACTGAGCGGCATTTCAAGTATCTCAAAATCATGATCCGGAAAAGCGTTTTCGATTGCCTGGGCATACAGCGCTGGGACTGGAATAGTGCCTGCCTCGCCGACGCCTTTGGTGCCCAGCGGATTTAACGGAGACCGGGTCTCGAGATGTTCAATCTCGATGTGGGGGATTTCGCAAGCGGTCGGGACGAGATAGTCAGCCAGCGACGCGTTGAGCAGCTGTGCATTTTCATCGTATATCAGCTGCTCGTAATACGCATTACCGATACCCATCGCTACTCCACCGTGGATTTGTCCTTCCAGGATCAACGGGTTGAGGATTCTTCCGCAATCCTCAGCCACCACGTATCGCTTAATATCGATCATCATCGTCTCAGGATCGACCTCGATGATCATGGCATGCACGCCGAAGGCTGCTGCGCCATATTGCGGGCCAAAGTATGCCGTTGCTTCCAGGCCTGGTTCCATCCCCGGTTCAACTGTGCCGCGCAGTGGGTTTGCCTCCAAAGCCAGGTCTCCCAGGCTGATGGACAGGCGCGGAATATCCGCAACTCGTACAAAACCGCCCTCCAGTTCAAGTTCCTCTTCAGGTGCCTCGAGAATTTTGCTGGCCAGCTTGAGCACCTTATCTCGGACTATTTTAGATGAGGCGTGGATGGCATTAGCCGCCACAACTGCTCCCCGGCTGGCAAAGGTGCCTGTTCCCCAATGAAACTCGGCGCTGTCCCCAGTGATCAAGTTTACATCAGACACATCCACTCCCAGCTGTTCAGCCACGATCTGTGCGAAAGAGGTAAAGTGACCCTGGCCTTGGGTGCCGACACCCGTGGCCACGTTGATCACTCCGCTCGGATCGACGTTAATCCTGGCGCCTTCATATGGTCCCACACCGGTGGTTTCCACGAAGGGTATGATGCCAATGCCGATATGCTTACCTTCCGCTCGCAAACGGGGTTGTTCTTCACTAATAAACTGGTGATATCCGATCGTCTCGACCGCCTTATCCATCACGGGTTGGTAGTTGCCGCTGTCAAGAATTAGCGGCGTAAATGCCTGGTCGATGATCTCTCGTTCGTATGGAAACGCTTCCGGGGGAATAAAATTCAACTTACGGATTTCAACCGGGTCCATGCCTAATTCTTTGGCGGCAATATCAAGTAATCTTTCGACAAGGAAGATCCCTTGTGGTCGGCCAGCACCGCGCACAGGGGTGGTGATCATCTTGTTGGTGAACACTACCTTGACTTCGCTGTGATAATTCGGCACATCGTAGCCACCGGTGGCGTGTGATTCAGTGTTAAGTGGGATGGTTAAGCCGTAGGGGTCATAGGCCCCGGTGTCATGCAGGAAGGTGTGGCTGACCCCAAGGATTTTCCCCTCTTTGCTCAGGATCATTTCGGCTTCGTGAATTTGCTGCCGTTCTTGAGTTGTAGCCAGGAAGTTCTCCCGGCGATCCTCGATCCACTTGATCGGTTTACACAGCTGGATTGATACCCAGGGGATCATGATTTCTTCAGGATAATGCAGCAGAATTTTCGGACCAAAGCCGCCACCGATGAAGGGGGCAATCACCCGCACCTGGTTTTCCGGCAGACCATGCCGGGCAGCGAGACCGTTGCGAATGGGGATCGGAGCCTGGGTCGTATCCCATACTGTCAGGTGCTGCGCCTTCTCTTCCCAATGTGCGATTACTCCCCTATTCTCCATCGCTGCTGCAGCCCCACGGTCAAAATCTATCCTGCGGCTGATGACCAGATCAGCGGAAGCTTTGGCTGCCTCGTAGTCTCCTTTGCCTTGAAACATGTGTGCAGCCAGATTGGAGTCTAAATCATCGTGAACGAGGATCGTTTCGGGATCGAGGGCCGCCTCTAAATCGGCCACTACATCCAGCATTTCTAAATCGACGAATATATCCTCCACCGCATCTTCCGCGATGTAGCGGCTCTCGGCGACTACGATCGCGATCGGCTCACCGACGTAGCGGACTTTGCCTTTCGCCAGGGGAACTTGCGTCCGGGAATGGAAGATGATCTCCTCTGCCGGGGGTGGGGCGACGTTCGACGGGCCCGGCGCCCAATCCTCCCCCATGTCTTCGGCGGTGTAGACTGCCACGACTCCTGGACGTTCACGGGCAGCAGATGTGTCAATCCCTTTGATCCTGGCGTGGGCGTAATCGCTGCGCAGGAAGGCTGCGTGGAGCATCCCAGTTATGTTTACATCATCCACGAATAAAGCCTTGCCGGTTAATAAGCGGGGATCCTCATTCCTCTTTATTGGTTCACCAATAGATGTTTTCATGGTTTGCCGTTCCTGTCTATGGAATTCTTCTATCGCGTAATTTGTAGTCTAGCCCCTTGTGGGCGTTTTCATATTTTCAGCGGCGAGTTTGACTGCTTCCACGATATTCTGGTAGCCCGTGCAGCGGCAGATGTTCCCAGATATGGCATGCCGTATCTCGGCCTCGTCGGGATCGGGATTTTCCTCCAGGAAGGGAACTAAGGTCATCAGGAATCCGGGCGTGCAGAAGCCGCACTGCAAGCCATGCGCCTCCCAAAATGCCTCCTGTATCACGTGTAAATCATCAGGAGTGCCCAATCCTTCTACTGTGAGAATTTCATGCCCGTCCGCCTGGATGGCGAACATCAAGCAGGAGCGGATCGGCTGCCCATCGAATAATACTGTGCAGGCGCCGCATACGCCGTGTTCGCAGCCGACATGTGTGCCGGATAAGCCGATATCATGCCGTAAAAAATCGCTCAGCAGCAGGCGTGGCTCAACCGAGCGCTGGTATTCTGTATCGTTTATGCTAACTGTGAGTTGGTAAAGATCGCTCATATTTGTCTCCTGGCAGGATTTACCGACTGGTGCTCTGCCAAATCAAAATCTTATCCTTTCGCTCGCTCGATCGCTGTTTCGAGAGCCTGGCGGGTGAGAACTTTTGCCAGGTGCCGGCGGAATTCTGCGCTGGCGTGGATATCATTGCTCGGATCGATATCCTCCACAGCCGCGGTTTCTGCCGCAGCACGCAGCAGCTCGGGGGAAGGTGATTGATCACGCAGGGTTTCTGCTGCTTTTTCAGCCACCACCGGTCCGTCCCCGACGCTGAGGAAGACGATTCGGGAATTCTGAATTCGATCATCAGCATGCAAGGAAACCACGGTAGCCACTCCCACCAGTGCGAAATCATGCGGGCGCCGGGCGATTTCTTTAATCGCCCATCCCGTCCTCGCCGGCTTGGTTGGGAAGCTGGTTTCGACCAGGATTTCTTCCGGCTCTAGTTGCGTGGTAAACATGCCCAAGAAGAAATCTGCTGCCGGTACTTCTCGCTCTCCTGACTGGCTCCGCAAGCGGAATTTTCCCTCCAAAGCGACGCTGATCGCCACCAGTTCCGCAGAGGGATCCGCGTGGGCAATACTGCCCCCGAAGGTGCCGCGACTGCGTATCTGCGTGGTGGCGATCATGGGCATCGTTTCGTGTATCAATGGGGCCCGGTCTGCAACAATTGGATCGCGTTCCACCTGGGCATGGCGGGTCATCGCGCCTATTTGGACCCCGCCCGAGTCGCCATTTTGGATGTATGCGAGGTCGGTTATGTTATTCAAATCGACCAGGATTGCCGGCTGCGCCAGGCGAAAATTCAACATTGGGACCAGGCTTTGGCCGCCAGCTAAGATCTTGGCATCGTAGCCATGTTCAGCCAGGTGGGATAAGGCCTCATCCAGTGATTGAGGATTGTAATACTCGAATGGGGGTGGTTTCATACAAGGCTTCTCCTTTATTCAGGATAAATACCTATATATATTATCGATATTATCCCAATAATACTCGATTATTATTACTTTATGATTATCAACTTACCAATACGATTTTCCCCAAAATAAAACCAGTAAACAAAGATTCTACTGAATATTGGTCTTCCACCAGGGATTTATTTTCTGATTAAGTTTATCCGCAAAAATTGGATTTTCTCAATCAGTTTCCATTCTACTAAACCTCCTCCTGGAGGCTGCGCTTGATGAAGGCTGTGAAGCTGGTAGGGGTTCGCCCCAGGAGCCAGCTCAGAACTCGTGGGCTGCCCATGAAATCGAAATGCTGGTAATAACGGAACATATTGATCAGTGTATCGATCTGATGTGCACCTAAGCCAGCCTCGATCGCCCGGCTTTTCCAGGTCTCGAGGGCGATGACCTCAACACGGACTGGTCGACCCAATTTTTCGCTGAGGATTTCTGCCAGTTCGGTTTGGGTTATTCCAATCATCCCCACCAGTTCATAGCTCGCATACTCGTGACCGGGTTCAGTCAGTACGGTCGCCGCGGCCTGGGCTGCATCTTCCAGGTCCACCATGCTCAAACGTGTCACCGCCGGGTAAGGTACCGGATAGATACCTTGATCGCGAATGCTCTCCCAATGAGCCAGGATATTCTGCATGTAAGCCGCAGGCTGCAAGATTGTGTATGGCATCCGTGACTCGATCAGCAGCTCCTCAACCCGAAGTTTATTCCAATGGTGCGGCATCGCTTCGGTTTGTGGCTTGAGCACCGAGTGGAACACAAAATGTTCTACTCCAGTTTCATGGGCCGTCTGGATAGCAGCCTGGCCAATGGCGACTTCATCCGGGCTGACATTTGGGCAAATATGGTAGACAGCCTGCACTCCCTGCATGGCGCGTTCCATGGTTGGGACCGATCTCATATCCCCAACCTGGAACTCCTGCACGCCAATAGATTCGACAACCTGAACCTGCTCTTCGCGCCGGAGGAGAGCCCGGACACCGGCACCTTTTTCAACCAGTGCCCGGATCACGCTCCGTCCAGTCTTCCCAGCTGCACCTGTGACAAGGATCATGTCCTATTCCAAGTCGATCTAATACCAAATATCCAATATCCAATCCATAATATCTAGTCTCCCTCCTTCCAAGCAACAAACCTGCCCCACATTGAGGCGATCTCCATGCCCTTCTGCAGGTAGCAGCCTATATAATAGCGGCCGCTCTCAGCTTGAGCGATATCTTTGCCCAGGTTCTCGGCATGCACGATCTTCTTCGGGAACAGGTTGAGATGGGTGTCTTGATAGTACTGGTCTAGCGGGTACATCTCATCCCAATCCTTGCCGAAATCTTCCATCAGCTTACGATTGGCTTCTTCGAAGGTCTTGGGGTGCCAGATGCGCTGGATGGTGTTCATTGGGTGATCCTGGCTGACCGCATCGATTGCCAGCCACTTGATCTTTTTGTCGACGCACCATTGCGAAAAATCGGGAGAGGGACCGGGGTGCTTGATCATGTAGCGGAATTCATCCGAGTCCGGGCTGATCCAGCCGTACTTATTCCAGCCGGTTTTGAGGATCAGAATATCGCCTTCCCGCACCTCAACCACGCTCTCGATCATATCAGGCGTGTATACGCTTGAATCAGAAACCAGGTGGGAGATATCGGCGATTACGCCTGGCCCGACCCATTCATCCAAGGGCACCTCGCCGATTGTCCTGCCCGCTGGCCAAAAATGCTTCTCACCATCCATATGGGTTGCCAGGTGTATGCTGGCGTTGCAGATCGATCCGTTCCTGCCCAGTCCAAAATACTGCCCGCCGACTCGCTTGGTATAAGTGACGGTCAGCGGGACATAATTTGCCCATTGGGGCGTCTGCACGCTGAAGGGTACGGTCAGGTCGAGCATCTCAGCTGAGGCCATCAGCTCGAAAAATTTTTCCTCATCCATCCCATCAGGTGGCTGCAGCGCACAGGCTCGTGACCAGGCCGTCTCCACCTCCATAAAGGGAATTGGGTAGATCATGATCCAGGCTCGCTGGTTGTTCAGCTGGTTGATTTCACCGACGATCGATTCTGCCAGCAGCAGGTGTGCCTTGGGCATTGTCTGGTGAGTAAGCTCATAGTACTCATCCTGGGGGAACATCTCATCCCAGGTTTTTCCGTGCTCCGCCTTCAATTTCGCTTCCGCTTTCTCGAATTCGTTGGCGTGCATGTAGCGGATGGAGGTATTCATCGGGTGTTCGGCGCTGCCGCAGTCTACACCGACGATCTTGAGCTTCATGTCCAGAGCCCACTGGAAGAACTCTGGTGAGGGTCCCGGATGCCGCACCAGGAATCCGAACTCCTTGGATTCGACTCCACCCTGGGCTGCGGGATTATGCACATCGGGCTGGTCCCACGAGTAGCGGTGATAGCCGGTGTTGATGATCAGGATATCGCCTTCCTTGACCGTTGCTCTTTCAGTGACCATCTCCGGAGTGTATAGGCTGTAATCGGAGACCGCGTCAGAGATGTCAACCACGACCCCTGGTCCAGATAAGTCTGACAAGGGGATATCTGCAATCGCCCTACCGCCAGAATGGAAGGCTGTCTCGCCGACCAGGTGAGTTCCTACGGTGTTGCTCCAATTGAGCAGCTGCCCATTTGCCCCCTGCCCCCCGCCATACGCTCCAGTCACCCGCTTGAAGAAGTGAATTTCCAGCGCCTTCTCACCCGGCCAGGGTGGGGTGAAGATGCTGCAGCCTTGGGTTAAATCGAACAACTTTGCATTCGAAATTGTTTTTATAAATTGCTCCCTTTCCATGGTTTCTCCTTGTATTTGACCTTTGGTATTAGATATTAGGTACTCTCAATCCATTGCAATTCTTCTTCTCCAAAAAGTGGGGTTGGTAACTCCTCCACCAGATTCGTAAGATAAAGATCCTCATTGTCGCTTATGGATTTCTGTTTTGACTTGTCATTTAGTTTTTGAGCCTTCATATTCGAGATGAAGGCATTTAATTGGCGCGCGAGATTTGATAAGCGTTGAGTGAATTCATTAGCTTGATTCTCACCTATTAGGTCACGTTCATTCGTCCGATTTAGCCAGTACTTTGTCTCAAACAGACTCCCCCGGGCATAATATAGGAATCGTACTTTCTCACCGTAATAAAAACGACCAAATGCTTCAGCAATATTCGCTCCTATTGGGTCTGCAGATGTAGTAATTTGTTTTCCAATCGTATCTCGGACAAATGGGTCCCACTGGATGACTTCCTTCCATATCTCATCAGCCACCTCTTCCGCAGCCTTCAAAATCTTCAATTCCCCAAACTTTAATGTCATCAACTCCCTCCAATATCAAATATCCAATACCCAATACCCAATACCTAATCTCTAGTATCCGTAGTTCTCCGCATACGCCACCAGCGCCTCCTCAAACATCTCCATCGGCGGGCGCACCAAACCGGCTCCAACCTGCCCAACTCCTGCCTCCTTGTGGGCAATGCCGGTGTTGACCCGCGGGGTGATGCCTTTCTCGATCACCTTGCGGATGTCTATACCGGTGGGAGTGCCGCGGAAATCGAGCGGTGGGATGGTGAAATATTTATGCTCGGTGAAGCAAATCTCGTACATCTCCAAAGTCGCGTTGAGCGCGTCCTTGGGTGTTCCGCTGACGAAGGTCACGATGGCGGGTGCGCTGGCCATGGCAAAACCGCCAATGCCAGCCGTCTCGGTGATCGTACTGTCGCCGATGTCGCCGCTTGAATCTTCGGCCGTAAAACCCGGGAAGTAGAGACCCTGAGGTACAGCTACAGGAGCCGTAAACCACCGGTCACCCAATCCGCTGACTCGAATGCCGAAATCCGTTCCGTTGCGGGCCATCACGCTGACGATCGTGCTCCCTTCAATGTCTTTTGCAGTATCGACCATCGCCTTGCAGGCTGCCATGACCGGGTTGAGCACCGCCAGGGCGTTATCGCCCAGCGTTTGGATAATCTTAGACGCCACTTCAGCATCGTCCGTCGCCTTGACGATAAAGGGTGCTAGGTTCTTTGTGAACAGGACTGACCCGGCCTTGTTGCGGTTGTGCCCCTCGTCGCCCATATGCAGCGCTTCGGCCAGCAGGACGCGAATATCGATCCCGCCGGACATCTCGATCGCTTTGCCTAGAACTGGCGCCATGACCTCTTCCATCCAGCGCAGGCGCTCCAATACTTCCTCGCTGTATGCCCCATAGCGAAGCACCTTGCCGTAACCTTCATTCAAGTTGGAGAAGGATTTGTTGCCATGGGTCTGGTTTTCGAGGATGTACACCGACATGGAGGGGCAGATCACGCCCGCCATCGGTCCCACAGACTGGTGGTGGTGGCACGGCTCCAGCTGGATCTCGCCCGATTCGACCAGGGCTTTGGCGCTGTCTTCATCCTTGGCTTTTCCTTCGAAGATCAATGCGCCGGTGATTGCTCCCTGCATTGGTCCGGAGGCGCGCTCCCAGGTGATGGGTGGGCCGGCGTGCAGCAATAGATCCTCCCGCATTCCGGGTATGACATCAATCGCCTTGCCCATGCCGGTCACCACCGGGCGGGCTTCCATCATGCGATCCGTAGCTTCGGTATTGGCTTGTTCAATGTCCATTGAATTAACCTCTCTATGGAGTAAAAAGAATCGATTATTTCTTGCGTGGAAAACGAATCCCGGGTTCAAATCTTGCCCGGGCTTCCTTTAATATCTCTTCATACAGTTCTAAATTTCGATCTTCCAGGTGGTCGAAATTCTGCAAGCTTTTGCTGCCCCAGGTGATGTAGCGCAGCGGGTCGGGGTCGAGCTTGGCGGCGATGATCTCTTCCGTGCCGCGGGCTTGAGCTAACCGCCAGGCGATCGGAGTCAGGATCATGCTGTGACCGAAGCCGTAATTACCGCCCGCATCGGGTCCGATCAGGTTGCTGGCCAACAGATAGACATGGTTATCGTAAGCCCGGGCCGCGTTGGTGATGTACCAGATGTCATAGCTGCGCTGCAATGCCGAAACCCGGATGATAATCTCAGCGCCTTTCACCGCCAGCAGCCTAGAAAGTTCGGGGAAATCACCGTCATAGCAGATGATCATGCCCATATCACCCAAAGAGGTCTTGAAAACATCCGCCCGATCTCCGACCAACGCCCAACCGCCGCCATCCTGGCGCTCCCAGGGTGCCGGGTGGGTCTTGTCGTAAATCCCGATAATCTCGCCATCGTCACCGATCAGGATGGCGGAATTGTAGACCACACCCCGTTCACCAGCCCTGCGGTACGATGGCCAGACGACGTGCACACCCAATTCTCTGGCTTTTTCCTGGATGGCTTCTGTAATCTGGCCGGGCGCTTCATCGACCAGGTCCCAAAGTTCACCTGGGCCTAACCCCGTTTCGTAGCCAGTTGTGACTGTCTCTGGGAAGACGACCAGTTCAGCCTCGTATTCCCTGACCGCCTTCTCCAACCAGGAAACCCCTTTCTCGACGTTGGCCTGTACATCATTGGGTGTGATCGCGATTTGCACGCAAGCGGCTATAAATTCCTTCATCTGCAGGCTCCTTTATTTGCCCTTCATGCGCTCGAGGATGCCCATCAGCTTCTCATCCCCACTGGCTGGAGGACGCCAATCGACCTGGATCACCTGCGCATTCTGATCAATCAGGCTTTCCGTGAAGCTCTCCAAGCCCACGTTGACGGCCGCCATCGGGTTGGTCAAGGCTTTCAAATCTACCTCTGCCAGGGATACCGCCTCTATATCAGGCACATTTGGATCAAGCGATTTTGCTAATTTACCGACATAGATGGCGGCAGCATCATTGCTGGTGAACACCTTGACTCCGGCTTCTTCAAACTGCTCGATTTGGGCGTTCAAATCTTGCGGGTCTTCATCGGTGCCGGATAGGATGGCCACCATTTCGAGGTAGCGGCCGGATTTCTTGGCTTGTTTTTGAGCGGCGATGATGCCAGGCGCCAATTCCGCTGCCGGATCAGGATGAGCCCCGTATCCAAGCACCACATCCAACAAGATGATCGCCACCTCAGGATCGTCGGCTTCCATTTCCAGGCGGCGCAGGCGCAAATCGTTATCCAGCATCGGGTGCAGCCTGCCGACGGTGAACTCGTCTTCGCCAAGATCAACAATTGTGTGTTCCTGGCTCACAAGCGAGTCTTCCAAGCGATATTTTTTATCCAGGGGTGCATTTGAGTAAACCTCGGGTAAATATTTATCCAGGACCAGCAGCGTCTCATAAGCCAGCGTGCCGCCTGAAAACAGACCGCGCAGGTAGCGCTGGCCATCAGCAAATGAATTTTGGCTGAGGTCTTCAACTGTTCCATCAGATGATGCTTCTGCCGCCAGCTTCACCGACAGGTCTGCGGCTTCATCAAAAGAGGTAGCGAAGTAAACATTGTCCACTTTGCGCATCGATGTGGCATAACCGATGAAATCCACCACCACGGGTTTGCCTGCCTCCCGGGCAGCCTGCACGAGTTCATCTGCCACGGCTTTTGCGGGTGGTTTGGATACCAGCACGATCACCTTGGTTTCTGGATCGCGGCTCAGCAGGTCCAGACCCTGGCGAGCGGTCACTGCGCCCACATTGTCAGACAGGTCTCGCCCACCTGTGCCAAGGGCGTGGGTGATGCCGCCGCCGAATTGGTGAATGCGCGCCGTCACCTGCTGCAAACCGGTACCGGAACCAGCCACCAGGCCGATCGATCCCCGGCGGACCTTGTTGGCAAAGCCCAGACCAACTCCGTTGACGATGGCGGTGCCGCAATCTGGTCCCATGACCACCAATCCATTTTCTGCGGCGGTGTCCTTCAGCTTTAACTCGTCCATCAGGGTCACGTTATCACTATACAGGAAGACGTGTTTTCCCTGATCCAAGGCCTGGCTGGCGACTCCAGCTGCATAGCGACCTGGCACCGAAATGAGCACCCACTGCGCCT
The DNA here is from genome assembly GCA_937968125.1 of uncultured Anaerolineales bacterium. Classification (GTDB taxonomy): domain Bacteria; phylum Chloroflexota; class Anaerolineae; order Anaerolineales; family UBA4823; genus PFL25. The sequence continues at coordinate 1,363 of CALBUI010000239.1, read as the reverse complement.
CGGGCATCATATCAAAGGCAGTTTCCAGGCTCTTGGGCAGGTATTCTTGTTCAATGCCCCCGCTGCGCCTGGCGGCCAGCAGTTCATCCACGGCTTCCAGCGCGGTCTGGGCGGAGGCTTCATCATCGGCTTTGATCACTATCACCATGTCATCCACCCCGGAATCCTGAATTTCTGGGGCTAACAGGTCGCTCTGTTCGAGTAGTTCCTTGTTGGCATCGGTGCCCATAATCACGCCCGCGTCGATCACCCCGTCCAATCCCACCAGGGAGCGCTGCAGCTGCATGAGGATCACCGAGTCGTAGTATGCACCAGATCGAATTTCACCTTTGGTAATTGACATATTTACTCCATTTAGAAAAATACTGTCATTCTGAAGGAGCGGAGCGACTGAAGAATCCCTGAAGTGTTGGTTAGCAATGGAATCAGGGATACTTCGGCTCCATCAAACGGAGCCTCAGTATGACAATTCTTACGAAAATAAAAAAACTTGCTCATGGCATTACGATATATCCCTTCATTTACACTTGTTTATCGAGACAATTGAACCTGAAAGGGATTCATTATTTGGTTGGATCAGATCACGCCTTGCTCGTGCAGCTCAGCCACCTGTTCGGATGAATAATCTAGCAGCTCTTCAAGCACTTCATCCGTGTGTTCACCAAGTAGGGGCGGGGGGCGATGTGCCTCCGCCGGGGTAGCTGAGAACTTATACGGGTAGCCTGGAAATTCAAGCTTCCCTGCCGTTGGATGGTCGAGCTCGATCTTAAGATCGCGATGTTCTGCCTGGGGATGGTTGAACACATCCTCGATGGAGTTGATCACTCCACTCGGGATGCCGACCTGGTGGAGCTGCTCGATCCAATGTATGGCATCCTTGGCTGCGAAGGCTTCATTCAATACCTCGGCCAGCTCAGCCCGGTTGGTCACCCGGTCCTGGTTGCTGACAAACCTGGGATCGGCGATAATTTCCACCCGGTCAACCACTGTGCAAAGATTTTCCCATTGACGCTGGTTCAAAGCGCCCAGGGTCAACCAGCGGTCGCGAGCCCGAAATACTTCGTACGGGGCGATATTGAAGTGAGCGTTGCCCATCCGGCTGGGTTCTACTCCGCCGATCAAATAATTGGAGGCTACATTGGCCAGGATAGCCGCCGAAGAATCCAGCAGCGAGAGATCCAACAGCTGGCCCTCACCGGTAACATCGCGAGCTCGCAGGGCAGCCAGGATGGCAGTCGAACCGAACATTCCGGTGGTCAAATCGATAATCGAGACGCCCACCCGGAAGGGAGGACCCTCCACCGGTCCGGTGATGCCCATGATGCCGCCCTCAGCTTGCAGGATGAAATCATAACCGCCTTTA
>CALBUI010000238.1 GCA_937968125.1 uncultured Anaerolineales bacterium | reverse complement strand
GAAGAAGCCGAGATCCTGGGAGTGGGAAAGGTTTCTGAATTTACTCCCCAACAGCTGCTCTCCTTCGACGCTTGCGTTCGCTGTGGTCGCTGCGAGGAAGCCTGCCCGGTTGCATTAAGCGGCATGGAATATTCTCCACGTGATTTCATCCAATCTATGCGGCATTTGATGCAAACAAATCTGGTCCAGTCAAATGGGAATGGTCAATCGGATGAGGAGATTCTTGGCAGCCAGATCCCAGAAGAGACCCCCTGGTTCTGTACAACTTGCGGCGCCTGCCTGGACCGCTGCCCGGCATTCGTCAACCCAATCGATGAAATCGTCGATCTGCGTCGCTACCAGGTCTTGACCACCGGCAAGATGCCAAAATCCATTGGCGACGTGCTGCGCAACATGGAAAGACAGGGAAATCCATGGGGTATGCCCCCAGAAGAACGGGTTTCGTGGACGGAAGGACTCGAGGTTCGCCAGCTCGAACCTGGGGACGAAACCGATGTTTTGCTCTTCCTGGGCTGCGCATACGCCTTTGATGAGCGCAACAAGAATGTTGCCAGGTCCATCATCCATTTGCTCAATAATGCCCAGGTAGATTATGGTATTCTCGGCCTGGACGAAATGTGTTGCGGGGAGACATCTCGCCGACTGGGTCACGAGTACCTGTTCCAGGTCATGGTCGAACAGAATCTCGAGATTTTCGCCAGTGTGAAATTTAACCGCATCGTCACCCCTTGCCCACACTGCTTAAACACGTTGAAGAACGAATATTCGCAATTTGGGGATCAGTTAGAGGTCCAGCATCTAACTGAACTGCTGGCCGAAAATATGACGAATTCCGATTTCTCCCCGAATGGAGATAGTCTCGAAGGTCGGCTTGCTTTCCACGATTCCTGTTATTTAGGGCGCTATAACCAGGTTTATAACCAACCACGCCAGCTGCTGAATGACGCAAAAGTCAATTTGGCCGAAATGAGCAGGAAAGGCGAGGACAGTTTCTGCTGCGGCGGTGGTGGTGGACAGATGTGGATGGAAACCGATGCCGACACACGCATCAATCATCGTCGCCTGGAGGATGCCATTGAGACTAATGCGGAGTTTGTAGCCACAGCCTGTCCGTATTGTTTGCTGATGTTTGATGATGCGATTCGTTCAAAAGGTATTGGGGAACAAATACAAGTTATGGATGTTGCTGAGGTCCTGGTCAACCAGCTCGGAGAGGGCCAGAAGGATTAGTCGCCCTGAATCCAGCAATTCCGAATGAGAGGTTGCTATGAATACAAAATGGTTAGTTGAAACAAACGGCGATCCATTAGGTGCGATCCAAAATATATTCACTGAGGCCTGGGAAAGATTTGAACTCGATAGCATGCTGGTGCCTACCAATGGCAACGGCGGCCCTCATTTGCTCCATGACACGAACGAGCTCAACCACCTCAATCCATTTAAGCCATTAATGACTCTTAACGCGGCAAAATTCCTCCCGAAAATTCTCAATGAACAGCCTGAGGCTCGCATCGGAGCGGTGCTGAGACCTTGCGAAGTGCGCGCACTGGAAGCGAAAGCAAAAAGGGAGGCAATTCCCTTAAAGCGCATGCTGACGATCTGTGTTGATTGTTTAGGCACCTATTCTCCTGAAGACTACCAATGGAGAGCTGAGCGTAAGGGATCCCAGGAAGGCCTGGATGGAGAGGAACTCCAATTCGCCAGACAAGGCGGCATCGCCGCTTATCGCTTCCGTTCAGCCTGCCAGGCCTGCCAGACTCCGATCGGTGACGGCGCAGATATTAATATTGGCGTGATCGGGCTTCCGGTACGACAGAAAATCCTGGTTGATATTCGTGACCAGGCAACCGCGAAAACTTTGGGAGCAAAAAAATCAACTTCTCTTGAAGATCATCCGTACTTCGATCAGCGACGATATGTCTCTACCCGCTTGCTCCAAAGGGGCACCCAAACTCGTCAACGCTTGATAGACAACCTGGAAAGCATCCTACCGAGAAATTTGGATGCATTGATTGATCAGTTTGAACACTGTGGGGAATGCCGTTCTTGTTTCGAGGTTTGCCCCCTGTGCGCAGCGGATTATCCATCCAAAGACAGCGCCGGCTTATATGAACGCGAACAGGTCATGCAGTGGATGATCTCCTGCGCCGGGTGCGGCATGTGTGAGCAGGCTTGTCCAAACCATCTGCCACTGGTCACCATCTTCACCAACATCAGGCAGCAGGTAATTGATCCAATGGAGGCAGCTTTGATTAATTAATCAGCCTTTTGGGGACAATCGAATAGGCTATGCAAGATTGCGGGCGCGGGGAGTGCGCCCGCAATCGCGTTAAACCAAATCTCGTCAAATTAAATCTGGTTTCCCCGTAAGGACAGTATGGGACAGGCTCCGTAAGGACAGTACGGAACAGGCCCCGTAAAAACAATACGGGGCAAGCATTGGATAAAGAACGTGTAGTTTATTTTCTGATATGCGCTCTTCGACTGCCCTCGCCCCTGGCGAGACCAGGGGGCTGCGCTCCGCTCTGCTCTAAGTGAAATTGGCAGGAATTGAATTCTATGACCCCGTTTTTTCAGCTAAGATATAATCAGTCTTTCTGGGCTTGAAATCAAGCTCAAATATCCAATATCACATACCTAGTATTCAATCTCAAATATCCATTCCAATGAAACCCACCCCCGAATCCAACTCTAGCAAGTCTCCCGCCATCTCGCGAATTTCTTCCATCGATCAGTTCCGCGGATTCGCCATCTTGCTCATGGTGCTGGCAAATTACTTCAACAATATCAGCACTATACCTGCCTGGCTCAAACACGCTCCTGACATTGGTTACACAATCATCGACCTGGTCGCGCCGCTTTTCGTCTTTGCCATCGGTCTCACCTACGGCATGTCCTTCCGGCGCAGGTACGCTCGCAACGGCGCCTGGCGAGCCTACAACCATTTTTTCTCCCGGAACCTGGCCTTGATAGGTATAGGTTTTTTGATCACCCTCGGGGGTGTCCTAACCTCTAATTATCCCCCTGACACGAATTGGGGTCTGCTCCAAGCGCTGGGTGCTGCCGGATTGATCGCATTGCCATTCATCCAAATAAACGCCCGCTATCGCTGGATCATTGGACTCATTATCCTGGTGGGCTACCAGCTGCTCTTGGACCAATACTGGTTGGACCAGGTCATCAACGCGGTCCACAATGGCCCCCAGGGAGCGCTCAGCTGGGGCGCTATGTTAATTATTGCCACTTCATTAGGAGACTTGTACCAAGAGGTCAGGAGAAGGCGATTATTTCCTTGGATTTCATTGATTCTTGTAGTCTGTGGTGGTATTTTAGCTTTTGTAGTACCTCTCAGCAAACATCGAGCCTCAGCCAGCTATGTTTTGCTCAGCCTTGGATTAAGCGGCTTAACGTTTTATGTGTTTCACCTATTGGACAGCAGGTATAGGTTCCAAATCCCAATCTTGACCGATTGGGGTAAAAATCCGCTCCTGCTCTACATTCTGCATGGCATTTTCCTGGGTTTGTTTGTTATACCACCATATCCCGGCTGGTATTTCTCGGCCCCAATATGGTTAGTATTGATCCAGGCCACCTTGCTGATCGCCATCCTCAGTTGGATTGGAATCTATTTCAACCGTCGCGGCTGGTACCTGACAATTTAGGAGGGAATAAACAATTATCTCAATACTGATTCTAGCTGAGCCCTGTCATTCTCTCACTCACCTCCCACAACATGCGTGAGATATTCTCATCATACGAAGTTTCGGAAGATCTAACCGCCTGCACCTCTCTGAAAAATTTTCCTCGAAACTCGCCGGCTTCATCAGCCGACGCCAGGTAGATAATTGATTCTGCGCCATCTTCTGGAGTCTTTCCACTCGTCGATTGTACCAACCTCACCAGTTGTTTCACTATGGGTCCTGTGTTTTGACCTATGCGCGTGGCGATCATTCCGGGGGTCAAGGTATTTATGGCTATGGATGGATCTGGGATCCTGCGCACCAATTCATATGTAAACAGGATATTGGCCAGTTTCGATTGGGAATACGCCTTCCAACCATTGTAGCCCCTGGATAAGTTTAATTCATCGAAGTGTATCTTGCCTCGATAATGAACTCCAGAGGCAACATTTACGATCCTTGCTGGGGCACTGTCCAAGATTTGATCGAGCAACAAATTCGTCAGCAGGAAATAGCTCAGATGGTTCAAAGCCCAGGTCATCTCGATCCCCTGCGCGCTGACCTTTCGCCGCAAGAAGAAGGCCCCGGCGTTGTTGATCAATACATCCAGTCGCGCATATCTTGATTTGAAAACATCAACTAGCTGCCTCACCTTAACTTGATCAGATAAGTCGGCTAACAGAAATTCGATCTTTGGATTTCCTGAGACCTGCTGGATCTCCTCTGCTGTTTCAGTGCACCTGGTTTGATCCCGACCAACGCCAACTACGGTGGCTCCCATTTGTGCCAATGCGCGCGCGGTGGCTTTTCCAACGCCTGATGTAGCGCCAGTAACCAGACAGATTTTGCCTTGCATTTTCTCATCCATGAGCGTCCAAAATAATATCAGAAATTAACACTGCCCGGAGGAATCTCAAGCGAGGATATCCCGTGATAGAATGATCGCGCTTCATCAAAATTATTTTGTATTATGAGAGTTGATGGAATTTTATGCCCAATCCTGCTTCTTCCCGCTGGGATGAAAGATACCGGCAAGAGAGCGATTTTTGGTTGGAGAGACAGCCCCGCCAGCTGTTGACCGATTACGCACATTTGCTTCCCAATGATGGACGCGCTCTGGACGCAGCCTCGGGGGTCGCCAATAACGGCTTTTACCTGGCGCAACTGGGTCTTGAAGTGTTTGCCTTTGATATCTCTGAATATGGTTTGAAACTGGCCAAGCAGCGGGCAAACACCTCGGGGATTTCGCTTCATGCTGCCGTGGTC
>CALBUI010000237.1 GCA_937968125.1 uncultured Anaerolineales bacterium | reverse complement strand
GCTTATGATCTCGCTTTGCATAATCTCAATACCTTCCCTGACGATGTGGATGCCATTGTCACCAATGCTGCCGGCTGTGGCTCAGGTATGCACGAATATCCATTATTATTCAAAGGGTCGGAGTATGAAGAACTCGCGGATACTTTCTCCGAGAAAGTGATCGATATCAGCGTATTCCTGGCTGATTTGGACCTCGAACCGATCCCCCCAACAAAGAATCCACTTACCATTGCATATCATGATGCCTGTCATCTCGCCCATGCACAAGGTGTTACCAAAGAACCGAGGGATCTGCTCCAAAAGATCCCCGGTGTTTCGACTGTTGCGATCACCGAAGGTGATTTATGTTGTGGTTCTGCAGGATCATATAATCTCGAACAACCGTTGATAGCGCATCAATTGGGCCAGCGTAAAGCCAATAATATCCTTGACACCGATCCCGATATAGTTGTATCTGGAAATATTGGGTGTTTGATCCAACTGAGGAATCATATTTCTCAGATAACAGAGCATCGGGACACACTCCAGCCAACCCCACCAGTTATGCACACTGTCGAATTAATTGACCGGGCATACCGACAAGTATTGTGAGTCCGGTAAATCAAAGGAGCCTAGAGACCAAAGAATGCCAACCAAAAAGCTACGATCCATCACAGCAGAAGATATTTATCAAATTGAAATCATTTCGGATATACGGATATCGCCTTCCGGTGAACAGGTTGTATACAGCCAGAAAAGGGTAGATCCTGAGACAGAAAAGAAATACAGCAACCTGTGGCTCGTCCCCACAAATGGAAATCCTCCTCAGCAATTTACTTTTGGTGATCAACTTGATACCCAACCGCGCTGGTCACCAGACGGGAATTTGATCGCCTTCTTATCCAACCGGGAGGATAGTGAGAAACCATCCCAAATTTTTATGATCCCCGTCAAGGGAGGAGAATCCAGAAAAGTTTCAGATATTGAAGGAAAAATCGACAGTTTTCACTGGTCACCTGACAGCAAGAAATTCTTGTGCCGGATTCGCAAAACTGATCCAGAGATTATCGAACAGCAAAACGATGAAATAAAAAAGGAACTGGGGATCGTGAGCAGGCATTATAAGCGTGTCTTCTACAAGTACGACGGTGATGGATATCTTCCTCAGGAAAGATGGCACCTTTGGACGATTAATGCAAAAAGCGGGAAAGCTAAGCAGTTAACCGACCACGAGATCTATGATGACTTAGATCCTACCTGGTCACCAGATGGAAAAATGATCGCTTTCATGTCCAATCACAGCCCCGATCCTGATTTGGACACGGATGCAGTTGATTTATTCTTGATGCCTTCTTCCGGTGGAAAACAAAGGCTTATTAAGACCAAATTTGGGGATAAATCCAAGCCTAGCTTCTCTCCTGACGGTAAGTTCATTGCATATTTCGGCACGGAAGGTAAGAAGCAATGGTACAAGAATCAAGGGTTGTGGATTGTACCATCTGATGGTTCCGGTCCCTCGATAAACTTGTCGGAAAAATATGATGTCCATGTTGCACCAGACACGATAAACGATATGGGCACACCTGAGATTATGCCGCCAACCTGGTCAAATGACGGTACAAAGTTGTATTTTCCAGTTGTCCGTCATGGTCGTTCGGAATTGTGTTCAATCGATGTAGATGGAAATAATTTTTCATCTATTGCAGGGGCGAATGGTGTTGTCGGCAGCTATTCATTTGATATGGATCAAACTCGGTTGGCATATTTCATGGGAAAGATGGGCGATCCTGGACAGGTTTATCTCCAAGAGGATGGCTCGATCAAGGAAAATCAGCTCACAAATATCAATGCTAAGTTGTTCTCAAAAATCGATTTTGGCTCCATTGAAGAGGTGTGGATTAAAGGTCCAGATCAAAACGATCTCCAGGGATGGATCTTGAAACCACCTGGCTTCGATCCAAAAAAGAAATACCCCTCCATCCTCGAAATCCACGGTGGACCATTAACTCAATATGGGGAATTCTTCATGCACGAGTTTTATTTCCTCGCTGCGGCTGGATACGTGGTCCATTTTTGCAACCCACGTGGTGGACGTGGGTACGGAGAAGAGCATGCCAAAGCCATCTGGGGAGGCTGGGGAGATGCAGATTATCGAGACTTGATGACTTGGACGGATTTCATAGAGCAGCAGCCATACATTTCGAAGAAACGTATGGGGGTCACAGGCGGCAGCTATGGCGGCTACATGACAGTCTGGATCATCGGTCACACAGACCGGTTCAAAGCCGCAGTTACCCAGCGCTGTGTGAGCAATTTTGTCAGTATGTGGGGTTCAAGTGACCTAAATTGGATCTTCCAGGAAGTTTTGGATGACAAACCACCATTCGAAGACCTGGACAAGTATTGGAACCATTCACCCATCAAGTATATTGGCAATGCGAAAACTCCCACGCTCGTGATCCAAAGCGAAAACGATCTTCGCTGCCCAATTGAGCAGGGAGAACAGGTCTTTGTTGCTCTGAAAACACTAGGGGTAGATTCGGAAATGGTTCGCTTTCCGGGTGAATTCCATGGTTTATCACGCAACGGTCGCACCGATCGCCGCATCGTGCGCCTCAAGCACATTCTCCGCTGGTTTGACAAATATCTAAAATAATGAAACCATCTTTTAAAGCTCTTCCCGAAGATTTACTCCCCAAGATAGTTGAAGAGGCAGTTGAGTTACTTAGCTCTCCAGGGATAAAAGTAGGATCTCCCGAGGCAATTGAATTGCTGTTCAGTTCAGGTGCTGAGGTTGACCAGAATAATGGGATTGTCAAGATTCCGGAAGAGCTTATCCTCAAGTCATTAGAAAGTGTTCCCTGTGAATTTTATTTATACGATGCATTTGGCGCGCCAACGGTCCATTACGCAGGGGATCAAGTCCACTTCGATCCGGGTTCATCTGGAGTAAACATTCTTGATTCTGATACCCTGGAACATCGCCCATCTGAGACGGACGACCTTGTCAACATCATCAAAATATCTGAGATATTGGATGAGTTTGATGCCCAGTCCACTGCAGTCATTTGTCACGATGTTCCGGAAGAGATTGGGGATTTTTATCGCCTTTACCTTGTACTGCTCCTTTCAAAAAAACCGATTGTTACCGGTGCATTTTCTACGAAAACTACCCATGTGATGTTCGATTTGCTGCAGATCAGTACCGGCAGCTCGCAGGATGCGTTAAATAAACCAAGAGCAATTTTCGATGTTTGCCCCTCCCCACCCCTGAATTGGACCGATTTTGGATCACAGAATTTAATCGATCTTGCCCGGGCGCAGATTCCAGCTCAAATTGTCTCCATGCCCCTATCTGGTGCAGCAGCCCCGGTGACCCTGATCGGCTCAATCGTTCAACATGCGGCAGAATGCTTGAGTGGTCTTACTATTCACCAGCTGGCTAATCCCGGAGCAGCAATCGTATGGGGTGGCGCTCCTGCCAGTTTCCATATGCGGGAGGGAACTACTTCAATAGGCGCTCCAGAAACTTCATTATTAGTTAGTGGCTATGCGCAAGTTGGAAAATTCCTGAATTTGCCCACCCATACTTACTTGACTGCTACCGATTCAAAACTCATTGACGCTCAAGCTGGCATGGAAAGCGCTGCCAGTACCTTAGTTGGCGCCTTATCAGGTGTAAATATGATCTCAGGAGCTGGTATGCTCGATTTTCTCGCCTGCCAGAGCCCGGAGAAACTCGTTATTGATGCTGAGGCAATTGCGAATGCCAGGCGGTTCCTGAAGGGTATTGGCTCATACACAGATACCTTAGCCCTGGAACATTACGAGAATTTCGAGTTTCCAGGAAATTTCTTAGCCCAGGATCTCACCCGCAAGCTTTATCGGGATGTCCAATATTTGCCCAGCGAAGTAATAGATCGTGGATCATTGCGGGCCTGGAAGCAAAAAGGTAGTCAGGATATTTTTTCCCGAGCAAAATCACGAGTATCCCAGCTTCTGGCGAGCTATGAACCCTTGGATATCCCATCTGAAATCGAGCAGGAGCTTCACAAGATCGTTTCATCCTACGCAAGTAAAGCTGGAATGGAATCTCTTCCCAGAATTATTGCATAATAGGACGAGTATCAGCTATCAACGAAAAATGTGTGTGTGATTAGATAAGTTGCAAAGGGAATGGTAAATACTTTTTACGGATAGAATACGTAAGTAACCGACTTATCTAGCGGAAAAAATTAGAGATAAAGAACCACAAATTAGCCGGTCGTTCAGCCAGGCGGCGAGTGAAATATGGATACCATTCACTGCCATAAGGCACATACACCCTGACAGGATATCCCTCTTCCGCTAAATTGACCTGCAAATCCCTCCTGATTCCATGCAGCATTTGGAATTCAACAGCATTTTTTGGAAATCCCAATTTCTCTAGCTCTCTTTTTGAAAAAATGATCCGCTGCTCATCATGGGTCGCAATGGCTGGGATCGGCGGAATCTTCCCATCATCACTGATCACGGGATGTCTGTTTTCCCTTGAGCCGTTCAATAGCTGCTTCACTATTAAATCAAAATTCGCATCGACATCCGATTTTTCCGGGAAAGCAATCTCATCAGGTTCTTTGTAAGCAC
>CALBUI010000236.1 GCA_937968125.1 uncultured Anaerolineales bacterium | reverse complement strand
TGCTCTATGCGCCTGATCCGGCGCATCTCTTCATCTGTGTAATCCTTATAAATATCTTCTCGCGGCGAGCCGCTTCCATTGGTGATGATCACCCCATAGAAGCCTTTATCTGCGCGCTGAAAACAATCCAGGATACCCGATAAAGCCATAATCTCCAGATCGTCTTGGTGGGCTCCAATGCCCATATGAGTTGTTTGCGCGAAAGCCTCCTCCAAAGGACGGCCATCAGGAATATAAATCTCACCTGATTCCTGGTTGAGTTTCATTAACTTTTCTCCTAATGAAGTACAGGCAGACTGGCAGCTGCGATTGCCTGTCCGACCCTTCTGCTCTTCTCATCCGGCAGCTGGATGTTGACGCTTCTTGCCACTCCTGGGAATTCGGCATTTAGCACTTCTAGAGCACCATCTAAGATGTACCTGCCACCGCTCCCAGAGGTACACCGCCCGAGAATGAGCACATGTCGCAGGTTGTAGAAATCAGCATAGTGGGCAATTCCGTAGCCCAGATAACAGCCGATCGTCTGCCAGATCTTTATCGCTCCTTCATCTCCACTCTCTAGTTTATTCTGGACATACTGCAGCTGCTCTGCTTTCGAGATCTCGTCGGGGATTTCTATCCCAACTCTTGGTGCTAAGCGAAAAACACATAGCTGTGAGAAGTAGAGGGACCCAACTCCCCGGTCACCAGACCATTTATCTGCTGGAGCTGCCGGGTTGTAGTCAATCGGGGCAAAAGCCAGTTCATTCAACCAACCGGTGATATTTCCCTCCAGGTTGACATAGCCTCCCGCTTCACTCGAACCCATCGCAATACCCAAGACGCCATTATCACCCAGCGACATCGAGCCGGCCAAGGCAGTCACATCCCCGTCATTGGCGATTTCCAATGGGACTCCCATTTCCTCGCGAATACGCAGGAACAATCTGCGCACCTCACCGTATCGTTCTGTTGGGATACCCCTGAAAAGGGAAGCGATGCGCACCTGGTTATCTATATAAATGCCAGCTGCACTGCCCCCAATTGCGTCCAGCCTGGGCATCTTTGCCGCTGCCACAAGTAAAGACCGCATAATCTCTTGATAATGGTAATCAGGGTCGCTTTGTACCTTTGGATCCCAGATGACCTCCTCGCTAAACACAGCCCTGCCATCGATGACCGCGGATGATTTGCGGTCCGAAGCACCCAGGTCAAAACCAATTCGACAGCCATCAAGATGACGCCCAAGGGGTTCTCCACTTTCCAATTCTGGTGGGACTTCATCTACCTCACAAATTACAACTGTGAACTCCTCCTCGTAGACATCCTGTGCCATGAAGTGATAGTCGAACTGGCAAATTCCGTCCGGTGAGTAGCACTCACGGACGTACTCTCCGATACTCCTAGGTCCGCCGACATAAATCTTCCACCCTCCCTTTTGCCAGATAAGGAATTTGATTATCCGCTCGACATAACGTAAATTCGCCTCTGCACGAGGGTGAGCGTCTGGGAAGACCTCTGTTTGATAATGTGATATGTAGCAGTCACATCTCTCAAGGCCGATTAATAAAGGCACCCCTGCGCCTGATTTGGCAACCTCAGCCAGATATGCACGATTTGCTAATACCGCTGGTCGGAAATCTTCATCCAACGGGGGCACAATCGCAGGTTTGACGAGGTTAAATGCATCTTTCATAAACAAGTTCCTTTCAACCAATTCTCGCATCTATTCCCGATTTTGTTCGATAGCTGAAGTCAAATAGGATGAACAAAAAATGGATTCTCCTATTATGGTAACACTATCGACTATCTATGTCTCATAGAACTTTCTATCCATATAAACACTTAAATTAATCAAGTAAAGTTTACACACACGGTGAGCATACTTGATGTAACTGGGATCGTGCGTTGAGTATAATCATAAGGATGGATAAAGTTGGATAACGTTGAACCGATTAGTAGTGAAGATGAGCCTGAGAATGAACCCGTCGTTGATCTTGGTTCTGGCGCTGCACCAATGGCACACTGAAAATATATCCACGTCAACTACTTTCCGCTAACCCAAATCGAAAATATTTATTGGAGTACAAATATGAAAGCCAGTAAAAATGCCGACCAGGTACAGACTTCCAGCGAAGAGATCACGCTTCCTACATACCGTCTCCTGGGGGAAAATCGCAACCCTGTCTTTCATTCTCAATACGGTGTCGCGCACATCTATCCTTATACGCTGCAGGACGAGTTCGATTCTAAACCAACGGATGTCGTTTACAAGGCGTTGATCCTTGAAAACCGATACCTGCAGGTGATCGTGCTCCCGGAATTGGGTGGGCGGGTCTTCTCCCTGTACGACAAAATTTCCGAGCGGGAGGTGTTCTACAAGAATACGACCATCAAATTTTCACCATTAGCGATCCGGGGTGCCTTCTTCTCAGGTGGGCTGGAGTTCAGCTTCCCCGTGGCTCATGCCCCAACAACCTGCGATACTGTCAATTGGGATTTCCAACACCACGAAGATGGCAGCGCCTCGATCGTCATTGGTGGTCAGGAACACATGTCCAGGATGCGTTGGACGATCAAGCTTTCTCTCTTCCCGAATCGTTGTGCGTTAGCCCAGGATGTGCAGCTGTACAACCCCACCCCCATCCCCGGTCGCTACCATTACTGGACCAACGCCTCCACC
>CALBUI010000235.1 GCA_937968125.1 uncultured Anaerolineales bacterium | reverse complement strand
GTCGCACCGTAGAGGGCATTTGCTGATCCACTCGTCGTTTGGGCAGAAATGAGCAATTGAGCGTCAACAAACTGGCGCAGTTTTTCTAAAGGACCGTGAAGGTGAACATCAACAGGGCTAAATGCGTCCTTGATGAATTCAGGACCGGAGTTTATCCAATCATTACGGAATATATCCATCAGCCATGCAAAACCCTTCTGGCTTAAATCGATCACATCGGCAACCGATTGGGGCGGCCAGGACGGCATCCTGAGAGCTAAATTCCACATCGCGTCAGCAGTTTTTTCCTGCCATTCCCAAAAAGGTTCAGCCTTTTCTCCGAACTGGGCGATCCGTTCAGATTGCCATCGTTCAGGGTCAGTCCAACGGGTAACAATCGAGCCATCTGACAGGTGAACCAGCATCGCCTTAGAGGTCATTTCTGCCTGCCAGTCGATACCGAAATGTCTGCCGAGCTGGTCCATCACCGCTCCTGGAGCAAATCCACCAGCCAGGGTGGCGCCTGCATCAAATTTATAGCCCTGGTGGTAAAAAGTCCCAGCGCTGCCACCTGGATAGATGTGTGCTTCGAGGACAGTCACCTCGAACCCAAGACTGGAAAGTTCTGCTGCTGCTGACAAGCCACCAAAACCAGCCCCAACGATAACTATCTTCTTCATTGTCTCTCAACCGCCTTCCTGGTTTGCCGTGCGCGATAATAAAACAAGATTGGCAGCGTGTACCACATAAAACGACTGACCATCCCCCAAAAAGGATGACGGCTCGGATGACCTTCAATCTGATCAATTACTCTGGTTAAATTTTCATCAACAGGTTCAAATGTATGCTGATGAACCCAATATTCAAAAGGCCCTTCTACCTGTGTATCGGTGAAGCCTTCCAAGGGATTAACTTGTGAATGAACTGCAATCCACCGAACCGGGAGTGGGCCAAACCAAATGGTGAAGTCTGCTCGTGAACCTTCCCCCATTGGCTCGATGTGGTTAAAACTGACCAATAAAGGCGGTGGCATCAGCGCTTTTAGTGCCTCAGTGCTGCGGTGAAAATCAGCCACCCGCTCAACAGGCGCATTGACCTGGAACTCGTGTTGGTAATGACGCATTAATTGCTCAACAGATCCTGCAACGCGGTTTTCAGTTCGGGAAATTGGAAATCGAATCCTTTCTCGAGTAATCGCCCCGGCATCACCCGCTGACCTTTGGTGACTAGCGATCCGACTTCGCCAAATGCCAGATGGAAGGCAAAATCAGGTGCCGGTAAATAGTAAGGCCGATTAAGAACCTTGGCGATCGCCTTGCCAACTTCCGCGTTGGTAGCAGGGTTGGGGGCAGTCAGGTTGAACGCTCCTTGAGCCTCTTCGTTTTCAATCAAGAAACGGATGGCACGCGCCTCATCCACCTCGTGAATCCAGGATAAGTACTGTTTTCCATCCCCTATCGGTCCACCCCCATATAGCTTGAATGGTAGCACGAGACGGTTCAAAGCACTGCCTTTACCAGTTGAAAAAATAACTCCAGAGCGGACAATTGCACGCCGGACCCCCATTTCTTCCACAGGTGCAGTCACCTTTTCCCAATCTCGCCATTCGGCGAAGAAGTCGTCTCCGGGTGGACTGTTTTCATCGAGAATTTCATCCTCATGAAATCCGTAATAACCAATAGCCGAAGACTGGATGAACGATTCTGGTTTATCCTGCGCGGACTCTATCGCCGCAACAAGAGCCTTCCCCGATAGTATGCGGCTGTCACGAATGATTTTTTTCCTTTGTTCTGTCAATCGACTCGGTAAGAATCTTTCCCCCCCAATATTGGTTCCAGACAAGTTGACTACCGCCCGACTTCCATCCACCAAGTCCCCCCATCCCTGGACAGATTTCCCATCCCAGGCAACCACTTCAACGCCTTGCGGTACGCTGATTACTTTTTCAGGATTGCGGCTGAGAATGATAACTTCATAGTCATTCTTAGCCAATTCCTTGGTCAATTGTCTGCCAATAAGGCCCGTTCCACCTGCAATAATAACTTTCATTCCTTTTATTCCTCTTTCTCTAAGATTGACTGACAACACTATTCAGCCAGTCAATTACTGGCTGGCCGCGTTGATCAAGGTTTGCTTCAACTGCCTGTTTATAGAATTCCATGTACTGTGGCAATAATTCACTGGGAATATTGTGAGAGTTCAACAAGCCTCCCAACCATTCCAGTTCATTTTCTAGAAAGTTTAAATCTCCTAAGCTAAGACCTGCCTGGATATCCTTACCCAGAAATTCATTAGCTGCCTGCAGATGACTTCCCTCCATGCCATCCCTCTGGAACCTCTCCCAAATATCAGCTGCGATTACCGGTTGATACTCCCTGAAATGTTCTGCTGCCTGGAGATATGTATCTGGGACGGGCTCCACTTCTGGAATTTCTGCCGGATGAAACATTAACTGTTCTACCTCTTGGACGATATCGTCCAAACTGTCTCCCAAGTAGTGTCCCGGAATTCTTTCTTGTAGGTCTGGGAGGAGATTGAATATCAACCCACCAAACGCCAGAGGGATGTTCTCCGTTTGCAAATATTTGGCAACCTCGAACAAACTGGCAGCTGTGAACAACTGGTGAGCAACTGCGATAACCAAATCTGGTCGAGAAATGCGGATGGTAGCGTCCAGCTTGTCTATCGGGACATTTGCGCCCAAATAAACCACTTCCCAACCTCTCAGCCGCAAGAAGAGTGTGACCAGCAACAGAGAAAAAATGTGGTCTTCTCCCGGCGGCAAGACGGTCAGGATTTTCCCTCGGCGAGAGGGGGGTGGTGCTGCAGCTAGAAGGGCATTCAGTCGACGGATAGCCAGCGCAGAGGCGAAATGCTCTTGCTGAACGCTGCTCTCCCCTGAATACCAGAGCTCCCCGATTTCCGAAAGCCCCTGGCGCAACAATTCCAGGCAGACAGTTTCCAATGGATAGCGTGCAAATGCCTGGGCTAGTAAGTTTTCCGCACGCACTTCATCGAAAGCCATGCAGGCAGAAATCCACTGTTCCCTGATCTCATCAAGAGTCTCTCCACTTATAGAATCTCCGCCAGTAGCCGGTTGCATGGTTACTGGTGAGGGCATCATTTCCAAAGGGTCCTTTCCTTGCTCTTCGAAGCTTTGCCACAGCTGTACGGCGCGATTGATTCGCAGTCCTTCGTTCTGGCGCTCAATCAGCCATTTGATCATCTCAATATCGTATTGAGAATACAGACGGTGTCCACCTGCTGTCCTTTGCGGGTTGGGCAGGCCGTAACGCCTTTCCCAGGCCCGCAGTGTATCGGCTTTTAATCCTGTTTCTCGAATAACAACTTTCAAATTGTATGCCGGTGTTTTGCTCGGTCCGTTCATGAAAACCTCATTATGTTCATACTATTCTTGAACCATAATAATACATATTCTGTGATCTGTCAAGGTATTGCACAGCATTTGCATATCCTTTTTATGAAAGACTTCCTTAATCACCAGCACAATCAATATTTAGCCATGGTATCAAGCATGGAAATACAACCGCAGATAAAACATTGACAATATATGGACATTATGATAATATCCCGTTATCAGAATGTGAGGAAAGACGCATGACAACTAAGATCGTGACCGATAGCACCTGTGATTTACCTGCTGAACTTGTAAATGAACATGGCATTAGTGTGATCCCCATGTACATAAATTTTGGTGAACAAGGGTACCAGGATGGGATCGAAATTTCGCGGCAGGAATTTTATCAACGGCTGCCTGAGAGCGACCCATTTCCAACGACAGCTGCCCCTGGTGTAGATAGCTTCAAAGAAGTTTACAGTCGCCTTGCGGAAGAGGGCGCAGATGAGATATTGTCCATCCACGTCTCCGCCAGTTTAAGTGCTGTGATGGATGTCGCTAATACCGCTGCTCAGGAATTTCAAGATATTCCAGTCACAGTTTATGACTCGAACCAGCTCAGCCTGGGGACCGGCTACCAGGTTCTCGCTGCCGCCCAAGGTGCGGAACAAGGGCTGGGGATACAAGACCTGCTCCCCATACTTGACGACCAATCTTCTCGCACACATGTTATTGCAGCTCTTGACACCTTGGAATATCTAAAGCGCGGCGGCCGCATGAACGCCTTCATGGCCAATCTAGGCAGCTTATTGCAGGTCAAACCTATCTTGACAATGCATGCGGGAACTCCTGGTGCCGAAAGAGTGCGCACCAAGGAACGATCAATCAACCGATTAATTGAAATGGTAGAAGAATTTGGCCCTATCCAAAAGGTAGCCCTGGTTCACACCAATGCAGAAAGCGAAGCAGCTATTCTGTGGCAGAAAGCCAGCCATTTGTTTCCGGATCAGGAAATTCCCTTGTCAATAGACGTCACACCAGTACTCGGTGCACACCTTGGTCCCGGTGCAGTTGGCTTTACCTGCATAACCCAATAAAAAATTAAATTACAAAATTTTTAATGAGAAAAGGAAACACGAAATGACTTTGTTTTATAATCCACAAATTTTGACCGAAGAGCCTGTTGAGATGACCCAACTAAACCTTCCCCCCTCGCCCGAGCGACTAGCTCATATTAACATTGAAGCCTCGGTTTACAATATCCTCAAGAATATTGGAGAAGAACCTGAGCGTGAGGGTTTGCTGAATACCCCCAACCGGGTGGCGCGCATGTTTGATGAGCTGACATCTGGTTACCATATAGAACCAGAAAAGATGATCAACGGCGCAGTTTTTGATGTAGACTATGATGAGATGGTCGTTGTCAAGGACATCGATTTCTACAGCTTATGCGAACATCACCTGCTTCCATTTTATGGTCGTGCGCATGTTGCCTATATGCCGAATGGTAAAGTGATCGGATTGAGTAAAATCCCGCGCATTGTCGAAATGTTCGCCCGTCGACTGCAAATCCAGGAGCAAATGACCTCTCAAATCGCTTCATTTCTACAAGACACATTAAATCCACAAGGTGTTGCTGTGGTCGTTGAAGGTGCCCACATGTGCTCAATGATGCGAGGCGTGAAGAAAGAGAATGCCAAGATGAAAACCAGCAAGATGCTGGGGATTTTTAAAGAGGATCAGGCAACTCGCAGGGAATTCATCGCCCACATCAACCAGCAAAGCCTAGGTTTCTAAAAGGAATAATTTCATGACGACTTTAGAAATTCTCAAGATCGCTGTAGCGATCGCCACCATCCTCACCGGCGCAGTTTCATTATTTTGGCCGTTGAGGGTGAAAGGCTTCACCGGCCTGGATGTAAGCGGCGGGCGAGGCATAACGGAAATTCGGGCAGTCCTGGGTGGCGTGTTCATCGGCCTCGGAGCTGCAGTTATCTACCTGCGCGCTCCAGCGGCATACATGACCTTGGGGATTACCTACCTGGTCATTGCAGTCGTCAGAACGATCTCGATGTTTATCGACAAATCTGTTGAGCGCTCCAATATCATCAGCGTAATAACCGAAGTGATTTTCGGTGTGATTCTGATTCTCTAAGACCAATCTATATCCACAAGGTGTTCCTTATCCATGAAAATCGCAAAAGTCATCTCCCTGCTCGGATTGCTGGCCATGACTGGGGTGCTTATTTACGGTTTTACCGCTGGCAATTTCCTTCAGGATGGCGCCCAGCTGCTCTCAAATCCTTGGGGGATTGTTTCCATCGTCGATCTGTATGTTGGCTTCATCCTATTTTCCGGTTGGATCGTCTACCGGGAGAAATCACTCGGTCGTGCAATAATATGGGTCTTTTTCATGATGGTTTTGGGATTCTTCACTGGAGCCCTTTACACGCTTATCGCTTTACAAACCAGCGACGGTGATTGGCAGCGCTTCTGGATGGGTCACCGGTCGCCTGAAATAAAGGCGCGGGGAGCATATGAGCAAGCCGGATGAACTGATCGCGGAGCTGCGTGAGGTTGTCTTTTCCCGCAACAAATGGTTTGATTCCTTTTTGCCCCCAGTTGTTTTCATCATTCTTAATGCATTTGCCTCTCTAGAGTTAGCCCTGGCGGGTGCACTCCTTATCGCTCTGTTATTTGGAATCTATCGCCTGATCCGGCGTCAAGCCTGGATATATGCCTTGGGTGGCATAGGTGGAGTGATCCTGGCAGGATTGATTGCCTGGTTCCTCGGGGGAGCAGAAGGATACTTCCTGCCAGGTATTATTTCTGGCGGGTTGACTGCTTTTCTCTGTGTGGTCAGCGTTTTTATCAGACGCCCTCTGGTGGCCTGGACCAGCTATGTTACCCGCCGCTGGCCGTTAGATTGGTACTGGCACCCGAAGGTCCTCCCAGCATACAGTGAAGTGACGATCATCTGGGCATTGTTCTTTGCTTTTCGCACCTCGATTCAATTTGAATTGTTTCAACAGCAAGCTGCTGCTACCCTGGGTATCGTTCAGCTGCTTTCCGGATGGCCAGCGTTGATCATTTTGCTGATCGCCAGTTACTTATACGGCATGTGGAGGCTGCAAAACCTGGCTGGACCAAGCGTGGAGGAATTCAAATCAGGCTCAGATCCTCCCTGGCAGGGGCAGAAGCGTGGATTTTAATCCGGTGAATAATTCAAAACTCATCGGTATGAGTTTCACCAATTCAATTAATCAAAGGAGAATGGACCTATGAACCGGGACATATTAAGACAAGTACTCGTTATAATCGCAGCTTTTGCAACAATTATTTTCAATATCGCGGCCAACGCGCTGCCGCTCAATGGTTTAAACACTGGAGAATTATCTGACCGATTCCAAATATTCTTTGTCCCAGCCGGGTATGTATTCTCAATTTGGGGTTTGATATACCTTGGCCTAATTGCCTACGCGATTTACCAGTTGCTACCAGCTCAACGTGAGAATCCCCGTTTAAGGAGCATCGGTTACCTCTTCATCCTGAGCTGTTTGGCAAATATCGCCTGGCTTTTCCTGTGGCATTATGAGGTATTTGAATTTACTCTAATTGCTATGGGGGTGCTTCTATTGTCACTGATCGCGATTTACCTGCGACTGGATATAGGTCGGGGGAAGGTATCCAATGCGGAAAAGTGGGCTGTGCACATTCCATTTAGCATTTATTTGGGCTGGATCACAGTGGCTACTATCGCCAATACCACCCAGCTGCTTTATT
>CALBUI010000234.1 GCA_937968125.1 uncultured Anaerolineales bacterium | reverse complement strand
TCCATTGCTATCGCCCATCATGCCGAAGCCGTATCCACCGTATCCATCCATCATATCCGGACCATGTGGATACCCACTTGGTGGGGATGTCTGGTCTTGGGGGTAATCATAACCAACCCGGTACCCGTTACCCATCATCCCATAATCGTGACCGTTATACCCGTTCATCATGTCGTAGCCGAAAGGATAATCACGGCCTTGGGGAGGCTTACCCTGGGCATAAGCAAAACTTGCCAGACCAAGAGTGAGGATTAACAATCCCAATACACCAATTCCGATAAGCTTCTTATTCATGTTACAAACTCCTTCAATATTAATTTTCCTGGAT
Organism: uncultured Anaerolineales bacterium; assembly: GCA_937968125.1. GTDB lineage: Bacteria > Chloroflexota > Anaerolineae > Anaerolineales > UBA4823 > PFL25. The sequence continues at coordinate 21,120 of CALBUI010000234.1, read as the reverse complement.
TATCACTCCAGGATTCGTCCTATTTACCTGGCAATAGGATATTAGATCAATATGAAGGCGCTATGAAACATTTTTAAAGGTTCTGCAAAGAAATTTCGAGTACCTGAGAGTCCTTATTGGTCTCTGGCAGTAATCCACCACTGGAATTCGCGTTCCTCCTGACCCCAGGAACTTTTGATGAAGGTTAGGACGGCAATCATTTCCTCATCGGTGAGAATATCTCGAAAACCAGGCATATCGGATATGGAAGGATCTCCCTCTTCAGCAATCACTGAAAGAAGCAATTCATCGGGATGGTGCCAGGTGTGACCGCTGCTATCATGCGGCGGTGGCAGCAGCTTTCCATCAGGTTGTATTATTTTCCAATTTGGAACGCCCTCCAGATTTGCGCCATGGCAGCTGGCACAATGTTGGGCATACAAAGGCTCACCCTGGGCAACCACCTTGGGATCCAAAGTCGACAAGGGGGGAACGGTGATCCCGTTGATGGTAATTGGTTCTCCAGAGGGAGCATTTCCCCAAATTGCGAATGCCCCAATTAGAACTAGCCCAATGAGGATGGGCAGTATATACCAAAATCGTTTTAATCTGCTCAGCATTGGTGACTATAAAACCATTTGGGAACGATCTCGCTTGGTTCCCAAAAATTTTGCTAGGTCGGTGAAGGATTTGTTCAGGTATGAAAAACCAAACCAAACAATTCCCAATCCAAAAAGCACTCCAGTGAGTAACCGCATCCAGGAATTGAACGAGCCAAATGCGTCACCGGCATAAAACTCTGGTGAGAAAGCACTATTCGTCAAGGACGCTAACCAGGCATTACTATCGCGAAATCCCATGCCGATCCCGGCAAAATCGCTGATCAGGTGGCTGGTCCCGTCAATAGCCATGGGTAATAATAGAATGATGAAACCCCACCACCGGAGAGGCTTCACCTTCCTGCGCAATAGCCACCATATCCCACCAAATACCAGGATACTGGTGTACATGTAAACCATGCGATCTGACCAGGCAACCTTCCACCCGATTTCTGGGGTACCGATGAACTGGCGTAAAATGAGAGGATTGGTTGTATCTTGCCATACGACCTGGATCTCATTCAGTGAATACATTCTTTGCGATCCGAAAAAGAAAAATGAGCGCTGCGGTAGCTGGTGACATTGGAAAGAATAGAGCAGGTAAATCGCATTTGCCAGGCTCTCCCAACCCATCGCCATGAAAAATGGCGGCAGGAAGGGCAGCCCAACCCAAATTCCGAATAAAACACCAAAAACCAATACCCAATTCTTACTGAGACGATATGTCCACTGGTCCACTTTGGTCCAATTGGGTTTCACACTTGGGATCAGAGGGGTAATCTGAGTCATAATAAATTTCTCACAGAGACTGATATGAATCCGTGCTTTCAGTTGTGATGAAGTGTTTGTAGATAGAGCCCATATAGGATTAATCCTAGGACGATCGCGATTATGAGATAACTCCAAATTGCTGCGCGCCGTTCTATCGCTTTTCTACTTTCCTTAGCCAATCGGGAATCGTTCTTGTGTTTTGTGCGTTTTTTGGCCATCAACAGACCCTCCATAGATTAGGGGGCATTTGGTTCTGGGGCGCGATTGCGGTTGCGGCTGATGAAATCACGTGCCTGATCCACATTCAATGCCTCCATAGCCAGCATCCTTCCCCAGGAAGTCATCACCAGGGGAGATTCGATGGAGCTTCGAGGGAATCCGATCACCTTGAAATTATTCAAATCGTTCATCACACCTATAATATCGCTCTTCAAATTTGAACAGCCTGCCTCATCTAATAAATCGCAGTTGTACCAAAATATCGTGTAGCCGTGTTCCAGGTTGTGCAGCAAGTATCCCTCTGGAAAATCGTTTTGGACTTCGGGATCAGATTCTTCATAAAAACCTGCATCATATTCTTGAGCGTAATGCCTTCCTGAGGTTGGGGGGTTCGAGTTGAAAGGACCCGGATCGGACCCCGGTTGAACATGATCGCCGGCATTGGCCATGATCGGCACTGCTTCACCGGCAGCCGGGCGAAATACAGTCCATCCGATGAAACCGATCACAATCAAGACACCAATACCGATTCCGCCCCAAATCAACTGATTCTTCCTTGCTTTTTTTCGCCGGCGCTCCCGCCTGGCTTCACGAACAGATTTTTTACTCATACAAATCTCCTTGTTTACCAATAAGATTCTTGAAATATTGTCTATTTAATCATGGAAAGGACTTCATCAACCAATCTAAAGGATCCACCTGGATACCACCAACCCATACTTCCCAATGAAGGTGAGGTCCAGTTACACGCCCAGTCGCCCCCCCAAGGCCAATTAGTTGACCAGGCTCGACAAAATTACCATGCTCAACATAAATTTCTGACTGGTGATCATATGCGGTGTAAACACCCCAGCCGTGGTCGATCACGGTTGCCATACCGCGTACTGTTAATGGTTCCGCGAAGACAACTCTGCCAGGGGCTGGAGCGAAGATTTCGGTACCTACGCCACCACACAGATCCAACCCAGTATGGTAATAGTCATAGGGGCCGCCGTTGTAAGACCGGCGACTGCCATAAAGTGATGTCCAACAATCTTTAAAAACATCTGGAACTGGGCTTTGAAAAACCCCATCCCATAACTTTTTTGGGGATACATTGACTCCCAGCGATTCCCATAGTTCATCTTCAGGCTCAGTTACCTTTGGATCGATCGTCTCCGGAGCTACAGTCAATACCGGATCGAAGGGATAGTCTCCGTCACGAATTAATACAGATTGCGAAAAATCGAAACCGTCACCAAAATAGGGTTCACCTGGAGGATATTTTCCAGAAATATTCAAGGGATAAAGACCAGGTTCCTGCATGGCATGAATGCCTAGCAAGGCGACATATTCGTCACCCATAGAGAAGAAGGTAATCTCACTTCCATTTAGAGACCCTGATAATTCAATTCCTGGCATTCCACGAATTCTTATTACCATCGTTTTCCCCTGCACAAATGGCAGATCCTCGATGGAAACATCCTCAATTGCTTCTAGGAATGCTCCAGGTCCATCTGTCTCATCATCCAGGCCTACCAGCACATCTCCAGGCAGGGCACTCCAGGTACCTGGCAAATTATTCGCTAAAACTAACTCCCATGGATTCACATCATTCAGCATCGCAAGTTCCAATAATGACTTCCCTGCTCTTACACCAACGCGCCGACCGCTGGTAGGATTATCATATTGGGCAGGAATGACGAGCATGCTTCCTGGATTAATACTATTCGGGCTGGTGAGATGATTTAATCTCGCCAATTTTTCTTCTGGTAAACGGTAGCGCCTGCTCAAACTGCGCAGCGTTTCACCATAGGTCATTGTCCTGGTTTCCAACAACCCTTGAATACCCTCTAATCCGGGAATTACCAGCTGATTTCCTACATCAATTTGGGCCGCGTCTGTAATGCCATTTGCTTGTTGTAATTCATCAATCGGAACCCTAAATCGGAGCGCAATATCCCAGAGTGTATCTCCTTCTTGAACCTGATAGAATGGCCCGTCTGGTAGATCGCTCTGGGCATTTACAGAACTGGTGGAGAACAGCAAAGAGAGAACCGCAGTAAAGACTGGTAAATACAAAAAATATCGAAGAAATCTAATCTGCGAGAGATCAACCGAAACGATCAAAAAATTTTTCCTCACCTTGAAAACATCTACTCCTGGCCAATATCATTAAGGGCTTTCTCGATGGCTTGCTCGAAGAATGAGAATGGTTGTGCACCAATAACAAGCCTGCCGTTAATCAGAAAGCTCGGGGTACCTCTAACACCTGCGGAAATGCCATCCGCCAGATCCTTATTTATTTGCTCTCGATATTTAGAGCTTTCTACGCAGTCCCCGAATTTAATCAAATCCAGACCCAGTTCATCAGCCAATTGGATCAGGTTGACGGGAGAGAATTCCATCCTTCTCTGGTTCGTGAATAACGTATCATGGTACTCCCAAAACATGTCTTGATCGCCAGCACAATAAGCAGCTTCAGCCGCATATTGTGAACCAGGACCAAGCCAGCTGCCTAATGTCCTGTAAATGAAATATACTTTCCCGGTGCTTACATATTGCTCGATGAGAGGTTTTTCAGTCTCCAGGAAAAACTGGCGGCAGAATGCACATTGAAAATCTGAAAATTCCTCGATCACCACTGGTGCGTTTGGATCTCCCATGGTGTTTCCATCAACCATTGGTTTCGGATATGGAGTAGTCAACACCTTCCCATTTACCGAGACCACGTTAGCCCCTGGTTTTTGGAGAAATAGAATAACAAATGCTGTACCAATAGTTATGATCCCTAGAACAATTATTAAAGGGATCGCAAAAAATTTTCGTTTCTTCTCTACTTGAGTATCTGTTTGATCAATCATCCAAATTAATTATTACCTCCAAAAACATTTGGAATGGAAAATTTGATATATCTCCAATGACACCATCAATGGGATACAATCACCTGCGTTCCATATCCAGTTCTCTCCCAATCCGTAGGTTCACTCACAGGTAAAATCCAACGGAACACCCACTTGGCGTCCTCGGTGCGTAGATTGACGCAGCCGCGACTCATCGGCCAACCGAAGTTGTTGTGCCAGTAAGTACCATGCAATGCCACTCCGGTTTCCACAAAGAATGATGTCCAGGGAACCCCCAGCAGGATGTAATCATCCAGATCGTCAGTCAAACGTACATTTCCCATGTGTTTAGAGGGCATTTTTGAAAAGATGTTGAAACGCCCGGAAGGTGTTGTTGTGGGAATGCCATTCCGAGTAGGCCTGGCATTGGGGATTCCAGTAGACACTTTCGTATCCAATACAATTCTGTTACCTTCGTAAGCTTTCAAAGTCTGCGTGATCAACGAAATTTCAATCCGCTTATCTTCAAATGAGACATTAGGGGAAATGGGAGAAAATTCTTCGTCCGGAATTGGACGAAAGTGGACTGCAGGCGCAAAGTAATCTATAGGTTGAAGTTCGTCAGTCAGACGATACCAAGATTTGCCATCCGGTCCTTCATCGATGCCGGTTATCCAATGGGTGGTTGAGTAATACAACCGATTAACTCGTTTCCAGCCGTGTAGCTTGGAATACTCATACGCCTGGGTGAAGGGCACAGTCACTTCCGCCAGTTGCCCTTCTTCTCGTACAGAGCCGATTGTATTATTGAACCGAACTTTGACCGGCTGCAGGTAGGCACTGTGCATGTAGCCTCCCCAAACGCGATACCAAAGGGGGTTGTATACCGGACCTTCAGGTGGGGTGAGTTCGTAATAAACTGTAAGCAAATCATCACGATAGTGATCAGTGACATAGGCTGCATCCATCTTAGGTTCGTCATAAACACTCGCTGCTGGATATGTAACCCGGACGATATGTTCTGGGAGAGATTGGTCATCTCTGAAAGGAAAATATTGGTTAAATGCCAGGCTGCCTAATCCTAGACCACCAATCTTGATAAAATCTCGACGTGATAAGCTATCTTTCATATCGACTCGAATAAGGGTGTATCCGATAACATCAGGCACCTTCCCCATCTTGCTTCGCTCTTAATGCATGCCCACTGAGATAACCTACATAGGCTGGTACCAGGGGGAGTACACAAGGGGAAAGAAATGAAAGCAGTCCAGCCAGCAATGCGATCAGGTAAGTAGGTCCCATAGCTGAACCGATGGCAAAATCTAAAAACAATCCGTTTCGCTGGGCCCAAATGGCAATTAGAGTAATCTGGTTGGTCAAAATCATCACACCGATCAGGAGCAAGAAAACTCCACTGGCGATCTGGATCCAGCGCAGATGAGGTTGGAAGCGGCGCACATAGTGGGTCGCTCGTTCCATCCCCAAGCCGATAGCCAGGAATGGAATGCCAAGGCCTAAAGCGTAGCCACTGGAGAGCACCATGGCCTGTCCAGTGGTTTCCTGGCTGAATCCCAGGGTGAGGATCGCCCCTAGAGTTGTTCCAATACAAGGGGTCCAACCTGCAGCGAAAAACACACCAATTAATGCCGAAGCCAGCAGTCCACTACGCTGCTCTCCGGATAATTGAGGCCGGGTGTCGTATGATAACCAGGAGATTTTTAGCAGCCCAAGAGTGTACAAGCCGAACAGGATTACCACCACTCCACCGATTTTACCGATGATGCCCTTGTAGCTGCCAAAAACTTGACCCAACAAGGTGGCTGCTCCACCCCAGCCAACGATGAAGACCAGGGAAAAACCCAGCACAAAGAATAAGGCGTGGGAGAAGACGATCAGGCGTTTACTCAGAAATGTGATTTTATTAGACGCTAACAAATCGCTCACTTCTCTGTGATGCTCGCTGGATGGCCGGGATTAGAGCGTAAGCTAAAGTCTCTTTTGGAATAAAGTCGTCTGCCCCTGCAAGCAAGGCTGCTTCTTTGTAAGTGTCCGAATTTTGGAAGCTAATCATTATGATGCCAGCCCCAGGTAAAATCCGCCGCAAACATGGGGTGGTTTCAATGCCACTTAAACCAGGCATATTGAAATCCAACAGTACGACATCCGGATGAAGATTTTCAGCCAGAGAAAGTGCTTCGTTCCCATTTTGGGCAGTACCGACGACGATCAGGTTTTCGTGATCTGAGAGAAAACCGGCAGCAAAATCTAGAAATATTTTGCTATCATCAACCAGCAGAATGCGTATTGTGTCCATCATTTTGTCTCTTTACTGACAATATTTTTTATTGTGCTATACACCACAGCTGTTGCCACCGCCAGAAGAACCTGCCAGCACACCATTTTCAGTCAGCCACTGGTGCACTGCCTGGAAGCCTGACCCCGAAGAGAAGTTTGGACCTACAACCTCTCGGGAGTTCAACTCGGAAAAATTCAGACCTTGGGTACTCTTATGCAAAAGGGCAATTTCCAGGGTTTGTTGTGGGAACCAATAGGCATTGGCATATTTTGCTGCTTCAAACATTTCATCTTCACTGGCACCATTGAAGGCCAATAGTTCTAACATCCCTAGCATGGCCATCCCATGGTTGCAATCTGGAAAATTGGTTGGATTATTACAGCAAGGTCGGTAGACCCCCTGTGCAACCTCATCTACGCGTTTTTGTTGTTCAACTGATAGGGGGAGGATCTTAGCACTCGCATAAAGCTCATTGATTGGCTTGGCGGCTATACTCCAACCGCCTGTTGAGGCAAAGCGTTCAATTTGCCCTTCACTATACTCAACCATGGGACCGTCAGTGAGGATCGGATTCTCATTTGCCAATCCCAAAGCCCAGAAGAAATTGAGTAGGAAGTAAGCATTATCACGATCGAACACAATTTCTGCGTCACTGCCTTCAGTCAGGATGGCAAACTGCTCATCGCTCAGAGGCTGGCCGGCATTTTCATAAACCTCGACATAAGCGTCATAGTCCACAGCGCCAGCTGCCAATAATTGCGGACCAAGATCACCATACATGACCTTGATGGAAAATCCATCAGGAGGGTTGATTTGCTCGATCAATTGCGCTGAGATGGATACATCTTGTGGACTTGACACATTTTCTTCGGCCAGATTTCCATTCCTGGCGGCAAAGTCGCTGTCTCCCAGCACATATCCGCCTCCCAAACCGAGCATGAAGGCGATGACTATAAAGGCCCAATAATTGCTAATTTTCCTTCGTAATCGAATCCAAAATGGAGCGGGCGTGACAGGTTCAGCAGGTGTAGCTTGCTGGAGAGCCACTACGGGACTGTCTTCTTGATGTTGATCCTGATCCTGCATAAGGACTCCTAGAAAAGGTTAAACACAATCGCAAATCGAGAAATTAATCTCGATCACAACAACGGATACAATGAAGGCTCTGATCTTGAGCCTCCATTGTTTTGTCAGAAAACCAGTTACTTAGCTGCCTGGCTTTCTAACCGTGGCCACTCATCTCTTTCTTTTGGCCCAAGAATTTTTCCGGGTCTTTTTCAAACATTTCCTTGTGAATCGGGTTCATGAAGTAGTATTTTTTGCCCTTGTACACCAATCTGGGGGCAGTATTTTCATCAACCATCATGCCGCAAACAGGACACTGAGTCATAAGTAACTCCTCTTTATTTATCAATCGCAATTTATCTCTCGATGGGCAGTTTTCGGTCGTGCCCAGGACCAGGCAGTTTTACGTCATGCCCAGGACGGAACTAAACAACCCTCGTTACAGTGAGCGATTCTGGGTATCATGAAGCGTTTCACAGTGAACCTCCTTTCTAATAGAAATCGATTGTTGAGATCGATATCAAACCTTTCACACACCATTGTGGGCACGCATCTACAATTTTTCGGCACCCACAATTACACAACTGCTCTAATTTCTGTCTTAAGGATCGGAAGAGGTTGATTCCAGTTAACTCATAGCGGTAATACCATCCAAGCATCACAGCTGTCACCAGGGTGTAGAAGCCGTGTAAAAACCATATCGGACCAAATGGCAAGCTGGCGATGTATACCCAATGGATTAGATTTCCTAGATTGCTCAAAACAAGATGACCCAAGCTGTAGGATTTTAAATCCCTGGTCTTAATGGCTTTAAATAGCATTGGTAAATTACTAGAAACGAAAATCGCGGTAGATGTCGCTCCAGCTATATATTGCAATTGTATGGTTTCCATCATTGGTCTCCACCGAAGCGGAAAGAGTCATTTTTATCAGGACCAGAGAATTTCTCGCTAAGAGAATAGAAATCCAATTAAGCCTTCCTGGTTTTATGCTTGTAACTGTGCAGGCTGCGGTACGGTTTCCTGAACTGCGTCAACCTCTTCTTCATCTTTACGCGCATAATCTGGTCTAATGTCCAGCTTGCGCAGCCGATTAGCGTTGCCAACCACTGTGATAGAAGAAGACGCCATCGCGATCTCAGCCAACACTGGGTGCATCCAGCCGATCACCGCCAGGGGGATCATGACTACGTTATAAAAGAAGGCCCAGAACAGGTTTTGCTTGATCTTCTTGAACGTCTCCCGGCTCAAGGTAATTGCTTCAACGACACCGGTCAGTTCTCCACGCACCAGGGTCACATCGCTGGCTTCGATAGCGATGTCGGTGCCGGTGCCGATAGCGATGCCCACATTGGCTTGAGTCAGGGCAGGGGCATCGTTGATCCCGTCACCCACAAAGGCTACCAGTCCAAATTCTTGCTGGAGTTTCTGTACTTCTTCAACTTTCCCATCTGGCAACACCTCGGCCAGGACATGGTCAATCCCAACCACCTTCGCGATGGCATCAGCAGTACGCTGGTTATCGCCCGTGATCATCGCCGTCTTGATATCCATCTGATGTAGAGCATTGATGGCATTGGCCGAGTCGCCTTTTAGGGTGTCGGCAACCGCAACGACACCTGCCAATTGATTATCTACAGCAACCAGCATGGCGGTCTTTGCTTCGTTCTCTAAGCGAACCATTTCTTCTTCAAGGGGGGAAGGATCGATGCCATTCTCGCGCATCAGCCGGCGCGAGCCGACCAAAACCCTCTGATCACCAATCTGAGCACTGACGCCTTTCCCACGCACAGCTTCAAATTTCTTAGGTTCTAACAGTGGAATCTCTTGGGCTTCAGCACTGACAACGATGGCTCGCCCCAATGGGTGTTCGCTTCCTTTCTCAACTGACCCTGCTATTCGTAAGAGTTCATCCTGTCCACCATCCCCATTCCATTGGCCATAGCCAACCAGATCTGTCAATTCAGGCTTACCCTTGGTGATGGTGCCGGTTTTATCGAATATGACAATTTGCACATCTTTAAAAGTCTGGATCGCTTCACCACTGCGGATCAGGATGCCATTTTCGGCACCCTTGCCGCTGCCTACCATCAGCGCAGTCGGTGTAGCCAGGCCCAGCGCGCAGGGGCAGGCGATTACCAGCACCGACACCATTGAGATGATCGCCAGGGTTAGCACCCCTAGATCCGGATTCACCCAGGGCAGGAAAGTTCCAGCATTGACCAGTGTCTTCATCAAGACTGGAAAGACCACCCAGGCTAGGACCGTCAACGCGGCAATGACGATCACGATCGGCACAAAAACACCCGTTACTTTGTCAGCGAATTCTTGAATGGGAACTTTAGAACCCTGGCATTCATCCACCAGTTTAATCACCTGGGAGAGGAAAGTATCTTTACCGATGCGGGTTGCTTCAACTTTCAATAATCCCTCCTGGTTGACGGTGGCGCCAATCACTTCATCGCCGGGATGTTTATTGACCGGCATGGATTCCCCGGTGGCCATCGATTCGTCTACGGCGCTGTCCCCGGAAACAATGATCCCATCTGTGGGAATTTTCTCACCTGGACGCACGATCATTATGTCTTTGACCTGTACTTCCTCGATGGGAACTTCGAATTCACTACCGTCACGCTCGATAAATGCGGTCTTGGCGCCCAACTCCAACAATTTACGGATAGCCTGCGAAGCGCGGCCTTTGGCACTTTCTTCCACGTAACGTCCTGTAAGGTGGAAGGCCATGATCATCGCTGCTACACCAGCATAGTTTGCCACTGGGATAAAAAATGAGGCTGGGCCGGTAAGTAAAGCGACACCGGTTCCGATGGCGATCAGGGTATCCATATTGGCGTGCCGGTGAGTCACAGCCGCCCAAGCCCCTCGATAAGTTGGCCAACCTACCCAGAATAGAACTGGCAGAGCCAAGATGATCATTCCTAAATTGAAAATGATTTCATTAGGCCACATGATCCCAAAAAACATTTCCAGGAACATCCAAAGGGTGATGGGAATGGTGAAAGCCCAGGCCACCCGCATCCTAAAGCGAGCCTCCTGCATCTTGCGCTCGTCTTGATCAATTTCATCTTCACCTTCAGTGGATTCCAATTCCAGCACCTGGTAACCTGTTTTGTCAACAGCTTTTTTGAAATCAGATAAACCAGTTACTCCGGGGATATATGTAACTGTTGCCCTTTCGGTTGCCAGGTTAACATTTGCCTGCGTCACCCCTCGCACATCAGAAAGCGCTCCTTCTACAGTTGATACACATGAGGCGCAGGTCATACCGCCGATGGGAAGGATTATGGTATCCGTGGGTACGTCGTACCCAGTATCCTGGACGGCCTTTACCAATGCAGCCGATTCAACTTCTCCGCTTATGCGAACAGTTGCTCGTTCAGTGGCTAGATTTACAGCTGCTTCATCGACACCTGTCACCTTGCTAAGAGATTCCTGGACCTTTGAGGAACAAGAAGCGCAGGTCATCCCTGTTATGGGTAAGGTTAATTGCTGCGATGTATTGCTCATATTTCACCTCTCATATTGATTCACTTCAAGAAAATTCTTGATAATATCGGTACAAATCCACAAGATGTTTCAATTCCATACTACGATTTTCCAAACAATCGTCATAACAGGCTGTCTCGAGAGTCTGCTGCAGCCGGTATTGGACCAAAAGATGTCCACAAGTTTGCATCGTTGCCTGAACCACTTGAAGCTGATAGAGAACTTTTATGCAGTTTTGTTCTTTCTCGATCATTTCAAGGACAGAACCTAAGCGCCTCTCTGCCGAGGTCAGCAATGTCAAGATTAGAGCCTTTTCCTCAAGTAGCATTAGCTGAATTAGAACGTTGAATAGAAGCGAAGCCCGCTAAAGCCAGTGCCTGGAGTACGGCAGTTTTTAAAACTCGTTCTGGACGTTGTTGAGGTGTGTCAACCAGTTCGAAGTATGTATGACCATCCTGGCTGTGGGCCACTAAAGTGAGTGGTTCTCCTTGCTTGCCATAGACCAGTAGCACAACCATCTGGCAGTCACAATTCGCCGTCCCATGATTTGGGCATGTGCAATTCGTATGTGTTGAACGTGCAGTTTGCAAATCAAAAGAACGAACCACCTGTAATCCATCGTCAACCAGACGTCGAGTAACTTGCCTAACGGCCTGATCGCTGTCGAATTTCAGAGTAAGAAGATAAGTAGACCGGTTCATCATAATTTCTCCTGTGCCCCAGTATAGAAAATTCATCAAGAAAAACAAAGCGCCATTTGTAGGGTAAGCATATAAGCAGTTTTGCCTATTGATGACAACGCAAGATGGCGGATGACAAATGGAATCGAGTCATCTAATATGGTAATTGGATATATATGTCCGAATATATGTTTGCAATGGAGAAATTCATGAGCGAGGGTGAGAACTACCAGGTTGAACCACAGGATAAGCCGCTGGACCGGGATGCGTTAGCAATCCCCATGTTTGCTTATTTAGCAATTATTGGGATGGACTGCTCAAAGTGTGCAAATCGAGTCAGAAATGCGTTGCTTAGCTTAGATGGAGTTTTGCTGGAAGAGGTTCAATTGGAGCAGAGAATTGCTGCCGTGGTATTTGACCCCAAAGGGATCACGCCTGCGGACCTGGCTGATGCGGTAGATGGTGCAGGGAATGATGGCCGTCACTATTATCAAGCTGAGTTCATCAAGCAGGTGCCCATCGGTGGAGCAATCGGTTTCGGATTGGGGATTCCGTCCATTGTCTACCTCATCGGACCTGCCTTGCAAAGCAACAAAACAAAAAGTTGGACCCGACTTGGCCCGACCTCAAAAATCGAGCTGGGAACTCCGACGCTTTTCAAGGTTTTGATTGAACGCCAGACAGGCTGGATTATAGAGAGCGAGGAGCTTTCGGTTTATGTACTAACAGAAGATGGCCGAGAACATATTGCTATGTCAAATATCTGTACACATTTAGGCTGCCGGGCGCGCTGGGTTTCAGATCAGGAGCAGTTCTACTGTCCCTGCCACGCTGGCGTATTCGATAAGGAAGGCTACGTGGTCTCAGGCCCACCGCCGCGCCCTCTTGATCGTTATGATGTCAAGGTTGAGGATGGCCAATTGTTCATCGGACAACTTTACATGGTTGAGGGTTGAATTTGAAATTAGGGAACTTATGTGATGTTAAGCAGGGAGCATAAAAGGGGAAACGAAGGAATATTAAGTGAATCCAACTTTGGTTAAAACTATTTATCGTCCGGTTATAAAACAGGCGGCTCACGCCGGACTGATTGGACGAAATAGAGACTCTCACAGACCAGATTTGGGCAGGTTCACGCGAACAGAAGTAGATCTTATCCTGAAGCAGGTATGGCAGACTTATGATCAGCTCGCGCCTTCTGTCCCCCAAGAACCTAAACTTGGCAATCGAATGAATATGTTGCTTGCTTGTATGACGCTCGCTTTCTTTCGGGAATTAATGGCGATCGACATTGAAAGGGATTATGCAATAGAAATGTTTGGGGATGTGGCTTGGAAAGTATACGAAAAGATGGGGAGACTCCCGAACCTTGTAGCACAGTTATTGACAAGCGATCCTCGGGAACGATTGCGGATCTCAGTAAACTTATTCTTGCGTTTTCCTTTTACTCCGCCGGGATATATTTTCGAGCGTCTGCTGAGTAATGATGGTATCTCGGTTGATATCCTAAGGTGTCCTGTTGCGGAGTATTTCCACAAGCAAGATGCATCAGACCTCTGTGTAGGCACATGGTGCAACTTAGATTTTGCCCTCACGGAAATGTGGGGTGGATGGCTTGAGAGATCCGAAACTTTAGCAGGAGGATTTTCTCGTTGTGATTTCCGTTTTAAAGCAAATGCACGGGAACTCTAGTTCGTGCTTAGAAAAGTTGTAAAAACAGTTAAACCAATTATGCACCTTCAACGATTCCGGGAACCTATTCTGCCTATCCACCCTCCTTCACAAGGTGAGCGTGTCATTATTGGGTTGGAAAAATGGATCAAAGGAACACTGTTCAGCTGCAGTATGTGTGGTAACTGTATACTGCAAGAAACTGCATACATCTGCCCCCTGCTCTGTCCAAAGGGTCTGCGTAATGGTCCTTGTGGGAGTGGGTCTTCCAAATCCTGCTGCGTCGAACCATCGCGCCCCTGTGTTTGGCATCATATTTACGAACGCGCTGACAAAGCTGGACAACTTGAAAGATTGTTGGAAGTTCAAGCACCTCTGGATTGGACTCGAGTGGGTCATGAAACCTGGGGAACAGTCCTTTCCGAGGCACGCAAGCGAAGACTAATATCCCCCAAATATTTACTTCGCAGGTCTGAGTGGCGTGAGCAGATTGACGAGATGTTTCTGCAGATACGACAGCCAGCTTGGTGGCAAGGAGATGGAAAATATCATCCTCCAGAAAGTTCGGATCCCGTATCAAGATTGCAAGCAACTTTAAATCGGGGTGAGTTCGTAATCACGGCTGAGGTCAAACCTCCAATCGGTTCTAATACGGCCAAAATTGAAGAGCAGGCTGAGCAATTATTTGGTTTGGTACATGCAGCCAACGTAACTCAGAATCCAATGGCGACACCCAGAATGTCAAGTCTTGCCAGCTGTCTTACTCTTGCTCGAGAGGGTATTGAGCCTGTCCTGCAGCTCACTGCCCGGGACTATAATCGGCTGGCATTGCAATCAGAAGTACTTGGCGCGGCGGCGCTTGGCGTTCGAAATATCCTTTGTTTAACCGGTGATCCGCCGACTGCTGGGCGTATCCCTGCTGGTCAGCTGCCATACGATTTGGATGCCACTCAAATGCTTTGGATTCTTCGTAGAATGCGAGACAAAGGTATTTTCCTTGATGGACGTGAAAATGATAATCCCCCAAACTTATTCTTGGGAGCAGCTGGATCACCAGGGGATCCAAATTTAAATCATGAAGCCCTGCGTTTAGAGAAAAAAATCAACGCTGGTGCCCAATTCATCCAGACTCAATTGATTTACGATATCGATGCTCTCACCCGATGGCTGGAGGCTCTTGACATGCGTAATTTAATTGGGAATGTTCATATCTTAGTCGGTATCGGTCCTTTACGATCCGCAAAAGTAGCCAGATATATGCAAGAAAATATCCCTGACATTGAGGTTCCATTGTCTCTTCTCGAGAAGATGGAAATGAGTCAGAACCCTCAGGAAACCGGCTTAGAAATTACGTTTGATCTCATCCAAGAAGTGAGAACCCTACCAGGGGTGAGTGGAATTCACATCATGGCCTTGGGGTGGGAGAAAATAATTCCTCGCTTACTTAATAAAGTAGCAATGACGGTTCCGAGGTCGCTAGTTATTCAATAGGAGACAAGACATGTCAAAGAAATTAGATTTTCGAGCCTTGTTATTGACATTGTTCATCGCTGGCTTGGCAACATTTATCCTATGCATTGCTGGTGATCTGATATTTGATTGGTCAATGTATCAGCTTTGGATGCTACTCATGCCTGGATTTACCTGGACGCTGACACCGAGTGGGATCATATTCGCGTTGATCTGGTTAATAGCCTATAGCTTGTACTTCGCAGCCATTATCGTGTTTCCTTACAACCTCTTCGTTGAGCGCAAATCTGACTGATCAGCGATCACTTGTCCCTCCATACTTGGGGAATGTAATATTTCGATCCTCCTCGTGTTTCAAGAGAACATGGCTGAAGTGTTATTTGACTTCCATCATGTTCATTTATGACATTCTACATGAGCAAAATTGCCTATGTCTACTCCAGCTATCTGGCGGATTACAAAATCAAGTCAATGACATATGATTTGTACAAAACAGAACGAAGTGGAGAATTGGCCATTGTGAGAAATATAAACACAATTATTGTTACCTCATTCATTATTGTTTTAAGCCTACTGATTACCGGATGTAGTTCTACAGGTTCAAAGGAGAATATACAAAAATCAAGCTATGAGATGGCTCCCCTGGCAGGGATGTCCTTGGAAGTGCAATCCGCACCAGTAACAGTGAAGCAGGCATATCAGTTTGCCGTGGCAAATCCGGACATCCTCGTTCAATTGCCTTGTTACTGCGGCTGTGGCGGGATGGGTCATACATCCAACTACTCCTGCTACATTGCCGGAGAAAATGATAATGGCGGGCTGACATTTGATAATCATGCTTTGGGCTGCTCGATCTGTGTCGACATCACCCAGGATGCGATGCGCATGCTCGATGATGGAAAAACGACTGCAGAAATCCGCACTTATGTCGATCAGACATACAGCCGTTTCGGTCCCTCAAATATGGAGTGAGGCAGGATCAGCAGAATACTAGGGTTGGATGAGCAATATGCGTCCTTCTAAGTACATATTCATTAGCGGATTTCTTCTTGCCGGCCTGTTAGTTGCCTTTACCCCATTACCTGTTCCCCGGAATGAACCAATGCATCACATTTTCCATGTGGACTCCAGGTCCTTTGCCTTTACTCCAGCAGAAATAAAAGTAGATCGGGGTGATCTGGTCACGATTGAATTGACCTCCAGTGATGTGGTCCATGGACTCTACCTGGATGGATATGAATTGGAGATCAGCACCGATCCGGGGCAAACCAACCAACTGACATTCACCGCTGACCGGGCCGGGAGTTTCCGCTTCCGCTGTTCAGTCACCTGCGGAGACCTGCATCCATTCATGATCGGTAAACTTCAAGTCGGTCCCAATTTGTTGTTATGGCGAGGAGCTGGGCTGGCCATCCTGGCAGCCTTAGCTGGTGTTTGGAAATTCCACCAATGACCCGCAAACCTTTGAATAGCCTTCCAGGTTTCAATTTCTGGATTAAGAGCCGTTGGCCGCAATTAATCATCCGGGCCGTCCTTCTGGGTGGGTTCATAATCGCAATTCTTGCTGGTTTTCTGGGGACGCCGGTCGGAAATCGGAATATCAGCATTGTCGCAGTGTGGATCGCCTGGTGGGCTGCGCTGATACTAGTTGCGGTACCAATCTTTGGACGCGGATGGTGTGCCATATGCCCAATCCCCATGCCTGGTGAGTGGCTGCAAAACAAAGCTGTTCTTGGTCCATCTGTTAATAGAAACTCATCTAAGGTGAGTCGTCGTTTCCCCAAGAGAATCCGCAATATCTGGCTGCAAAATGCTGCCTTTTCACTCCTGGCAGTGTTCAGCGTGGTTATTCTCACCCGCCCCATCGTCACTGCCTGGGTGCTTCTGGCACTCATCCTCGTCGCGATCGGAGTCAGCCTGTTTTATGAGCGCAGGGTTTTCTGCAGGTACCTCTGTCCGGTTGGTGGGTTTATCGGCATCTATTCACAGCAAGCCCCATTGGAACTGCGGGTAGCTGATCCATCCATTTGCGCTACACACAAAGAAAAATCATGCTATCGGGGTAACGAAGAAGGCTATGGCTGTCCCTGGGATGTCTATCCGGGGAGTTTGACGGCGAATACCAACTGCGGGCTCTGCATGGAATGTCTGCGAACCTGCGAATATGACAATATCCTGATTAATTTGCGCTCCTCCGGGGACAAGTTGCCCGCAGTGAGAGGAGGATCCCTCGATTCGAGTTACAAAGCCTTCATCATGTTGGGCAGCGCCATCGTTTACTCTGCGGTCATGCTTGGTCCCTGGAGCGGATTGAAAGATGCCGCTTACCAGATCGGGTCGCTGACCTGGTGGGGTTATGCGGTTGGTTTGCTAGTTGTGATCTGGGCAGCATTACCTGGATTATTCTACCTGGTGACAAGGGCGGCTCACAAGCTGAGCCCCTCCTTCCATAATCCACGACAGATCTTCAACACACATGCAAGTGTGCTGGTGCCGCTTAGTTTGACAGCCTGGATCGCCTTTAGTCTGTCGTTCGTTTTCGCTAACGGCTCATATTTGGTGCCTGTGCTCTCCGATCCTTTTGGATGGGGATGGAATCTGTTCGGAACATCCAACGCGATTTGGACACCATATCTTAGCCAGTACGTCCCAGTTCTTCAAACTATCGTCCTCACTGGAGGACTCTTCTGGGCGGCCAGGAAGAGCCAGCAAATTGCTGAGGCAAGGAATGCCCCCCGCCAGTCCTGGCCAATCATTATTTTTTGCACATTCATTACTGTCAGCTTATTGTGGTTATTTGTCGGATGAAAATGGAAAACATTGCCCGGATAGCTGCAATTGTATTGGTTTTTGGGGCTTCTATCGTCATTGTTGCAGCACGCTGGGTGAACGCGGGTGGCAAGGTGGAAATTCACGCTACTATGCCAGAAAAGGGAGGATGGCTTCCCGATAACATCACCACTCAAGTAAACGAACCACTCAACTTGCGTCTAATATCAGATGATGTGGTGCATGGTTTCGCCATCGGGCAAAGCGATCTGGAGCCAGTCGATATCCATCCAGGGAAGCCAAAGGACATCACGCTCACTTTTGACCAACCAGGATCTTATACTTTTTACTGCACGCGTTGGTGTGGAGCCAACCACTGGCGGATGCGCGGCACCATTACGGTAGAGGGGGATACTTCAACAACTGTATCAGACGAAGCCACCTCACCCCTTTACCTGGACTTGAGTATTGACCTCGATGCCCCCCATGACCTACCAGAACTCAACCTCGAGAGAGTACCATCAACAGAACTCGGCCAGAAGCTCGGGATCGACCCGCCTGCTCGTTATCTCTCCCGCGAATATTACTTATCCCACACTCCCAACCAGGCCTGGGGTGATCTTCGTAGCGAATCATTCAGCGAGAATTTGAACGATTCTCAAGTGTGGGAACTGGTCGCTTTGGTTTGGTCCGCTGCAACTACAAACCAATTACTAAATGTGGGTCAAGAACTTTACAACCAGAACTGTGCCGCGTGTCATGGCGCACAAGGTCGTGGAGATGGCGTATTTGCCCTGGATGCTTCTGATTCCCCAGAATTGGATTCCATGGGAAATGATGCGGTTCAGCCACCCGATTTCAACGACCCGCGCCAGATGTACGGCGCAAGCCCAGCGTTGCTCCAGGGCAAAATTATACGTGGCGGGATGGGGACTGGCATGCCCTCCTGGGGACAGATATTAAGCGAAGACCAATCCTGGGCATTGACCAACTTTCTTTGGACATTCTCAATCCAGGATCATAAGGAGTAAAACATGGCAACACGAAAACAACTTTCATACCTTGCAACCCGCGAGCGATCCCGAAAACGGCGCAAGCAAAAAAGGATCCTGCCAGCCATTGTGTTGGTGGCCGTAGGGGTAGGCCTGATTGCCTCCGCCTGGTACCTGCTTGCCGGACGCAGTTCAGCGCAAACACGTATAGAAATCAGTTCTGAGGAAGTGGTTTACAACCAACCCCTGACTGCAATTCATGAAATGGAACCTCCAAGCCTAGCATCCATCTCGTTTTTACCTAAAGATGGTCCGCAACCAAAGGTATCCATAGCGGAAGATTTCTACAATTTTGGCAGCATCGGGGCAACAGACATCGTCACGTATGACTTTGTGATCGCGAATACAGGCGATGCGCCCCTGACGATTAATCGCGCATACACGACCTGTGGTTGTACGACAGCCGATTTTACTGCCACTGTCATCCCACCAGGTAAAGTCAGCATGGTCACCATGCGGTTGGATGCGGGGTTCCATGATGTGCGCGGCCAGACAGTTCGGCGCGGCATCATCATTGAAAACAACGATCCGCAGACCCCACAGATAGAAATTTGGGTTCAAGCTTCAGTCCGAAGACAGTAAACATAGGGACTTGCGAATGAATTCAATAGAATCATCTGAAGATCTTGCTGATGTTACGCCTCTAAAAGTGACACCCCGTAGGATGCTGTGGCAGGTTTTGGCTTTTGCTTTCATTTTTGCGCTTTTGGGATTGGTGGGCTGGGGTTTGAGAGAGACTCGGGCCGGGCCGGTTCAATCTGGTATGGCACCTGATTTTACACTTATTGGCTTTAATGGTGAGACGCTCACATTGAGTAAATTACGTGGTCAAGTGGTGGTGATCAATTTTTGGGCTTCATGGTGTCCTCCTTGCCGCGAGGAGGCAGCCTATCTGGAGCAGACCTGGAGAAAGTACAAAGATCAGGGTGTAGTGTTTATCGGTGTAGATTACTTGGACACAGAGGCGGAAGCCCTGGCTTATATGGAGGAGTTTGATATTACCTACTTTAATGGACCAGATCTGCGGACAAAAATATCACAGGCTTACAAGATCCAGGGCGTCCCAGAGACATTTTACGTCGGGAAGAATGGTGAACTAAGAGGATTAAAAATTGGTCCCTTAGTATCTCCGGAGCTCGATCAAAAAATTGAAGAACTTCTGACAGAACCATACCCATAAGTGACCACTTTTTATCCTGAGGAGTTTACATGGCATGCAGTTACTTGCTTTCATTACGCGAATGGATAGAAGCCACCCTTCTGACTGGGATAGTTCGTGGCGATATTATTTGGGCTGCGGAGTCCTAGAGAGGATTTTCTCCCAAAATGATTAAAATATTGGGCAGACAACAATTCTAAATTTACAGATTGAAGAATAATCAGATGGCAATAAATCATTCAAAGATTTTATCGCGACGCGATTTTCTCAAATTGTCAGCAACGGGATTAGCTGTGTTTGGGATAGGGTCTTGGAAAAGAAAGTTTTCACTTGCTGATTTCCCACAATCGGAACGGTTAGGTCGTGTGGCAGTTGGAAAGGTGGACATCAAGATTCGTCCCGACGTGGAAAGTAGAGGTGTCGGTGTTTTATATGAAGATAATGTTGTGCCCTGGCTGCGAGAAACAACCGGTCGACAACCTTTCAGACCCAATCAAAAATGGGTAGAGACACCTGATGGATACATCTGGTCCCCACATATTCAACCAGTCCAGAATCAGTTAAATATCCCTGTAACGGAACTTCCAAATACCAGTCTGGGCCGCGGGATGTGGGTCGAGGTCAGCGTGCCCTATGTCGATCTTATTTTGGATAACCCCCCTGCCAGGTCGCCATGGTTGGAATATCGTCTCGAATTTGGTCCCATTCCCCGCTTGTATTACAGCCAGATCGTCTGGATCGATGATGTTAGGGTTGATGCTCAAGAAAAAATTTGGTACCGGATCTCTGAGCCTTACGGCAGTTATGGGGATATTTTTTGGGCTCTAGCAGAAGGTTTCCGACCTATCACGCAGGAAGAGGTTGCACCAATAAATCCTGAAATCGAGGACAAACGCATCCTTGTTGATGTTTCAAACCAGACACTCTCATGCTATGAAGGCATTACCGAGGTTTATTTTACGCGTATCTCCTCTGGAGCAAAATTCGATGCCCAGGGAAACGAAGTGGATGTGTGGGAGACTCCGCTAGGTAACCATCCCATTTGGCGGAAGCTGCATTCTCTCC